>NZ_JBWBEW010000004.1:0-287468 GCF_056148915.1 Microvirga sp. jy35 | reverse complement strand
GAGCCGAGCTGAACGTTGTAACCAGCATGGACACCGGCCAGGAAGCCGTCGCCGCTGTCACCAAAATCGCCGCTCTGAACCACGAAGCCGGTCGGGAGAACGATGTCGTTTTCGTTGGCATTCCAGCCATAGCCGACTTGGGCACCGACGTAGAAGCCGGTCCAGGTGAAGAGCGGAGCAGCAGCAATAATCGGAGCCGGAGGAGCGGCGCGCATGGGCAGGTCCGCAGCGGCAGCAGCCCCGGCGAAGCCGAAGAGGGCGACGCTGGCGAGAAGAATCTTCTTCATGGTTTCTCTTTCCTAATCGATGTTATGCCAGCCGGACCCACTTGTTGTCGGTTCAAGCCGGGCACTCCCCATTTATAGAGCGACAACCTCGCGAGGGCTGTGACCTCACAACCACAGCGGCCAAGAACAGCTGTGGCAGGATTGTGGCGTAATGCCCGTATTGTTCCCCTTGTGGCATCGCTGGCCCTACAACGCACAGCTTGGCCTTTTGTTCGACGCCAGAGCAAAAAAATGTCATTTTCTTGGCGAATGCGGATAGCTGACGCTACCTCCTTACGTTTCAAGAGGCCGGACATGAAAAAAGCAGCCCTCGTCACTGGCGGCGCGCAGCGGATCGGGCGCAGAATCGTCGAGCGGCTCGCCGCAGAGGGCTATGCGGTCGCGATCCACTGCCGCCGCTCCACGGACGAGGCGGAGCACATGGCAGCCCAGATCAGGCAGGATGGCGGCAATGCGGCGGTCGTCCAGGCCGATCTGGCCGAAGGCGATGCCGTCGGACGCTTGATCTCGGAGGCGGTGCAGGCGCTGGGTCCTTTGAATCTTCTCGTCAACAATGCCTCCGAATTCGAACCCGACGAGGTGGAGACCCTGTCGCAGGAGCGATGGGACCGGCACTTTGCCGTGAACCTCCGAGCCCCTGCCTTCCTCGCCCGCGACTTCGCCCACCAGCTCCCCCCCGAGGGGCGGGGCTGCATCGTCAACATCGTCGACCAGCGCGTCTGGAAGCCGACGCCGCAATTCTTCTCCTACACGCTCACGAAGGCTGCCCTCTTCACCGCCACCCAGACCATGGCTCAGGCGCTGGCGCCCCGGATCCGCGTCAATGCCATCGGGCCGGGTCCCACCCTGTCGAACGTGCGCCAGGGGGACGAGGCTTTCGCCAAGCAGAGCAGCGCCGTGCTGCTTGGCCATGGCGGAACGCCGGACGAGATCGCCGATGCGGTGCTCTACCTCGTGAAAGCCGGAAGCGTCACGGGTCAGATGATCGCCGTCGATGGCGGCCAGCATCTCGCCTGGGAAACGCCGGACGTGGCCGGCATCAGGGAGTGAGCGCGATAGCCGAGGTCAGGCGGCCGTAATCCGGCTCCTGCCGGTGGGTGGTGCGGCGATAGCTGAAAAAGCGCTCCTCGTCGGAATAGGTGCAGAGCCCCAGGTCCGTGAAGGCCCCGATCCCCGCCGCCTCAAGGCGCGCGCCGATGAAGCCGGGGAGATCGAACATGGCATGTCCCGGCCTCTGCGCCTCCTTGAGGAAGCCTCCGTAACCGGGCGCTTCCCGGGTGAAGCGCTCGATGAAGTCGGGCCCGACCTCGTAGGCCTTCTGGCTGATCGTCGGCCCGAGCACCGCGACGATGCTTTGGCGCTTGGCCCCGAGCCGCTCCATCGCCTCGACGGTGGCTTCGAGAACGCCCGTCACGGCGCCGCGCCAGCCCGCATGGGCTGCTCCGATCACGCGGGCCTGCGCGTCGGCGAACAGAACCGGCCCGCAATCAGCCGTGGTGATGCCGAGAGCCAGGCCCGGCACGGAGGTCACCATGGCATCGGCCTTCGGGCGCTCGGCCATCCACGGACCTTCCACGATCACCGCATCGGGCGAGTGAACCTGATAGACGCTGATGAGGGCCTCCGGCGCGACCGAGAGCGCCTCGGCCATGCGTCGGCGGTTCTCCTGCACCCTAAAAGGATCATCGGAGGAGCCGACGCCGCCGTTGAGCGAGGCATAGATCCCCTCCGAGACGCCGCCTTCCCGTGTGAAGAAGGCATGGCGGATATCCGGCTGGGAGGCGAGGGAGGGGGCTTGGATGAGCATGGCGCAATCTTACGAGGAGGAGGGCGGGGCGGGCAATCCGGGCACGGTTTGGATGGATTCATGGGTCACGGCCAAGACCTTGAACAGCTCTCCCATGCCGGTCGGTCCGCGCTCCGTCAGGCGGGCGAGTGCCCGGTCGATGTCGACGGCCTGAGCCTCGGTGGCGCGCGCGCTCAAGGCCGCTGCACGAGCCTCGATGCCGAGCGCTTGAAGGAAGTCGCCCTGCGCGACGATGCCGTGGATGCGGGAGCCTTGCCTTGCAGCGGCTTGAGCCAGGCGATGGAAGTCTACATGGGTGGTCAGGTCAGCCTCGCCCGGTTCCTCCAAAGGATCGACGGGTTGATGTCCTTTCAGCGCCTGCAACGTGTCGCCGAAGGCCGGGCCCCAATAGCCGTAGTCCAGAATCAGGGCGGCCCCGCCATCGCGGGCGAGCCTGCCGGCGAGCCCGCCCATGAGGTCGAGCGAGGCGGCGGGCCATTCGAGGATGTCGCCTTGGCGCAGGGGATTGCCGAGACCCCCTTCCGGCTCCGGGCGCAGGCCAAAGATCAGACGCTCGCCGTCGATGCCCACCAGTCGCTCGCACCAGCCGCGGTCGGTGGCGAGAAACTGGCGGACCGGGAGGGCATCGAAGAACTCGTTGGCCACGAGCAGGATCGGGCCAGACGGCACATCCTCGATGTGATCGTGCCAGTGAACCGAAAAGCCCGATGCTGCAAGAGCATCCTGCTGGCGCTGCTTCAGGAAAGGACTCGTCTCGACAAGGTGAACGGTGGCAGCCGCCTTGAAGTCGGGCAGGATCCGCGTCGCCCGCAATAAATCGGCCATCAAGGTGCCGCGTCCCGGCCCGAGCTCCACGAGACGGCATGGAGCAGGGCGGCCCATGCCGCTCCAGGCCTCCAGCATCCACAGGCCGATCAGCTCGCCGAACATCTGGCTGATCTCGGGTGCCGTGGTGAAGTCGCCGGCGGCCCCAAGCGGGTCGCGGGTGGCGTAATAATGCGCGAGGCACAGGCTCATGTAGCGCTCGACCGAGAGCGGCCCCTCCAGGGCGATCGTCTGGCGCAAGATTTCCTTCAGCGGCTTCACGCGGTCTTGACCACCTGCTGGGGGCGGGTATGGCCGCGCGCCGCCAGCACGATGGCTCCCGCGCCGACGAGCGCCATGGGGATCGAGAGCAGCATGCCCATGGTGATGCCGCCGCCCAGCGCCTGCACCGAGGAGCCGAAGATGAAGCCGAGCTGCGCATCCGGCTCGCGGAAGAACTCGGCCGAGATACGGGCGAGCGCATAGCCCAGCACGAAGATGCCGCCAAGGAGCCCTGGCCTGCGGAAGCCGAAGCGGCGGGCTGCGAAAGCCATGATGATGAACAGGATTAGGCCCTCTCCCAGCGCTTCGTAGAGCTGGCTGGGATGGCGCGGCACCGGACCCGCATGGGGGAAGACCACCGCATAGGCGAAATCGGGGGCTGGCCTTCCCCACAGCTCGCCGTTGATGAAGTTGGCGATGCGGCCGAAGAACAGGCCGATGGGCGTCACCACGGCGGCCATGTCGAGCATGGCCAGCGGATTGAGGCCGCGTGCGCGGGCAAAGAGCACGATGGCGAGCACCGCGCCCAGGAAGCCCCCGTGGAAGGACATGCCGCCGCGCCAGACCGCGAGGATCTCCAGCGGCTGCGAGAGGTAGGATCCCAGATTGTAGAACAGCACGTAGCCGATGCGTCCGCCCAGTACGACGCCGAGGGCCACCCAGACGATGAGGTCGTCCACATCAACCGGCTTGGGCTGCTTCAGGCCGCCCCAGAGATCGGCTTTTGCAGCTAGGCGCTTGGCATAGAACCAGCCGCCCAGGAGGCCGACCACATAGGCTAGCGCGTACCAGCGGATCGCGATGGGACCGATGGAGATGGCGATCGGGTCGATGAGCGGAAAGGAGAGCGGCATGAGCAGGCCTTGATCGAACGGACTGCCATTGGACCCTTCGGCAGAGGATCGTCAACCCTGTTGCAGTTTAAGGCGAATGCGCCCATGTGTGACGTTCCAGGGCCGATGAGCCCACTGAACGCTGTGGATTGACCATGACCCAATCGTCCAACCGGATCTTCGATGAACTCGCCCGCTTTGCCACCGATGCCGCAGGGGCGGCCCAGGGCGTCCGGCGCGAGGTCGAGAGCGTGGTCCGCAGCCAGTTCGAGCGGCTGATCAAGGACATGGACGTCGCTACCCGCGAGGAGGTCGAGGTTCTGCGGGAGATGGTGATTGCGGCCCGCGAGGAGAACGAGCGGCTCGAGGCCCGGGTGAAGGAACTCGAGGCGAAGTCGACCGCCGGCGGCGCGAGCTCTGCTGCACCCTGATCAGGGTGAAAAGCCGTCCTGCATCCCGCGCGGGGCTCCTGTTGTGGACAGGTGAACCCAGCGCATTGTGACAGAGGCCGAAATCTTAGACTGTCGATCCATGAGCTGATTCGAGATTGCCGGGGCAGGGGCTCCGAATACCGAAGGTATTCCGAGATCTTCTGCCGAGTAGTGCTCGGATTGACGCAATGATGTTGCCGGAATGTGTTTACCATATTCAGACAACTGAGCTTTCAGGATCGACATGTCGCAGATTCATCTTGAAATCGACCGCGCGGAGCATCCTCTCGACGTGGTCGAGCGTCTCGCTGCCCTGCGCCATTGGATCTTCGATCGGGCCGAGGCGGACGAGATGTCCGTCTCCGTCGCCGGACGCTGGGCCGATTACGACATCGCCTTCACTTGGATCGAGGACGTCGAGGCCCTGCACATGGCCTGCGCATTTGACTTGAAGGTGCCGGACCGGCGCCGGCAGGAGGTCGTGCACCTTATTTCCGCCGTCAACGAACAGCTCTGGGTCGGACATTTCGACCTGTGGAGCACAGAGAACGTGGTGATGTTCCGCCATGCCCTCCTGCTTGCCGGCGGAGCCGATCCGACGGACGGGCAGTGCGAGACCATGCTGCGGGTCGCGGTCGAGGCCTGCGAACGCTATTTCCAGGCCTTTCAGTTCGTGATCTGGGCCGGAAAGTCGGCCCGTGAAGCCCTCGACAGCGTCCTGTTCGAAACAGAAGGCGAGGCCTGAACCCGCCTCGACACGGCTGGGCTGACGTGAATAGAGTGCGGCCCTCCGTCTCCATTCCGTCAGGGTAAGCCCATGTCGCCGAACGCCTCCCGTCTTCCCTCGTCGCTCATCCTGGTTGGCGCCGGCAAAATGGGCGGCTCCATGCTGGAGGGCTGGCTCAAGGTCGGCGTGAAACCTCAGGGCGTCACGGTTCTCGACCCGCGTCCGTCCGAGGAAATGATGCAGTTCTGTCAGGAGAAGGGGATTGCCCTCAATCCTGCGGGACCCGCCGCACCCGAGGTGCTGGTGCTCGCCATCAAGCCGCAGATGCTGGACGATGCGGCACCTTCGGTGAACGCTTGCCTCGGGCCGCACACCCTCATCGTGTCGATCCTCGCCGGCAAGACCATCGGTGACCTGCGCTCCAGGCTTTCTGCTTCGGGCGCCATCGTACGCGCCATGCCGAACCTGCCCGCCAGCATCGGCCGTGGCGCGACGGGTGCCGCCGCGAACGATCAGGTAAGCGAGGAGCAGCGCCTCATGGCCGATGCGCTGCTCGCCAGCAACGGCATCGTCGAATGGCTGCCCACCGAAGACCTGATCGACGCCGTCACAGCCGTATCGGGATCGGGGCCGGCCTATGTGTTCCACCTCGTGGAATGTCTCGCCGAGGCAGGCGCCGCCGCAGGGCTCCCGTCGGATCTGGCACAGCGCCTCGCGCGCGCCACCGTGACCGGGGCGGGGGAGCTTCTGTTCCAGAGCGATCTACAGCCCGCGACCCTGCGCCAGAACGTCACTTCGCCCGGCGGCACCACGGCGGCAGCGCTCGAAGTGCTCATGCGTGATCCAGACGGCATGAAGGCGCTCATGCGCGAAGCGGTGGCCGCGGCCAAGCGGCGCGCGGAGGAACTCGCGGGTTGAGCCTTGGGATTGCTTCGGCACGTCCCTAAATTAAGCATCGACGGCATATCTTCAGGAGGTTGATCATGACGGCAGATGTTCCCACAGCTCCCATGGACAAGCGCAAGGCGATTGTCGACGCCCTCATGGATCTCGCCTCCCGGCGCGCCTGGCACGAGATCGAGATCACCGATATCGCCAAGGCGGCGAATGTCTCGCTTGCGGAGTTCCGCGATCTCTTCCCCTCGAAGGGCGCCGTGCTCGGCGGTTTGTCCCGCATGATCGACCGCCAGGTGCTGGAAGGCACCACAGAGGATCTCGCCGGCGAGCCGGCGCGCGAGCGCATCTTCGACGTGCTGATGCGCCGATTCGATGCGATGCAGCCCTACAAGGAAGCGTTGCGCCGGATCTCGCAGGATCTGCAGTACGATCCCGTGTCGCTCGCGGCCCTCAATCAGGTGGCGCTCAACTCCCAGCGCTTCATGCTGGCGGCAGCCGGCATCAACACGGAAGGGCCGCTCGGCACCTTGAAGCTTCAGGGTGCCGTGCTGGTCTATGCCAACACCATGCGCACCTGGCTCGAGGATGACGATCCGGCGCAGGCCAGGACCATGGCCCGCCTCGATCGCGAGTTGCGGCGTGGCGAACGCATTCTGGAAGGCGCCGAGGATCTGCGCCGCCTGAGCGCTCCATTGCGCGCGGTCGGGCGCGCCTTCATGCAGGGACGCCGCCCGTCCCGCTCCGACAAGCGTCGCACCGCAGAGGACAATGGCGAGGCGGAGAATCCCGCAGCGGCGATCTGACAGAGCAGGCGCACATGGATCAGGCGCGTTCAACCACACCGCCAATCACGTTCGACGATTTCCTGAAGGTCGACATCCGCGTCGGCCGCATCGTTGCCGTGGAAGCGTTTCCGCAGGCGCGCAAGCCGGCCTTCAAGCTCACGGTCGATTTCGGGCCTGAAATCGGCATGAAGCGCTCATCGGCGCAGATCACGGTCAACCACACGCCGGAGGATCTCGTCGGGACGCTCGTGCTGGCGGTGGTGAACTTCCCGCCGCGTCAGATCGGACCTTTCCTGTCGGAGGTGCTGACGCTTGGCGTGCCCGATGCCAATGGCGACGTCATGCTGATTCGCCCCGACCGTGATGTGCCGGTGGGCGGGCGGCTTTACTGATCAGGCCGGCAACCGCACCGTCGCGCGCAAGCCCCCGAGCGGGCTGTCGCCGAGCACGATGTCGCCGCCATGGGAGCGTGCGACGTCGCGGGCAATGGCAAGCCCCAGCCCCGAGCCGCCTTCATCCTGATTGCGGGCTTCATCCAGGCGCACGAAGGGCTTGAAGACCTCCTCGCGCATGTCGGCTGGAATGCCCGGCCCGTCGTCATCCACATGCAGCACGAGCCAGCGTGTTTCGTGATTGGCCGTGATATCGATCCGATCACCGTGTCGCGCGGCATTCGACACGAGGTTGAACAGAAGGCGGCGGAACGCATCCGGGCGCACCGTGATCATGGGATCCCCGACGATGGCGAGCTCGGTAACATGGCCCTGCCGCTCCGCATCCGACTGCACCTCTTCGAGCAGCTGCCGCAGATCCGTCTCGACCGCCTGCTCGCCTGCATCGCCGCCTTCGCCGCGAGCAAAGGCGAGATAGCCTTCGAGCATGCGGCTCATCTCGTCCACGTCCCGCTTGAGATCTTCGACCTCGGGCGTCTGATCGAGGAAGACGAGCGACAGCTTGAAGCGCGTGAGAATGGTGCGCAAATCATGGCTTACGCCGTTGAGCATCGTCGTGCGCTGCTCTATGTTGCGCTCGATGCGCCGCTTCATCTCGAGGAAGGCGCGGCCGGCCTGGCGCACCTCGCGCGCCCCGCGCGGACGGAATTCGATCTCACGTCCCTTGCCGAGAGCCTCCGCTGCTTCCGCGAGCCGGAGAATCGGCCTGATCTGGTTGCGCAGGAACAGGATGGCGATGCCGAGCAGCACGAAGGAAGAGCCGCCCATCCAGACCAGGAAGATGTGCGAGTTGGAGGCGTAGGCCTGGCTGCGCCGCGCCAGAACGCGCATCACGTCGTTCTCGTCGAGCTTGATGCGCACTTCCACATAACTCGAGCGTCCGACCGTATCGATCCAGTAGGGGCGGTCCACCTGGCGGCGCAGTTCGTCCGACAGGGTTTCGTCGAGAATCGAGAAGAATGGCTTGGGGCCGGGCGCCGGCAGATCGGTGTTGCGCAGGATGTCGACATCGAGCTGCAGGCGCTCGGAAGCGATGCGCGAGAGGGTCCTGGTGTTCCTGTCCTGCGGATAGCTCTCGTAGATGTCGATGAGCGCCGCGATATCAGCCGTCACTGCCGAGGAGAGGCGGCGCGTCACGAGCTCGTAATGGCGCTCCATGAACACGTAGGCCACGACGGATTGCAGCAGGATGACCGGCGCGATGATGATGATGAGTGCGCGCGCATAGAGACCCTTCGGCAGGAATCGCCCGAACCAGCGCGCGGCATGATCGAGGGGCGAATACTTCAGGGTTGCGCCGATCTTCATCGGTCGATCACGAGCCGGTAGCCGATGCCGCGCACGGTCTGGAGGAAGATCGGATTGGCTGGGTCGGTTTCGATCTTGCGCCGCAGGCGGTTGATCTGGACGTCCACCGTGCGCTCGTTGGCGGCGATCCCGGTGCCGGCCAGGGCCTCGCGGGGCACGTTGTCGCCCGCGTGGCTTCCGAGGATGGTCAGGATCTCGCGCTCGCGCTCGGTGATGCGCACCATCTCGTCACCACGCCGCAATTCGCCTCGGTCGAAGCGGTAGGAGAAGGGGCCGAAATGGATCACGTCCGGCACATCGCCATTGGCTGCGCCCGGCACGGGCGCCGCACGCTTGAGGATGTTGCCGAGCCGCAGGAGCAGCTCGCGCGGCTCGAACGGTTTCGGCAGGTAGTCGTCCGCGCCGATCTCCAGCCCTGTCACCCGGTCCGAGGTATCGGAGCGGGCGGTGAGCATGAGAATCGGCACCTGCGAATGCTCCCGTAAGGAGCGGGCATAATCGAAGCCGGTTTCACCCGGCATCATCACGTCGAGCACGAGGGCATCGAAGACGAAGTTCTCCGCCTTCGCCCGCGCCTCAGCGGCGCTGGCCGCCGCGGTCACCCGGTAGCCGTTTTCGCTGAGGAAACGGGTCAGCAGGTCGCGCAGGCGGCGGTCGTCGTCCACCACGAGGACGTGCGGAGCATGGTCGGGAATGTCGATGCGTGCATCCATCGGGTCTAAAGCATCGGACCCAAAAGTGGATTTGCACTTTTGGGATTCATCCGATGCTTCCTCCATTACTAAGAGCATCGTTCCTGCGGAAAACCGGGTCCACTTTTCCGCACGATGCTTTAATGCTTCAAGGTTACGGACCCTGCTTTATCAGGTTTCCTCGGACCCGAATACGAGATGCTTCACATGGGCGCTGCTGTCCTGATCGATCAGGCTCAGGAGATAGCGGCTGATTAGGTCCTTGGCCTCGGGCTCCATGCTGGACAAGGCGCGCATGATGCGGCGGGTCTGCAGCTTGGCGAGCTTCAGGGCCAGTTCCCGCCCCTGGGCCGTGGCGAAGAGCAGCCGCTGGCGCCGGTCGGCGGTGCCCATCCGGCTCTCGATGAAATCCTTTTCGATCAGCTCCTTCAGGACCCGGTTGAGGCTCTGCTTGGTGATGCGCAGGATATCCAGGAGCTCCGCGATGGTGAGACCCGGATTGCGGCTCACGAAGTGCAGGACCCGGTGATGGGCACGCCCGAAGCCGTACTCGTCCAGGATCCTGTCCGGATCGCTGACGAAGTCGCGGTAGGCAAAGAAGAACAATTCGATCAGATCATAGGCCGGGGTCTCGGCGAGGATATCCTTACCGGGGTGATGAGACTTCAAAGCCGGAATAGCGTCAGGCACCATCCTGATCCTAAATTTTATGTCAGCCTTGTTGACATATCTCAGGACGATTGTTACTCGTCAAGCCGCTTCCGCGAAATGAATGAGATTGAAATCGGCTGGAAGCACGCCGGAAATTACCCGACCCCGGTTGCCACAAGGTCGGCCTTCAAGGAGATGCACGATGTCCGCGACCCCCTTCGATCAACGTGATGGATGGATCTGGTACGACGGACAGTTGGTACCCTGGAAGGATGCTCAGCTTCACGTTCTCTCGCACGGCCTCCATTATGGGTCATCCGTGTTCGAAGGCGAGCGCGCCTATGGGGGCGAGGTCTTCAAGTCGACGGAGCACTCGGAGCGGCTCAGGAAATCGGCCGAGATCCTGGATTTCGAAATTCCCTACACGGCGGCCGAAATCGACGCGGCCAAGCGCCTCGTGCTGGAAAAGAGCGGCATGAAGGATGCCTATCTGCGTCCCGTTGCCTGGCGCGGCTCGGAGATGATGGGCGTGGCCGCGCAGGCCAACAAGATCCATCTCGCCATCGCGGCCTGGGAATGGCCGAGCTATTTCGACCCGGTCCAGAAGATGAAGGGCATCCGCATCGACATGGCGGAATACCGCCGTCCCGATCCGGCGACGGCCCCGTCGGCGGCCAAGGCCGCGGGCCTCTACATGATCTGCACCATCTCCAAGCACAAGGCGGAGCGGAAGGGCTATGCGGACGCGCTCATGCTCGATTGGCAGGGCCGCGTGGCGGAGTGCACGGGCGCCAACGTGTTCTTCATCCGCGACGGCATCGTTCACACGCCGATTGCCGATTGCTTCCTCGACGGCATCACCCGCCGCACGGTGATCGACCTCGCCAAGCGCCGCGGCTTCGAGGTCGCCGAGCGTCGGATCATGCCGGACGAGCTCCCGAGCTTCAACGAGTGCTTCATCACCGGCACGGCGGCCGAAGTGACGCCCGTATCCGAGATCGGCCCGCACAAGTACCAGCCCGGAAACATGACCAAGGTGCTCATGGACGACTACTCGGCCGAGGTGCAGCCCAAGAGCAAGGCGGCTTGAGGCTTTCAGGCTTTCCATGAATTCCAAGTCATGCCCGGCCCAGTGCTGGGCATCGACGTTTCAGGGCGCGCTCAAGACGTCAGGCTCATAGCCTCAGGCACCGGCATTGGTGTGAGCGATCACGCGGATCTCGACGATCGCTCCTTCACGCCTGAGACCAGCGACTTCAACTGCCGTCCAGGCTGGATAGGGCTCGCCTAGGTACTCGAGGCGGATCGCATCGAAGAGATTGAAATGGCCCCGCAGGCCGACATGATAGGTTGTCATCTCGACGATCGATCGAAACGTCAGGCCGCCCGCGCTCAGCACGGATCCGATCTTTTCGAAAGCGTTCCTGATCTGAGTTTCGGGATCGCCCGGCATCTGCCCGTACGCGTCGCTCCCGGTAACTCCGGTCAGAAAAACGTGGTCCCCCGACACAATGGCGGGAGACATTTTCGATTGTTCGGCCGCCATGCGGAATTCAGGCGGAATGATCGCGCGCTTGGCCATCGAAGAATCTCCAGGAGACGAACCGAGCCGCCATTGTGGCCAAGGCAGGCCTCGTGCTCAACATCCTTGGTTCTACTTAAAAATCCTCCGCATCGGGAATGCGGTTGAAGGCGATCTTGGCGCCTGCATAGCCTCCGGGGATCGTCACCCACGGACCCCAGTGCAGGAGGGTCTTTCGGTGGCTGACATTGAGCTGGTCGGCGATCGCCGACAGATATTCCATGCGCCGCTTGAGCCGTGCCTCCGGGGCGTCGTCGAACAGGTCGTCCTCGATGTCGCTGAGCGGCATCAGATCGTGCAGCGCCACATGGATGCTGCGGCAGCGGCGCATCTCCTCCCGCTCGGCGTGGAGGAACAGGCGGCTCAAGGAAGCCAGCAGGGACGGATCATCCCAGGTGGCCCGGAAATGCTCCTCCCCATACCAGCCTGCGCTGTTCCCGTCCGTCAGCCAGACCGCCAATGCCTTGGCCGCAAAGCCTGAACGCCGCATCCGGGCCGAAGCCTTGGCGAGCAGCACGCGGGCGGCCGCATAGGCGCCGTTCAGGGAGCGCCAGTCGGCGGGAAGAACCCGGCCGTGGCCGAACATGCTGCGGCGGGTTTCGGGCCGCTCCACGGTGTAGCCATGCAGCCCCATCCACATCCGTTCCCCCTCGACGCTGCCCCAGAGCCGGCGCAGCTCCTTGGGCTGGAGCCGCCAGAGAGCGGCCATGTCGCCGATTCCGGCGCGGGCAAGCCGCGCCGCATTGCCCCGCGCGATGCCGGGAATATCCGTCAGGTCAAGGGAGAGCAGGGGGCCTGGCAGATTGTCGGGATGGAGCGCCACGAGGCCGTCCGGCTTCTTCATCTCGGCGGCGATCTTGGCCAGCAGGTCGTTTGGCCCCAGGCCGACCGAGCAGGTCAGGGTGGGGCCGATCCGGGCGGCGATCGCATCCTTCACGCGCTGCCCGATCGCGAGGCCTTGAGGCCATTCCGAGGGCATCAGCGCACAGACCATCTCGTCGATGGAGCAGACCGCCTTGACGGGAATGACCGTCTCGATGGCGTTGAGGATCTGCCGGTGCAGATCCACATAGGCCTCGTGCCGCGCCGTCACGAGAACGAGGCCGGGACATTGCCGGCGGGCATCCCGCACGAAGGTGCCGCGCTTGAGCCCTGAAGCCTTCGCCTCCCGGCTGACGGCGATGAGCCCCGTATGCTCCGAATCGACCGGAATGACCCCGACGGGCCGGCCGCGCAGCTGGGGCTGGAGGTGCTGCTCTGCGCTGGCGAAGAAGGAATCGAAGTCGACATAGAGCCGCTCCAGACCCGTCGGTTTTCGCATCGCCGCACGTCCCTCTCATATACATGAACAAATCAAGAACATAGGCTTGGCAGCGAGTCGAGGGCCGAATCTGTGGATAACGGGGATGAGTCTCCGGGAGTAATCCGCCTTTCTCAGAGGAACCAATGCTCTGCAGGGGTGTTCTCGTCATAGAACAAAACTAGAACAATAGGAGTCCTGCATGTCTTCGCACGGCAAAGTGAATCCCGGTGCTTCCGTCAACCGTAAGCCTGCCGCAGAGGCAGTTAATCCGAAGACCAACCCTGATCCCTCAGACAACCAGATCAAGGATCCGGACGAGTGGGTCTCGGGCGACGAACCCATGACCGGCGCTCAGGCGTCCTACCTCAAGACCCTGTCCGAACAGGCGCACGATCCCAAGGCCTTCGATCCCAAGCTCGACAAGGCCGAGGCATCGAAGCGGATTGACCAGTTGAAGCAGAAGCAGGGTCATTGAGGCATCGAAGCTCACACGTCATGGCCGTCCCCGGACTTGATCCGGGGATCAGTCCCGGCCATCCCGATGCTGTGAAGCACGGCGCTTCAAGCAATCGAGATCACCGGCACAAGGCCGGTGATGACGAAGGCGGCGGAGGGTGTTCAAGCCTTGACCGAAATCGAAAGCGCGACCCTTCCGCAACCCCTCGGGCATCCCCACATTATCCTATGGGAGCGTCATGCTTCGAAGGGATGAAACATAAGACGATGATGAATTTAGCTTCTCGCCGCAGCCGGGTCATGATCGCCCTGGCGGCCGCTCTGGTCTTCGCCGGAAGTGCGGCTGAGGCCCGCGTCGGGCGGGGAGGGGGCAGCTTCGGCTCGCGCGGCTCGCGCACCTACACGCCTCCGCCGGCCACGAGAACGGCCCCGGATGCCGCAGCCCCGATCCAGCGCTCGCAGGTCCCGAACCAAGGTCCGAACGTGACCCGTCCGGGCACTCCGGCCCCGAACGTTGCGCAGCCGCGCCGCTTCGGCTTCGGCACGGGTCTCATGGCCGGCCTGTTCGGCGCCGGCCTGCTCGGCATGCTGATGGGCAACGGCTTCTTCGGAGGCCTCGGCGGTCTCGCCTCGATCTTCGGCCTCCTGCTCCAGATCGGCCTCGTCGTCCTGCTGGTCTCCTTCGCCATGAAGTGGTTCCGCAGGCGCCAGCAGCCGGCCTATGCAGGGTCGGCCCAGGAGCAGGGCTATGCCCGCTCCATGGGCGGCAGCGTTCCTCCAACGGCGGGCGGAGGACGTCCCATGAGCGGCGGTCTCGGTGGCTTGGGCGGCCTTGCCGGCGGCCTGGGTGGAGCGCTGGGCGGCATGTCCAGAGGAACTCAGCCCCAGGGCGGACAGGGTCGTCCCGGCGTGCGGGATGAGATCGGCATCGGCGAGCGCGACTACGCGGAGTTCGAGCGTGGCCTCGTCGAGATGCAGGATGCCTATTCCCGCGAGGACGTCGCCAAGCTCTGGACGCTCGCAACCCCTGAGATGGCTGGCTACATCCAGGAGGAGTTGAACGACAACACGGCCCGCGGCGTCGTGAACAAGCTCTCCAATGTGCGCCTCAACCAGGGCGATCTGTCGGAGGCCTGGCGCGAGGGCGCGACGGACTACGCCACCGTCGCCATGCGCTTCGGCATCACCGACGTCATGGTCGACCGCGCCACCGGGCGCGTCGTGGAGGGCGATTCGAACAAGGTCGAAGAGGCGACCGAGCTCTGGACCTTCCGGCGCGAGCAGGGCGGCCCCTGGAAGATTTCGGCGATCCAGCAGGCCTGACGTCGATCCCCTCTACGAATACGAAAGCGGCCGGTTAAAAACCGGCCGCTTTTTTGTTTGCACGAAAGAGTGGGCGATTACTCTGCCGCTTGGCGGCGGCCCGCATGAGAGCCCTCGCGCACCTCTTCGATGATCTTGTTCACGAAGGCATCGAGATCGCCGGGATTGCGGCTGGTGATGAGGCCGTGATCGGTCACGACCGTCTCGTCGCGCCATTGCCCGCCGGCATTGATCACGTCCGTCTTGATCGAGTGATAGGACGTGCACTTCTTGCCCTTGATGATGCCCGCCTCGATGAGAAGCCAGGGGGCGTGGCAGATCGCAGCTATGGTCTTGCCCGAGGAGTAGAAGGCGCGGATGATCTCGATGGCCTTCGGCTCGGCGCGCAGCTTGTCGGGGTTGATCTGTCCGCCAGGCAGCACGAGCGCGTCGTACTCGGCCGGGTTCACATCCTCGATGTCCTTGTCGACCGATACGATCTTGCCCCAGTCCTTCTCGTCCCAGCCGTAGATCTTGCCGGATTTCATGCGCGACTTCGGCGCCGCGACCTCGACCGTCGCACCCGCATCCGAGAGTTTCTCCTGCGGCACCATGAGCTCAGACTGCTCGAAGCCATCGGTCGCCATGATGAGGATCCTGGCCTGCTTGATGTCAGGCATGATGCTTCTCCATTGTTTATGGGAACTGCCTGGGAACGGGTGAAGCGGGGAGCGGTTCCCCGTGAGGAACACGAGCGGAACCCTGCTCACGCGGATTTGTTGACCCAAACACGGCTTCTGCAAAGCGAGGAAGAAACGATGGTCAATCCGGGAACGCCCACGAACGAGCCGACGCCCGGTGGCAACATCCCGAGCGAGGTGCCGCCAGGAACCATTCCTGACGAAGAGCCCGATATCGGTCCAACCGGACCGCGCACGCCTTACCCGGTCACCGATCCGGGGATCAACGATCCGAAAGGGCCAGGCTCCGAGCCCGATTACCTGCCCGGCAACCCGACGGATCCCGGCACGCGTTATTGAGTGGAGACGACGATCATGATGAGCGGGCCTTCATGAGCCCGCTCAGATTTCGAGAATGGCGTAAGGCTTGCCGTTCGGCTTCTCGATGTGCTTGGCTACATTGTAGACCGGCTGCCCGCCGGGCGTGCGGCCTTCGAAGCGGCCGCGATGCGCATGTCCGTGCACGATGGCATTGACCTTGAAGCGGTCGATCGTCTCCGCCAGACGGGATGAGCCCAGAAACGGATAGATTTCCAGCGGCTCGCTCTCGATCGTATCGGTGACCGGCGCGTAGTGGAGGATGACCATGGAGCGCTTTGCGCGCACATGGCGCATGGCGTTCTCGAGCCGCAGCGTCTCGTTCATGGTCTCGCTGACAAACTGCTTCATGGCCGGCTCGCCGAAATAGCCCAGCATGCGACGCCCGAAGCCGCCGGCAAATCCCTTCACGCCGACGAAGCCAACGCCGTCGATCTCGACGGATTGGCCATCGAGCAGCTTCATGCCGGCATCGCGCAGGATCTGCGCCACCTCTTCGTGTGCGCCGCATTCGTAGTCGTGGTTCCCGAGCACGCCGACGACGGGGATCGAGCAGGCCTTCAGGTCCTGCGCGAGCAACTCCGCCTCCTTCGGCTTGCCGAGATCCGTCAGGTCTCCGGCTAGCACGAGAACGTCCGCCTCGCGGGAAATCTCCCCGAACAGCTCACGGTAGGATTCGGCATTGTCCTCACGAACGTGAAGGTCGCCCATGGCAGCGACCTTCAGCGGTGTCTGTACGTCACTCATTCCGCCATTCACCTTCGCCGCCCACATCGGCGAAGCCCCATTCCTTGACGTCGATCTCGTAATCGACACGGGAGAACATCCGGCCGCGGCAGACCTTCATCTGGGGCGGAGGAAGATCGCGTTGTTTGGAGAGCCTGTCGAGAAGCTCGTCCATCACCCAGCCCGGGACCTTGTCGCGTTCGGACGGATAGATCCAGCGGAAGTTGAGCAGGTGCATGAGCAGCACCTCCCAATGCACTTCCATATAGGCAAGAAGGCCATGCCAATCGATCTGGTCGTGGGCTTTCAGGATCGTGTGCGCCACGTCGGCGCCGTCATAGCGGTGGCGCAGCTGGATAAAGCACTTCGACCAGACGAGCTCGGTCGGGCCTACGATGCGCACGGGAATGCCGAACACCTCGATCTGGCGGGCATGCTCGAACCACGGATCGCCGATCGGCATGGTGCCGTTCGACGAGGCGAAGATCACGTCGAAGAAGTACTGGCCCTTGAAGACCTTGCCGAGCCAGCGGTCATCCTCGATCTCGATGGAGTAGCCGAGGCTCTTGAAGTGCGAGAGAACGCGCGTGTAGTCGCCCGCCTTGCAGAAGATGTCGAGATCCTTCGTCGGGCGGGTGATGCCGGTATAGGCCGAGAGCGCATAGGTGCCGGCGAGGAGGAAAGGCAGCCCAAGAGAATTCAGCTCCCGAAGAGCCTCTGCATAGAAGGCCTCGGATTCAGGGTATTTCAGGGTCGGCTCCGCCTTGGCGTCCATAATGGGGACGGACGGATATGCGCCGGAGGTGAGATCTGGGTCGTGAACTGCCATGGGCCCTGTCCGAAGCGCGGCCAAGAATGACCCGCGTTCGACAACCGAATGGCATTCATGAAGTTCCGTGACGGCTCAGCTTAATGCCGCCGCGATAACGCCCGGTTCAGGCGCGAAGCCGGCGCTGCTCGGAGGATCTGTGAGGTGAGGGAGCCCCCATCCCCAGCTGAGTCCACACTCCGAGGGTGTCCTGTTCGAACTCCGCAAGCCGCCGCTGCAGCTCCTCCTCGTGGGCCTCCCTTTCCACAGGCTTGCCGTCCTTCAAAAGGCGTTGACCGGCATCCGATAGCACCTTGTCCACGAAGCGCGCCGCGTCGGGCTCCTTGCCGAGCAGGGCGAGCCACATCAGCTGGTTGATCCGGTCGGCCGCAATGCCCCCTCCCGTGACGGGCGATGCAAAATGGCTGAACTTGCGCTCGAAGCGCGATCCGTTGGCCACGGCCCTGTTGAAGCGGTCTGTCTGCAGCTTCCGCTCGGCGAAGCCCTGCTCCGGCAAGCAGGGGTGGCATACGCCCAGAGCCACCAGCATGGTGAGGGCCTGAACGAGCCTGGCGAAGGTGATGGAGCCGAGAGCTGGTTCCGCCATCATCTCGCGCAGGGTGCGCGGACCTTTCTCAAGGATGGCGATGAGAGGATCGTAGACGCCACTTTGCAGTTTGACCGTGTGGCGCAAGCCCCGCATCTCACGGGGGATCCTGGCGCCTTTCGCAGAGAGGGCGAAGCGTGTGTCGAGCCACTGCTCCCGCACCTGGTTGGCAGGCAGGCGGACAGCGCCTTTGACGAAGATGTCGCGCCGGAACTGCTGGTCGACGATGTGGTCGCGTGTCGTCTGCCGCAGGGCAACGTTGTCGATGCCGGCGAGGGAAATCCCTCTGCTCCTTCGTGAGATTGAGCTCCTCGAGGTGTTCCATCACGTTGGCTGGGCCGACCCATGCGAGCTTCGCCTCGGCGAGTTCCTGTGCCAAATCCATGAAGTAATAGGGGGCGGATTCCTGATTGAAGTATTCGTGGACGATGTAGTTGGGGTGATGAGTCTTCAGCCTTTCCAGCCGCTTCGTCAGTTTGGGGTTGTTGGCGAAGAAGCGGGTGTCCAGCTTGCTGAACCTGTCCGCAAAATCCAGGAAAGCCGTGGCTCGCGAATGGGGCGAAAGCTGTGAGCCCTTGGCTAGCGTATGCTCCACGAGGAGACGCCGGAGCGGCATCATGGAGGCCCAGCCCGGCATGGTGTTGTAGGAGACGTAGACGATGCCGCCGGGCTTGAGCTTCCTGCGGATGAACTCGACGATGGTGTGCCGGTTCTCCGGCGAGATCCAGCTGAAGATTCCGTGGAGCGTGATGAAATCAAAGTCCGGAAGGTCGCCGCGATCCAGGAAGTCGGCGAAGCTGTCGTCGTAGAAATGGACGTTCTGCAAGCCTCCCGCCTGGGCGAGGCTCTGCGCACCCACGATATGACCAGGGTTGAAGTCGGTCGCGTGGAACTGGATCTGCGGGTTCGCGGCAGCCAGGAGATTGGTCGAGAAGCCCTGGCCGCATCCGAGTTCGCAATAGGCCAGCGACGAGGAACCGAGATCCGGTGCCTGCACCCCCTGCAGGAGCGTCAGAAAGCCGAGAAGGCTCGGCGTCAGTTCCTGGTA
Organism: Microvirga sp. jy35; assembly: GCF_056148915.1. Classification (NCBI taxonomy): domain Bacteria; kingdom Pseudomonadati; phylum Pseudomonadota; class Alphaproteobacteria; order Hyphomicrobiales; family Methylobacteriaceae; genus Microvirga; species Microvirga sp. jy35. The sequence goes on along the minus strand of NZ_JBWBEW010000004.1, from coordinate 268,622 downwards.
GAAGCCGTGAGTGTAATCGATATCGACGACATAACCTGCAGACCAATTCGCCATGACAATATCCGGGTTGCCCGAAGATGCCGCTTACGCATTCCCCAGCAAAAGAAAAGTTATAAAGTAACTTATGTCAGGCGTCTGAGTTCAGATCAATGCTTTTCTCATGACCTTGAGGAAGATTGGTTAAACTCAGCGCATCGTGCGGAGAGCTGGGTCCAGTTTTCCGCACCCAGCGATGCCCTAGTGATCCCCGTGGGAGACACGCACGTCGCGGGGACTGTTCAGGATCTCGAGCAGGCTCTGGGCGATGTGTCTTGCCTCGTCGTCCTTCAGGCGCAGCAGGAACGGCGGCATCATGCCGGCCTGGAGAGCCACCACGGCCATGCCGTGCTCGTCCATGCCGACGTCGATGGTCTGGGAGGTCACGTCCACCAGTTCTTCCGGCACGTCCTCGTCCTCGCCCCCGACACTCTCGCCGATTGCGGTAAGAAGCTGGCTCACCGCCCTCACCAGCGAGCGGGCAGCATGGGGATCCATGACCACGGCGGTCGATTGATCACCCTTCTGGAAAGCCAGCTGAATGTTGTCGCCTTCGAGCGTGACGGAAATGCCTGCCATCGATGTCCTCTTCCTTTCCCTTTCATATGGGGCCTCATCGCGGCTGGGGAAAGGCAAAGGTCTTGGTACGACGGATGCGCCTCGTCCCCAAGGGGAGAAGCGCATCCTGGTAAATCGGTCGTTCTCGGGCCGGGTCAGGGGCGTCAGACGTCGCCGCCCGAAGACCCGCGGCGGCCGGGATCTGTTGTGCCAGTCGCCGGAGTCCCGGTGCTGCCGGCTCCTGCGGCCCCTGTACCCGACATCATGGTGCCGGCGATGCCCGCATCGGCCGCCTGCTGGATGCGCAGATTGTTCTGGACATGGGTGACGCCGGAAACGGACTCGGCGATGTCCTCCGCATGCCGCTTCTCGAAGCGGCTGTTGACCGTTCCGGTGAGGGTGACCTCGCGGTTCTCCACCCTCACATCGACCTCGGAGGCGTCGATGTGCGGATCCTCGGTGAGGCGGTCGTTCACGTCCTCCAGGATGCGGGCATCGGAACGCTGGTAGCCCTTCGGCCCGCGGCCGCGATGCTGGCCGGCCTCCCGCATGTCCCGGTCGCGGCGGCGATCCGCGTCGTCATCTCCGAACCAGGACCGCACCTCGTCGCCGGCCCGCTCGAAGAAGCCGCGCTCCTCATTGTAGTCGCGCGAGCCGCGGCCGAAGCTCTCCGAACCGGAGCGGCCGCGGCCATAGCGGTCCTGCCCGAACCGGTCCGGGTCATGCTGGGGGTCGGTGTCGAAGAGGGGGCGCCCTGAGTCCCGATCCTCGCCGACCACATCGTACCAGTCGAGAGCCGATCCGCCAGTGCCGTATCCGGCGGAATCCCCGAAATCCCGCTCGCGGCCGCGGTCATAATCCTCATCCGAGCCGGAACGGCGATCGTAGCCGGCGCTGCGATTGCCGAAGCCGCGACGGGCGATGTAGCCGTCATCCTCGCTGTCACTCCGGCCGGAATCCTGATTGCCGTAGCGGTTGCGATCATTGGCCATGATGGCGCTCCTCCTTGCTGTCGCCCGGGCTCCTGAAGGGCCCGCCGTCGCGCAACCAACGTGAGGCGCGAACGCCGGTTCCTGGCGGCCGGAGAGGGATCGACCGCCTGTTTTTATCGCCGCGCTTGAACGGTCCTGAGGCCTTCGCATTGAGAGAGTGGGGATCTTCAACGGCAACCGAGGTGAATGATGGCGGATCTGTCTGGATTGAGCGACGAGGCGCTGGCGGTATTCGCCTTCGCGGCCTACCACCAGCTGTCGAGCGGCCAGATGGTGCGCAGCGTGGTGCAGAAGGATGGAGCCGGCCACCAGGCGAGCGAGGCCGCCGTGGAGGAGCTCAAGGGCCGCAGCCTCATCGAGGCCGACGGCAGCGAGATCCGCTTCACGCCCCAGGGCGAGGAGGCCCTGCAGGGGGTGATCTCCGGCATCCGGGGCAGCCGCTGATCTGAGGATCCGCCTGGGATTCCGGGGAGAGGTCCCTGGGCGGTTGCCTTGCATTTGCCCCATCCGTACCCTACGTAGTTCTCCATCGACATTTGGCCGGACGACTGGGCTTCCCGCTTTGGCACTGCCGGGCGCACGTTCCTTCTCTACCATCTATCGACTAACGGATGTCTGGCCTTGGGCTCGCATCCACGTGCAAACGACAGTGAAAAGGGAATTCCCCATGGAACAGGGAACCGTGAAGTGGTACAATGAAACCAAGGGTTATGGTTTCATCCAGCCCGACAACGGCGGCAAGGACGTGTTCGTTCACGCCACGGCGCTCGAGCGCGCCGGCATGCGCGGCTTGCGTGAAGGTCAGAAGATCTCCTATGAGCTTCAGACCGACCAGCGCACCGGCCGCGCTTCTGCAGTGAACCTGCAGAACGCCTAAGGTTTCAGGCCGGAGGACGTACTTCGGTACGTCCTCTTGCATATGAGCCGTTCCGGTCGAGGGGCGGCTTTTTTGTTATGAGGAAAGGCTTTGCATGGCCAAGGAAGAACTGATCACCTTTGAAGGACTTGTGACCGAAATTCTGCCCGATGCGCGCTACCGCGTGCAGCTCGACAACGGGCATGAGGTCATCGCGTACACGGCCGGCAAGATGAAGAAGAACCGCATCAAGACCCTCGCCGGCGACCGCGTGACTGTCGAGATGTCGCCCTACGATCTCGAGAAGGGCCGCCTCATCTTCCGTCACAAGGATTCGGGTGCCTCTTCCGGTCCGCGCCCGCCGCAGCGCGGCAACCAGCAGTTCCGGCGTCGTTAAAACCGATGGCGCACTCGCAGAATGCGCCATCGGCTCTGAACCGTTGAAGATGGCTGCCCAAGGCCCCCGTCAGGCGACCGCGTGCATCACCGAGAGGGTGACGCGGTCCGGGCCGAGATCCTCCTCCATGTCGGTGAAGTGCATCAGCTCGGCCAGCCGGTTGCGGGCGCGGTTCACGCGGCTCTTGATGGTGCCGACCGCGCAGCCGCAGATCTCCGCCGCCTGCTCGTAGGAGAAGCCCGAGGCGCCCACCAGCAGCAGCGCCTCGCGCTGGTCGTGGGGCAGGCGGGCCAGCGCCTTCTGCAGATCCTCGAAATCGAGATGGGGCAGCTGGTCCGGCTGCACCGAAAGGGCGGCCGCGTACTTGCCGTCCGCATCTTCCACCTCGCGGCGGCGCTTGCGGTATTCGGAATGGAACAGGTTGCGCAGGATGGTGAAGAGCCAGGCCTGCATGTTGGTGCCGGGCTGAAAGCGGTCGATATTGGCGATCGCCCGCATCAGGGTTTCCTGCACCAGGTCGTCGGCACGGTCCACGTTGTTCGTCAGCGAAATGGCGAAGGCCCGGAGGTTGGGCGTCGCCTTGAGCATGGAATCGCGCAGATCGGTAGTGATACTCATGACTGATGCTTCTCCGGCTTGCGCTCGTCCAGCCGATTGATGATCTCGATGAACCTGTCCGGAACCGGCTGCTCGCCGAGCGCCAGCGTCTCGTAGAACTGGCGCAGCCGCTGGCCGATCTGAGCCTGCACCGAGCGGCTCAGGGCCGGAGAGGACGATCCGTGAAGGCCAGGAACGGTGTCTGTGTCGTCATTGCGCATGATGTTCGGATTCTTCTTTTGCATGGGTTGTCCTGGACCATCGTGGACTGGCGATCTCCCGCAGGGGACGCACCGAAGGCGGCCCCCAATCGCCAGGAGGTAACGTCAGGCACTTGTGATCGTTCCGCCATGGAACCTACCCCTTCGGGACTCATCCACAGGCAAGTTCGACCCTCGCGGACGCGGGAACCTTTTCCCGTACGGCCAAGTTTCCCACCCATGAAGCGCGGCCGTTTCGAGGCGCGCCTGTATCAAGGAGACTTCCCCATGGGTGTCAGCACCATCCTGCTCATTCTGGTCATCCTGCTGCTCATCGGCGCCGTGCCGGCCTGGCCCCACAGCCGCGGCTGGGGCTACGGCCCGAGCGGCCTGCTCGGCGTCGTCCTGGTCATCCTCATCATCCTGCTGCTGATGGGACGGCTCTGAGGCCGAAGCGCACCGAGCGGACCTGATGGCCGGGGGATTCCCGGCCATTTTTTGTGCCCAGCGACCAAACGGCCCAGTGGGCTGAAATTGGGCTGAAATTCCTGTGCGGCCTGCCGGAATGTGATATCAAACCGGTGGCGGACATCGCTCCGCTGCATTGCTGAAAAGCCTGTTTGAACTCAAGGACTGAAGGTTGAAAATGGCTAAGCATTTCGGGGGCCGCGGACATGACGTGCTGCGCGGCGGCAAGGGGACGGATCTCATCAAGGGCTATAACGGCAACGACCGCATCTACGGCGGGGCCGGCGACAACACCATCGACGGCGGCGACGGCAACGACCGCATCTGGGGCGGCGCGGGCAACGACCTGGTGACCGGCGGCACCGGCCGCGACCGGATCTGGGCCAATGCGGGCAACGACACCATCGATGCGGGCGCGGGCCACGACATCGTCTTCGCGGGCGCCGGCGACGACAGCATCAATGGCGGCTCGGGCGCCGACGATCTCCAGGGCGGCCAGGGTAACGACGCCCTCCTGGGCGGCGACGGCTTCGACATGATCTTCGCGGGCGACGGCAACGACGTGGTCAACGGCGGCGCCGGCACGGACTTCCTGCGCGGCGGCCGGGGTCAGGACACCTTCGCCTTCGACGTGGGCTTCGGCCGCGACCGCATCCGCGACTTCAGCCAGACCGACGACCTCATCGACCTGCGCAACACGGACGTGACCGCCTTCGAGCAGCTCAAAATCGCCATCAAGGGCGGGGCCACGGTGGTGGACACCGGCACCGGCACCATCGTGCTCCTAGGCTTCAAGGGCACCCTGGCGGCGGACGACTTCCTGTTCTGAGAGGCACGCCTCACGCTTATGGAAAGGGCGGCCCTAGCGCATCGTGCGGACCCAGCGGGCCGCGCCAGCGAAAAGTCAATAAGGTTTGTTTATACGTATCCAATGAAGTGTGCTTAGGTTGCGTATACCGGCAGAACCCCCCGCCTCCCAACACGTTCTCCCCACCGCGCGGAGACCACTTCATGCCTCTCGTCATCCAAGCCGGCCTGTGGGGCCAAGCTCAGCGGGGCGGCCCTCGTGGTGGGGGCGCTCATCAGGATTTTTCTTCAAACTGCCTCAGCGGGTGGTTGCGGGCGTGATGGCGTTAGGGGCCGAGGTGCTGATCTGAAGCGCTCTCCTTCAACCTCATGGACGGGGCCTGTCGCCAGGGCGGCATCGCCTCCACGGCCTTAAGCTTTCTCGCCGGCGCCGTGGTTACACGGCGGCGAACGTGCTCGTGCTGCGTTAGGGCTTCCGGCACCATGGTGCCGGAAGCCTTCGAGACCGCGCACGAATATGCCGGCCTCATCACTGTCGCGAGCTTCCTGGCGGCGTTCACCCTGTCGCGTGTTGTGAGGCGTAGGGAGGAGCGGTGCGGCTATCAGTGCGGAACCGCGCACCTTGTTGCATCGCTTTATATGTTATAATAAATCGAAGACAAAGGGTTGTGCGCGAAGCTGCATAGCCTCGTTCTTAATCCAAACTTTAACGTCAAACAGACCTGAAATGAAAATCATCAAGATTGCCGCCGCGCTCGTGACCTTCTGCGTGGCTGGATGCGTAAGCGTTGCCCGTATTCCGGAAGAGAAAAACCCTGCTGTTTTCATGGGGGAAGCTTCTTATTTCGCGAGCCGATGCCCAAAGCTCCAGCAGGACAGGGTCATTGATGGAATGCTCGCTTATTGCCTCGCCAACAAGGTTTATGCCGGCGGTTGCGAGAAGAAGGCAGTCGACAACTTCTTCGAGGACGAGAAGAGGGGCAGGGCTCAAGCACAGGCAGCCTACAGCAGCATGCCTGACGATCAGGTCTGCCGGATCGCCGAGGAGCGCTACGGCAAGAAAGGCTCCCGTTTCGTCGGCATGCTGACTGCCAAGAAGAAATAAAAAATTGCAGTTGTGACCAGCACGGCAGGTGGATGGCCGGCACGAGGCCGGCCATGACGCGGTGCGTGTTTAGCCCGGAATGCGCTGCTCGTATTCGGGCCGCAGGCGGTTGATCTGATCCCAGAAGGGCTCCGCCGGTTCTTGGCCTGCCATGCGGGCGGCCAGGATGTCGAGATGTGTGTGCCAGCCGGAGCTGACGCTGAGCAGGGTCGAGCGCTCGGGCACCCGGTGGTGGACCAGGGTGAGCAGGGTCTTGGTGCCGATGGGCTCGAGCGTGAAGGTGACGCCGCCGGTGGAGCCCCAGGTGATAGCGAGCTTTTTCGGCGGGTCGAGCTCGGTGATCCGGCACTCCAGCCGGTGCTCCTCAGCTGAGCCGGCCGGGCGGGGCCCGGGCGGGTTGGTAAGCTCGTCGTTGCGCCACACGAACTCGAAGGGCGCGCCAACCGCCAGCGCCATCTCGCCCGCCGCCAGCCATTGGCGGCGCAGCTCGCTCTGCGTGAGGTAGTCCCACACCCGCTCGACGGGGCCGGGGAGAAGGCGCTGGATCGTCAGCGTGTCGGGCGAGGTCAGCACGCCGTAGGCGTCGGGGGCAGGCCGGGTGGGCGAGAGGTCATTCATGGCTGTCTCCTTGGGGTTTTTCGGCGTTGCGGGCATCCTCCTCGCGAAGGAGCCGGTCGAGGGCATCCAGACGATCGGTCCAGAAGCGTTCGTAGGTTGCGAGCCATCCATGGGCGCTCGCCAGCGGACCGGGGTCGAGGCGGCACAGATGGGTCCGGCCACGCACCTCGCGCCGGATCATCCCGGCCTGCTCCAGCACCTTGATGTGCTTCGAGGCGGCGGCCAGGGAGATCGCGAAGGGCTCCGCCAGCTGGCTCACCGTGCGTTCGCCGCCCGAGAGGTCGCGCAGCATGTGCCTTCGGGTGGCATCGCCCAGGGCGTGGAAGACATTGTCGAGGTGGGGTGCGTGTTGTTCAACCATGTGGTTGAATATGATTGAGGTGCGGATCATTGTCAACCGGATGGTTGAATGTTTTTGGCCCTCCACCGCGCCAGCGCCAAGCCTGTCCCGACCTTCGGGAGGCGGCAGGAGCATTCCGGCTTTCGGCCAAACCGTGTAGATTGGACCGGGGGCTCGGAGGTGACCGATGCCTATCTACCTCGACCGGCACGACCTGAAGGGTCTGACCGCCGCCGACATCGCCGAGGCCCATCGCAAGGACCTGGAGGTGCAGGGGCGCTACGGGGTGCGATTCCTGACCTATTGGTTCGACGACACCCGCGGCACGGCCTTCTGCCTCATCGACGCGCCCGACATCGACACGGCCATGCGCGTCCACGACGAGGCCCACGGGGCTGTTGCGCGGGATGTGATCGAGGTCGATCTCTCGGCCGTGGAGGCCTTTCTCGGCCGCGTGTCCGATCCGGAGCCGGTGGGGCATTGCTGCGACGGCCGCGTCGATCCGGCCCTGCGCACCATCATGTTCACCGACATCGTCGACTCCACCGCCATGACGGCCCGCCTCGGCGATGTGCGGGCCGTCGAGATGGTGCGGGCGCACGACGCCATGGTCCGCCGGGCGCTGCACGACAAGGGCGGGCGCGAGATCAAGCACACGGGCGACGGGATCATGGCCGCCTTCGGTGATCCGACCGAGGCCGTGGACGCGGCGCGCGCCATCCAGCGGGCCTTCGAGGCGTTCAACCTCGCGAGCCGCGAGAAGCTGCAGGTGCGCATCGGCCTCGATGCAGGCGAGCCGGTGGCCGACCACAACGACCTGTTCGGCGCGACCGTGCAGATGGCGGCCCGCCTGTGCCAGAGCGCCGAGCCCGACACCATCGTGGTGTCGGAGATGCTCTCCGGGCTCGTGCCCGACCGCACCCGCCTCGTCGATCTGGGGCCGAAGACGCTGAAAGGCTTCGCGCAGCCAGTGGAGACCTATGCGGTGGCGTGGCGGTGAGGCGCTTGACCCCGCCATAAAGATGGCACGGCCTTCATCCACCATGATGGTTCGGGCGAAAGCCGGAGCGTCGGGATGGTCAGAGGTCTGGTCTGGTTCGTGCTGTTCGGGGCGGCGTCCCTGGCGTTCTATCGCGTCAACGATCGGATCGTGTGGGACATCTGCCGGCGCGAGCGGCGGCCCTATCCGCCCGCCTGGACCTTCTCGCCCTACTGGCAGTGGCGCACGATCATGGGTGGCTGGTACACGGATGCCAGGCGCGCCGGCCTGCTCCTCCCCAAAGCCGCCGCCACCGCGGCCATCCTCATCGCCAGCATCGGCTCGGTGGTGACCGGTATTCTCGACCGGGTGCCGGGATAGTCAGGGCACGGGACGGCCTGGACGCGCCACCCTCGATCTCGCCAGAAGGCCTGCAGCAACCGCCGCGAACCCCTGGGCCATGTTCTGCTTCCCGGAGGATCAGAACCGGGCCGTGAAATGCCCTAGCACCGACTGCCGCCTGTCCTGCGCGCCGTACTGCCCGTCATAGCGGACACCCAGGGTCATGGCCGACGTGACGTGCCAGTCCAGCCCCGTCTCGATCACCAGGCCGTCGCGATCGTCCGGATTGCCGACGATCAGGAACGGGTCGCCGCCTGCAGCGAACTGGTTGACGGTCATCGGCAGACGGTCTCCGAAGGCATGGCGCCAGCCGAGCATCGCATTGGCCTTGAGGCTGCCGTCGCCCGTCAGATCGCCCGAGAGGCGCACGCCCAGAGTCGTCCAGGCGGTGTCGAAGCCGTTAGTGCGTCCGCGCAGGGCCATGGCGCCGCCGTCCTCCGCGAACGAGCCGCTGCCCGTATGCACATAGGACAGGTTCGCGATCGGCTCCGCGGTCAGGCGCCCGAACTGCAGCGGATAACCGATCTCGGCAAAGAGGCCGGCGCTGTCGAGGGACAGGCTGCCCTGCGCCTCGTCGGCGAATCCGGTCAGGACGGCGTTGCGGTCCACGTCGAGCTCATGGCGGGTATAGGTGGCGCCGCCGCGCAGGGCGAAGCCGCCCAGGGCTCCGGAGCCGTAGAGGGCCGCGTGATAGCTGTCGATGCTGCCCGACGAGAGGCGCTCGGCGAGGTCGAAGCTCGTCTGCGTGTAGGCGCCCGCCATGCCGATCCGCCACGCGCTGTCGAAGCTCGTCTCGGCACCGAGGATGAAGCCGCCCGTGTTCCGGCCAATCGACGCGAGGCCCAAGCTGTCACGGCCATCGCGGCTGCCCCACGTGCCGAAGCCCTGTCCCCAGAGATCCACCAGCAGGGCCGGGGAGCGGGGGGCAGCCGGGAACGGCGCCTTGCCGACAGGGGGCGCATAGGCGAGCGGTGCAGTCGTGGGGGCCGCGCCGGCTCCGGCCGTCCTCAGGCGGGCGAGAAGCTTCTGATGGATCGCTTCCGTATCGCCGGCCGCGATCCCGACAGCGGTGGCATAGGCCTCGCCGGAGAGGAGATCCAGGGCGCGCGGCACGGCCGGGATCGTCGGCTGGGCGAGCACGACGGGCAGAAGCGGGCCGGCGATGCCCTGGGATTCGAGAGCCCGGCCGGTGCTGATCTGGTTCCAGGTGCGCCCGACCTGATCGAGCGTGATGACGGGAGGCGTCGGATCGTCAGGATCCGAGGGATCGTTCGGGTTATCCGGCTCGTTCGGATTGTCCGGATCGTCCGGCGGAGGCTGCGTCGTCCGTTCGAGCGTCACGTAAACGTTTGTCGCGTCGTAGCTGAGGACCGGCTGCAGCAGCGCAAGGCTTGCGACCGCGCTCTGAAAACGAGCCCCGGTGATGCTCGTGGCGGTCAGAATGCGGTAGGGGGTGTTGAGCGCATACCCTTGCGACGCATCGACTAACACCCGGCCGCCATTGATGGTGGCGACGCCGTTCGCCTGGACCCTGTCGCTCCCTCCCTGGTCGTTCACGCGGACGCGGAAGGTGGAGCCGTCAGCGAAGGTCGTCGCGCCGGATGTGAAGGTGCCGATGGCGGTCCGCCCACCCGGGGCGAAGGTTCCTCCTGATGCAACTATGAGGGCGCCTACGGCTCCGGTGCCGCTCAACGTTGCGCCGTTGCCGACGGACGCCAGCGAGCTGGTCATCGTGGCATTCATGGTGAGAAGCCCGCCTGTGACGTTGATCAGCAGAGTGTCGGTGTTGTTCCCCGTGAGCGTCCAGTCCGCAGTGCCGAACTTTTCGATGATCTCGAAGCTGCGGTAGGTTCCTGCTGCGCCAATCCGCGAAACGTCGAGGGTGCCGGTATCGTCACCGAAAGCGAGCGTGTCGCCAGATCCCTCTCCGCCGTCGATATACGTGTTGACGGATGAATTTCCGCCGATCACGTATGTGTCGTTTCCGTTGTCGAGGATTGCTGCGGCACTTCCCGCGACCCCACGAATTTGACCGAAATTCTCCAGCCGTTCGTCCCCCCGCCGATCCTTGGAAGGCCGTGCCGGCTGCCGATGCGAGCAAGCCATTGTTGATCGTCAGGGACGACAGCCCCGAACCGTTCGTGATTCGAATGGCGGTTCCGGCGCCGACGAGAGGATTGCTGGTAATCTCTCCATTATTGATGATCCTGAATTTATCGGAGGTTCTGACGAAGATTCCCGTGCCGTTGGCGCTGTCGGCGCGGATAAGCCCATCGTTGCGGACCTCGCCCCCGGGCCCGCCAAAAACATCGATCGCGGAAGCGGGGGCATTAACGGTCAAGGTGCCGGTGTTGACGACCGTGCTGTTGCCTCCAACGACGTTAAAGATGGAGCTAGCATTAGTATTGACGCTCAGATCCGCTGCGTTCGTGATGCTGCTGAAGTCGCGGATCAAAACGTAGGGCGTGGCGGACGTGAAGGTGGCCCCACTTTCGATCGTGACGTGCACGTCACTGCTAGTTGGGCCAACTCTCACAGAGGAATCCTCCTCGCCGCCGGCCGGTCGGCATGTGACGCGAGCGCCGCTCTCGGGATCCGATGCCGTGCCAGGACCGCTTGTCAGGACGCAATCCGCTGCCGCGTGATCAAGAGTGCAGAGGGACGTGGTGGCAGCCAGGGCAAGCAGAAACAGACGTGATCGGCCGAGAGAAGAAACGGCGTCGAGGCAGCAGAAGGGGGCCATCAGGTCAAGTCCGGAGTAAGGCATTCCGGACCATTATTTCTTAAGGCCTAGGCTATTGCTCCTCTCCAAACAGAGGGGAAGGGCGGCGCGCAACGTAGATTTGCGGTGAATGTTGCCGTTGCGCCACCCTCTGTTCCCGTCATGTCTGCCGAACTACCGCTTCCGGCCCCCACCGCCCTTGTATTTCGGCTTCTGCCCCGCAAACCCTTGCGTCGAACGCCCGGCGGGGCGTTCGCGGAAGTTCAGCGGGACCTCCCGGTCGGTGCCGGGGCCCATCTCGTCGAGGCCGGGCTTGCGCACCCGGGTGCCCTCGTCCGAACGGCCCTTACCCAGGGGGCCGTAGGAACCCGAGTCCTCGTCGCCCGCCGTGGCGCCTTCGCCGGAGGGCGGGAGGCCCTTCGGCGGCAGGTTGGCGCTGCGGCCGTATTTTCGCGCGCCGCCATACTTGCCCGCTTCCTTCTCCACGGTGCTCTGGCGCGCCATCGGGTCGTCGCTGATGGCGAGTTCCGTGGCCTGCAGGCGCTTGAGCTCGTCGCGCAGGCGCGCCGCCTCCTCGAATTCCAGGTTCGCCGCGGCCTCGCGCATGCGCTTTTCCATGTCGGCGATGACGGCCTTGAGGTTGTGGCCCACGGTCCGGTCGGCCAACCCCGTATCGACGGAGACATGGTCGCGCTCGTAGACGCTGTCCAGGATGTCCGCGATGTTCCTCTTCACCGATTGCGGCGTAATGCCGTGCTCGGCGTTGTAGGCGAGCTGCTTCTCGCGGCGGCGGTTGGTTTCCGCGATCGCGCGCTCCATGGAGCCGGTGATCTTGTCGGCGTAGAGGATCGCCTTGCCCTCCACGTTACGCGCGGCGCGGCCGATGGTCTGCACCAGCGAGGTCTCGGAGCGGAGAAAACCCTCCTTGTCCGCATCGAGGATGGCGACCAGCGCGCATTCGGGAATGTCGAGGCCCTCGCGCAGCAGGTTGATGCCGATGAGCACGTCGAAGGCGCCGAGGCGCAGGTCGCGGATGATCTCGATGCGCTCCAGGGTGTCGATGTCCGAGTGCATGTAGCGCACGCGGATGCCGTTCTCGTGCATGTACTCGGTGAGGTCCTCGGCCATGCGCTTGGTGAGCGTGGTCACCAGCGTGCGGAAGCCGTTCGCGGCCAGCTCCTTCACCTCGTGCACGAGATCGTCCACCTGGCTGCGCGCCGGGCGGATTTCCACCACCGGATCGACGAGGCCCGTGGGGCGGATGACCTGCTCGACGAAGACGCCGCCGGTCTGCTCCATCTCCCATTTGGCCGGGGTCGCCGACACATGGACGGATTGCGGGCGCATGGCGTCCCATTCCTCGAAGCGTAAGGGGCGGTTGTCGAGGCAGGAGGGCAGGCGGAAGCCGTATTCGGCCAGCGTCGCCTTGCGCCGGAAGTCGCCGCGATACATGCCGCCGATCTGCGGCACGGTCACGTGGCTCTCGTCGGTGAACACGAGCGCGTTGTCGGGCAGGTATTCGAACAGGGTCGGCGGCGGCTCGCCGGGCTTGCGGCCGGTGAGATAGCGCGAGTAGTTCTCGATGCCGTTGCACACGCCCGTGGCCTCGATCATCTCAAGGTCGAACTGCGTGCGCTGCTCGAGCCGCTGCGCCTCGAGCAGGCGGCCCATGCGGGCGAGCTCCTGCAGGCGCTGCTGCAGCTCGTCCTGAATGCCCTTCACGGCCTGCTGCAACGTGGGGCGCGGCGTCACGTAGTGCGAGTTCGCGTAGACCTTCACGAATTGCAGGTCGTTGGTCTTCTTTCCGGTGAGCGGGTCGAACTCCACGATCGACTCGATCTCGTCGCCGAACAGGCCGATGCGCCAGGCGCGATCCTCCAAGTGGGCGGGAAAGAGCTCGATCACGTCGCCGCGCACGCGGAACGTGCCGCGGGCGAAGTCGCTCTGGATGCGCTTGTACTGCAGGGCCACGAGATCGGCGATGAGCTGGCGCTGCTCGATGCGCTCGCCCACCTTCACGGAGAAGGTCATGGCCGTATAGGTCTCGACCGAGCCGATACCGTAGATGCACGACACGGAGGCCACGATGATCACGTCGTCGCGCTCGAGCAGCGCGCGCGTCGCCGAGTGGCGCATGCGGTCGATCTGCTCGTTGATGGACGATTCCTTTTCGATGAAGGTGTCCGAGCGCGGCACATAGGCCTCGGGCTGGTAGTAGTCGTAATACGAGACGAAGTACTCCACCGCGTTGTCGGGGAAGAACGACTTGAACTCGCCGTAGAGCTGGGCTGCCAGCGTCTTGTTCGGCGCGAGGATGAGGGCGGGGCGCTGCGTCTCCTCGATCACCTTGGCCATGGTGAAGGTCTTGCCCGAACCGGTGACGCCGAGCAGCACCTGATCGCGCTCCTGCCGTCGCACGCCGTCCACCAGCTCGCGGATCGCGTTCGGCTGGTCGCCGGCGGGCTGGAAGTCGGACTTGATCTTGAAGGGAATGCCGCCTTCCGACTTCTCCGGCCGGGGCGGGCGGTGCGGCACCCAGAGCGTGCCGTTCTTGAAGCGCGGATCGCCCTCGGTGAGCAGCCGCGAGAGCGCGTCGACCGTGGCGGAATAGCCTGAGCCGGAGGAAAGGTCGCCCAGTTCCTCGGCCACGTCCGGCCCGTCATCGGGGCCTTTCAGGCCAAGCTTATTGGCGAGAGCCGGGTCGACATCCGTGACGTCGCCGTGGATGAAGGTTTCCTGAGCACGCTCGGCAAAGCCCTCGGCCGCCTCCCGCTCCCGGTTGACCGCGGGATTGAGAAGTTCCGCCAAGTGGGGCGCCAGGGGCTTCAGCTCAGGCTTGGATGCCTTCCCGGTGGAAAGCTTGGGCTTCTTGGGTGATTTGGCCATAGAACGAATATGGTACAAACGGGGTGGGAAGGGAAGGGCGGCAACCCGGCTCAGGCCGTATGCTTCTCGGCCTTCCGGCCTCCTCCCCGCAGGGCCTTGAGCAGCGGCACGGCGATGTAGTGGATGAGGGGGATCAGCGCGGCGCCCAGCACCAGCCCGACGAGGCCCGATGCCGCCGCGGAGACGAGCCATTCCACCAGTCCGGCCAGGGCCGGAACCGCATGGCCGGCCGCGGCTGCCAGGTCGTGGATGGCGTGGCCCAGCCAGGCGAAGCCGTAGCCTTCGAGCCCGTGGACGATGATGCCGCCGCCGACCCACACCATGGCGGCGGTGCCGACGATGGCGAGAAGCTTGAGCAGGAACGGCATGCCCTTCACGAGACCGCGTCCGAGGGCCTGCGTGAGCGGTGCCAGGGCCCGGTCCGCGCCGGACGGGGACGCGCCCGGCGCGGCACGGCCCAGGAGGCGGGAGAGGGGGCGCCTGCTGGCCGCCATGGCGACGCCGGCATCGTCGGCCTTCACGATCAGGGCCACGGTGCCATAGACCGCGATCGTGATGCCGATGCCGACGACGGCGAGCACCATGGCCTGCATCCAGATCGATCCCACGGGGATGCTCGCCAGCGTGATGGCCATGATCTCGGCCGAGAGGATGAAGTCGGTCTTGATCGCGCCGCCCACCTTCTCGTTCTCGAGGCTCTGCGCCGTCTGCGTGGCTTCGCTGACGGCGGCTTCGTGCTGATGCGCCCCATGGGGGAACAGCGCCTCGAACACCTTCTCCGAGCCCTCGTAGCAGAGATAGGCGCCGCCGATCATGAGGAGCGGCGTGATCGCCCAGGGGGCGAACAGGCTCAGCAGCAGGGCCGCCGGGAGAAGATACAGGAGCTTGTTCTTGAGCGAACCCAGGGCGATCCTGCCGACGATGGGCAGTTCGCGCGCGGCGGCAAAGCCCACCACGTAGCGGGGCGTGACGGCCGCATCGTCGATCACAACGCCCGCCGCCTTCGCGCCCGCCTTGGCGGCCTGCAGCCCCACATCGTCGAGGGAGGCGGCGGCGACCTTGGCGAGGCCCGCGATGTCGTCCAGCAATGCGATCAACCCGATGCTCATGGGGTATCCTGTCGAAAACGTTCAAGCGTGAGTGTTGTCAGCAGCTACACGGCTGCTTCAGCTTCGACAACGTCTTCGAGCGAGATTGGGTGCAATACCGCTTCGCTTGGCGCGGTACCTACCGTCATTGGCCTGTCATACGACGGGCGCATGAGGATCCGGCTAACCTTGACCGTCTTGTGGGGATTCCATGCATCGCTCCTTCATCGTCGGCCCACTCGCCGCCGCGCTCCTCTCCGGCACCGCGCTCGGCGCCTCCGCGGCCGAGTCATTCGACCGCATCGCCAGCTTCCCCATCACGGCGAACCTTGCGAAAGACGGTGATCAGAAGGCCGAGACCGTCGCCGAGATCATCACGGCGAGCGAAGACGGCAAGCTGCTGATCTATACGGACAGCCCGCGCAAGGCGCTCGGCTTCATCGACATCACCGACCCGGCCCAGCCGAAGGCCGGCAGCTCGCTCGGCTTGAGCGGCGAGCCCACCTCCGTGAAGGTGGTGGGCCGGAAGGCTTATGTGGCGGTCAACACGTCCGAGAGCTTCACCAATCCGAGCGGCAAGCTCGTGGCGATCAACCTCGCGGACCGGACGATCGCTGCGGAATGCACCCTGCCGGGCCAGCCGGACTCGGTTGCGGCCAATGCGGGCGTTCTCGCCATCGCCATCGAGAACGAGCGGGACGAGAAAGTAAACGATGGGGCGCTTCCGCAGCTGCCCGCAGGTTCGCTGGTGGTCGGCTCGCTCAACGGCGATCAGATCGATTGCGCGAGCCTGAAGACCGTCAGCCTGACCGCTCTTGCCCCCGTGGCAGGCGACGACCCTGAGCCGGAATATGTCGACGTGTCCGATGACGGCAGGATCGTCGTCACGCTGCAGGAGAACAACCACATCGCAGTGGTGGATGGAAAGACCGGCGCGGTCGAAGCGCATTTCTCCGCAGGCAGCGTAGACCTGAGAGGCATCGACACCAAGAAGGACGGCAGGATCGAGCTCACCGGCACCATGGAGAAGGTCGCGCGCGAGCCGGATTCGGTGCATTGGATCGATGGCAACCGGTTCGTGACCGCCAACGAAGGAGATTGGAAGGGCGGCTCCCGCGGCTTCACCATCTTCAACAGGGATGGCAGCGTCTCTTACGAATCCGGCGCGAGCCTGGAGCACGAGATCGTTGCGCTCGGCCATTACCCGGACAAGCGCAACAAGAAGGGCGCCGAGATCGAAGGCGTCGAGACGGGCCGCTTCGGGGGCGACAACCTGATCTTCGTCGGCTCCGAGCGCGCGTCGGTGGTGGCCGTCTACCGCGACACGGGTGCCGCGCCCGAACTCGTGCAGGTCCTGCCCACAGGCATCGGCCCCGAGGGATTGCTCGCGATCCCCGGCCGCAATCTCTTCGTTGCCACCAGTGAGACGGATCTACATGGCGAGGGCGGCGTTGCTCCGCACGTGATGATCTACCAGCGTGCCGAGCGTGCTGCTCCGGCCTATCCGACGATCCGCTCTGCCAGGAATGCCGACGGCCAGCCGATTGCCTGGGGCGCGCTCTCGGGCCTCGCTGCCGACAAGACACAGGCCGGCAAGCTCTATGCGGTGACGGACAGCGTCTATGCCGCTGCGCCGCGCATCCTCACCATCGACTCCACCAAGAAGCCTGCGACGATCACCGGCGAAACACTCGTTACGCGCAACGGCGCAGCGGCCGAGAAGCTTGATCTGGAGGGCATTGCTGTGGCGGGCGACGGCTTCTGGCTCGCTTCCGAGGGCAATCCGGAGAAGGGCCTTTCCAACCGTCTCATCAAGGTCGATGCTAAGGGCGCGATCCAGGAGGAGATCGCCGTGCCGGCGGATCTCGAAAAGGGCGCGAAGAACTACGGCTTCGAGGGCGTGACCGTCACCGGTTCCGGCGCCGACGAGACCGTGTGGCTCGCCGTCCAGCGCGAATGGGCGGATGACGGCAAGAACGCCGTGAAGCTCCTCGCCTACAAGCCCGCGGACAAGAGCTGGAGCGGTGTGCGTTATCCGCTCGACAGCGCGGAGGCGGGCTGGATCGGTCTCTCGGAGATCACGGCTGCTGGCGATCGCATCATCATCATCGAGCGCGACAACCAGATCGCCGAGAAGGCACGAGTGAAGAAGCTCTATGCGGTTTCCATGGCCGACATGAAGCCCCGGACGATCGGCGGCGAGCTGCCGCTGGTGCAGAAGACGCTCGTGCGCGATCTCCTGCCCGATCTGAAGGCAGCCAAGGGCTACGTGCTCGACAAGGTCGAGGGCTTTGCCATCGATGCCGCGGGCGATGCCTACATCGTCACCGACAACGACGGCATGGACGATTCATCCGGCGAGACGCAGTTCCTCAAGCTCGGCAAGCTGTGAGTCTGAAAAGTCCAGGAATGGGAAAGGCCGCTCGTTGAGCGGCCTTTTTCGTTGAGCGATAGATGATCCTGATCGGGCCCGAACGCTCCTTCGAGGCTCTGCTTAAAAAAGCAGCCCCGAAGGGCTGCCTAAGTCTGTGCTCACTGGGGGAAAACGGGCGGAGCTTTCGCTCCGCCCCTGCCGGGATCGGGGATCAGCCCGGCAGCAGAACGGTGTCGACCACGTGGATGACGCCGTTCGATTGCATCACGTCGGCAATGCTGACGGTGGACTTGCCGCCCTTCTTGTCGGTGATGGTGAGCGTGTTGCCGGAAGGGGTGACGGTCAGCATCTCGCCCTGCACGGTCTTCAGCATGGCCTTGCCGCCGCCTTCCTTCACTTTTGCTGCGAGATCCTGCGCGGTCATCTTGCCGGCCACCACATGATAGGTGAGCACGCCGGTGAGCTGCGCTTTGTTCTCGGGCTTCAAGAGGGTGTCGACCGTGCCGGAGGGCAGCTTGGTGAAGGCTGCGTTGGTCGGAGCGAACACCGTGAACGGGCCCTTGCCCTGCAGGGTCTCGACGAGGCCTGCGGCCTTCACGGCTGCCACGAGGGTGGTGTGGTCCTTCGAATTGACGGCATTCTCGACGATGGACTTGGACGCGTACATCGGGGCGCCGCCCACTGTCTTGGTCTGCTCCTGCGCCGTCACGGGCAGCGACAGCATAAGGGCCGGAGCCGCAAGAGCGATGGCGGCAGTCATGCAGGCAATGCGAATGTTCATGGATCTGGTCCCTGAATGGTTGGATGAGGATCCCGGCCTTGTGGCCGGTGACCGAAGGCTCAACCTTCAGGGCGGATACCCCGCATGTATGTGTTTGGATGCGGGGTCGCGTTTTCGTGAAGACAGAAAAATTTATCGGGTCAGGCGGTGAACGCCGTCGGACCCCTCAGGTAAGCCTCGATGCGGTCGAGCTCGTCTTCCGCTTCTGCCGGCTGCGATGCATCCTGCTCGGCCTCGGGAGCAGGGTGCTTGGTCGCGGGCGCGTTCTCGTTGCGAACAGCCTGCCGCGGGTTGCTCGGCTTGTCGTCTTCCGGCCTGTCCGGCGGGTGGCGCGGTGCCATGGCATCCTCCTTATGGACTAGCCAAAAGTATTGTCGGGATCCGTGTCACAAATAGGGCGCCGTCACAGTGCGGTGGACGCCGTGCCTTTCATTACCACCGGGCCGGTAGGCTGGCCCGTGGGGGAGCCGGTGAGCGGCTCGACGGAGATCGCGAAGAGCTGGTTCGAATGCGGCTGGGGCAGGTTTCTCGGATCGAGCAGCACCGTCCTGGCGGTCTGGACGACGCCGACGGAAACCGGCGCCCCGTTCGGGTCCGGGAAGGTCCAGACCTGGATGGAGTGGTTGTGCGGAATCTCCATGTCGCCGAGCGGCGTGAGCTCGAGGCGCCCGTCCGCGAAGGTGCGCAGCACGGCCCCGGGCTGGTTGGTCTCGCTCATGAGAACCGCCACGAGGGTCGGCTGGCGGGTGGCCTTCTCGGCGAAGTAGCCCACCCCCATGGCGAGCAGGAGCCCGGCCAGGGCACCGGCAAGGCCGAAGCCGCGCCAGAAGGCGAGGCTGTCCCACAATCCTCGGAGCAGGCCCGGCGAGGTCTCCCGCCGTGCGGAGGCTGCAGGCCGCGCGGCAGCCACTGCAGGCTGAGCGTCGAGGCCTGCCTCGATCTGCTGCCACAGGCCCTCGCCCGGAGGGACATCGGCGGCCGTGCTGTCCCACTCCGCGAAGCGGGTGCGCCATTGCTGAACGAGAGACTGGAAGGCCTCGTCCGAGGCCAGCAGACGATCGGCAAGCCCGAGTTCCTCGCCCTCGAGGAGGCCCAGCACATGCTCGGCGGCCAGACGATCCTGATCCTCGCGGGTCATGCCATGCACTCCCGCAGCGCCAGGAGGGATCGGCGGATCCACGACTTGATCGTGCCGAGCGGCACGCCGAGGCGGCCGGCGAGTTCGCCATGGCTGAGGCCATGGATGTAGGCGAGCGTGATGGCCTGGCGCCGCGAGGGCTCCAGGCGCTCCAGGCAGCGCTTGAGGTTTCCCGTTTCCGACAGGCGCATCATGACGGTTTCGGCGTTCTCCTCATCGCTCGCGAGCCCCATGGGCTCGAAATCCTCGACGAGATCCGTCCGGGTCTCGCCGCGCAGGATATTGAGGGCCCGGTTGCGCAGGATGGCGTAGAGCCAGGAACGGGCGTCGCCCCGGGCCGGATCGAAGCTGTCCGCCTTGCGCCAGACTTGAAGAAAGGTGTCGTGCACGGCTTCCTCGGCCAAGGCCCGCCGCCGCAGGAGCCGCATGGCGACGCCCAGCATCCGCGGCGCTTCGCTGTCATAGATGGCACGCAAGGCCGCGCGATCGCCCCGGGCGCACTGGCCGAGGGCGTGGTTCAGGTCCAAGGCCGGGGAGGCGATCTCCCCCAGCACTGCCTTCACGCGAGAACTCCGTTTCCACTTGTCAACGATACACCCGAACCCTGCCGTTGGATGCAAAAGGACTGAGAAAAATTCACATCCCCTGCATCCATAGAGGATTCCGGCGGGTATGCGCAATGTCGGTCGCTCACGACCGGCGGTTTCAGCCGGAGGATCATCTCATGAAGTTCACACCCTTGGTCATGGCTCTCATCGGGTCGTCCCTCGTCGCCGGTGCGGCGCACGCGCAGAGCGTGGCTGCCCTCGTGGGAGACGATACGATTGCCATCGTGGATGTGGCGGGAAAGAAGGTCGAGCGCTCGATGAAGGTCTCGGGCCTCTCCGGCGCCCTTATCGGCATCGACGTGCGCCCGGCCGACGGCATGCTCTATGGCGTTGCGACTGACGGAACGGTGGTGACGATCGATCCGGCGAGCGGCAAGGCGACCATGAAGTCCAAGCTCGACACCATGCTCGCGCCCGGCACCATGGCGACGGTCGATTTCAACCCGGTGGCGGACCGGCTGCGGATCATCGGTTCCGACGGCATGAACCTTCGGGCCAACATGGATGACGGCAAGGTCACGAAGGACGGCCAGCTGAGGTTCGCCGATGCCGACATGCACAAGGGCAAGATGCCCAAGGTGGTGGCTGGCGCCTACACGAATTCCATGAAGGGCGCGAAGGAGACCGTGCTGTACGACATCGAGGCTGGCGGCGTTCTCGTCAAGCAGGCGCCTCCCAATGATGGCGTGCTGAATTCGGTCGGCATGCTGGGCATGGAAGCCGGCGCGGTTGCCTTCGACATCGTGTCCGCCGACACCACAAGCGAAGGCTGGCTCATGAGCGGCAAGGCCCTCTACAAGGTCGATCTCGCAACCGGCAAGACATCGGAGGTCGGGACGATCTCGGGCGTGGACGGCAACGTGCGCGACATCGCGGCGATGCCCAAGGCCATGTAGCCCGGCAAGCGGCGCGCCAGCTCCTGGCGCGCCATTCCGCTCAGGCGCAGCTGCGGCCCATGGCGTTGAGACCCTCGTCCAGCAGATCGGCGAGGTTGGGGATGCCGATGAGCCAGTCCGCGGTCGAGGCGGAGCTCGCCTCCTCGCGCTCCCGGGCGAGGCGCACGGCGGCGCCCCATTCCTCGGGCTCCATGTCGCCGCGGCCGATATAGACCAGCGCAATCAGGTCGGCGCGCTCATCGTCGTTGAGGCCGGCGATCACATCCCGCACTTCTTCTTCGGTCGCGTCGTCCGGAGAGGCCGTCAGCGCATCGATGCTTCCGTCGTCGGTGGGATTCGAGCCCGAGGCTGGATCGGTGAGGCCCTCTTTGACGTCGATGGCCCTGGCCCGGAGAATGAGTTCGCAAACCTTGTCGAGCGCGATATCCATAGAAATCCTCTTCGAAGTCCCCGCGGGACAATCGTTTCGTCATGTAGCTGACAGGGAAACCCGGAAGAGGGGATTCGGTTCAGCCGAGGTCCGCGTTGGCGTCGAGCGGGCTCTGCGCGTAAGGTGGGCCGAGGCTGGGGAAACCATATGCGCCGATCAATCCTCTTCTGGCTGGTGGGGCTGTTCCTCGCCGCCGTTCCCGTTCAAGAATCCTCAGGGCAGACAGGCCGCCGGGCCGACCCGATCATGCTGGAGCCCCAGCGGGCGGGGCAGACGGACGTGTATGTCCTGTCCTTCGGCCTCTGGGGTCCGCAGAGCGTTTTCGAGAGCGAAGCGAAGGGAGCCGCCCGCATCCTCGAGCAGCAACTCGGCGCGAAGGGGCGCTCCATCGTCCGGTTCAACACCAAGCGCCGTGCCGGCGCGACGCCTGAGTCCCTTCTGGCCGCTGCCGAAGCCGCGGGCCGCACCCTCGATCCCGCCGAGGACATCGTGGTGCTCGTCCTGACCTCCCACGGGGCGCCGGAGGGGATCGGCCTTGTGGCCGGGCGCGAAACCCGTCTCGTCACGCCTGGTGACGTGAGGGCCTTGCTCGAGAGAACCAGGGCTCAGCATCGGGTGGTGATCGTCTCGGCCTGCTACTCGGGCGTCTTCGCCCAGGAACTGGCCGATGCGCGGACCCTGGTGATCACGGCTGCCGCAGCCGACAAGCCTTCATTCGGATGCCGGGACGGGGCAACCTGGACCTATTTCGGCGATGCGTTCTTCAACAAGGCCCTCAGAAGCGACGCCCGTCTCGACGCGGCCTTCGAGAGGGCGCGAGGCCTCGTCACCCAACGGGAGAGGCGGGAGGGTTTCGATCCGTCCAACCCGCAGATCGCCGGCGGCTCTGAGGTTCTCGAAAGGCTGAAGGAAACCTGCGGGCCTAGCCCCGCGCGGCAAGCGTGCCGATGCGGGCGACCCAGCGCTCGATCCGCCGCCTGTTGACGCCGAAATCGGAGCGGCCGATCTGGCTGCGGGAATAGAGGGCGAGGGTCGATGCGTCCCGGCCCCGGTCGAACACCTGCACGACAACGGTGTCGGGAAAGCGCATGAATCGCGTGCGGACGAGATAGCGATCCTGCTGCGGGTCCCGGTCGAGAAGGCTTGTGCCCGGCTCCGCCAGGGCTGCCTCGGAGACGAGACTGCGCAGCCGGACGCCGGACACCGGAAAGACCGGGGGCTCGGCATCAGGTCTTGCCTGGCCGCAGACGTCACGGGGGCAGATCAGGGCATCGTTGGGATTGCTGCGGCGCACCAGGGTGGCAAAGTCCACCGAGCCGAGATCGGGCGAGCCGAACAGGCCCTGCCACGTCCGCTCAAGGCCCGTTTCCCAGCCGCGCCACAGGCCATAGCCGAGGCCGACGCCCACGAGCCCTATCGCCACAGCCTTCTTTCGCATGCTCTGCCCCGTTCCCGACCGGCCGCTTGACAGCCTGGCTAAGAAGAATAGGGCAGGGCGCGCCCGCATCCTAGCGTTTCCTGGAAGGCCGAATGAGCCCGCATACCGCCCCCATCCTGCTGCTGATCGCCTCGAACGTCTTCATGACCTTCGCGTGGTACGGTCATCTGAAGTTCAAGACCTCGCCCCTCTGGATCGCCGTGATGGCCAGCTGGGGCATCGCCTTCGTGGAATACTGGTTTGCCGTGCCGGCCAACCGGATCGGCTCCGCGGTCTATTCGGCGGCCGAACTCAAGACCATGCAGGAGGTCATCACCCTCGTGGTCTTCGCAGGATTCTCGGTGCTCTACCTGAAGGAGCCGCTCGGCTGTAACCATCTTGTCGGCTTCGGGCTGATTGCGGCCGGCGCCGCCTTCATCTTCCAGGCACGCTGACCTGAACCATGGCGCTTTTCATTTACGCCGGCGCAGCACTAGCCGAAATCGCCGGGTGCTTTTCCTTCTGGGCCTGGCTGCGCCTCGGCAAGACGGCTTGGTGGCTCGTGCCCGGAACGGCATCGCTGGCGCTGTTTGCCACTCTGCTGACCCTCGTGCCGAGCGATGCCGCCGGACGCGCCTACGCGGCCTACGGCGGCATCTACATCGTCGCTTCGATCCTGTGGCTCTGGATCGCGGAAGGGACGCGGCCCGACCGGTGGGACATGGCAGGCGGGGCGGTGTGCCTTGCGGGCGCAGCCCTCATCCTGTTGGGGCCGCGCGCCTGAGAGTCTATTTGGCTCATACATCTCTGTCCTCATCCTGAGGAGCCGCTGCAAGCGGCGTCTCGAAGGAGCTTCCAGAGAGCACTGGAGCCTCCTTCGAGACGCAGGCTGACGTCTGCTCCTCAGGATGAGGGTCAGGGGTGATCAGAAGTATGCATCGGCCTCTGAGGCGTATCAGGTTGCCGGCTTCATGCGCAGGATGCGGCCGTTGCGGGAATCCGTGAGCAGGTAGACGAAGCCGTCCGGCCCCTGGCGCACGTCGCGGATGCGCT
Source organism: Microvirga sp. jy35 (assembly GCF_056148915.1). Taxonomy (NCBI): domain Bacteria; kingdom Pseudomonadati; phylum Pseudomonadota; class Alphaproteobacteria; order Hyphomicrobiales; family Methylobacteriaceae; genus Microvirga; species Microvirga sp. jy35. The sequence continues at coordinate 244,874 of NZ_JBWBEW010000004.1, read as the reverse complement.
CGCCCAGGTTCTGCAGCATGCGCTCCTCTCCGGTCACCCGGTTGCCGTTGGTTTCCAGCCGCGAGACGAGCTTGCCGGCGAGTGCGCCCACCAGGATGCCGCCGCGCCAGGCCGGGAACTTGTCACCCGTGTAGAAGGCCATGCCGGACGGGGCGATCGAGGGATCCCAGTAATAGACCGGCTGCTCAAGACCTGCCTTCTTTGTGCCTTCGCCGAGTTTCGCGCCCGAATAATCGACGCCGTAAGAGATGATCGGCCAGCCGTAGTTCTTGCCCTTCTGCGGGATGTTCACCTCGTCGCCGCCGCGCGCACCGTGCTCGACGGTCCAGAGTTCGCCCGTTGTCGGGTGGAGGGCGGCCGATTGCAGGTTCCGATGGCCCAGCGACCAGATCTCCGGCCGTGCATCCTCGCGGTTCAGGAACGGGTTGCCGGGGGCCGCGCCCCCTTCCGGCTTGATGCGGACGATCTTGCCGATGTGGTTTGCCGGGTTCTGCGCCTGATTGCGCAGGTCGAACCGGTCGCCGAGGGTCACGAAGAGGTTGCCCTCGCGGTCGAAGACCAGACGCGAGCCCCAGTGGTTGCCGCCCGTATAGGACGGCTCCTGGCGGAAGATGACGGCCAGGGCTTCGAGGGCCGTTCCGTTGTCGGCAAGCCGCGCCCTGGCGACGCTGGTTCCGGCGCGGCCCTCGCCGCGATCTTCCGCATAGCTCACATAGACGAGACGGTTCTGCGCGAAATTCGGGTCGAGGGCGACGTCCAGAAGGCCGCCCTGTCCGCGCACGGCCAATGGCGGGAGACCGCGGATCGGTTCGGAAAGACTGCCGTTGGCATCGACGATGCGCAGGCGCCCGGCGCGCTCGGTGACGAGCATGCGACCGTCGGGCAGGAAGGCGAGGCCCCAGGGGTTGGGAAGATCGCGGGCGACCGTCTCGACGATCACCTCCACCTTGTCGGTTCGGAAGCGCTGGGTGTCCTGGGCCAAGGCGGGGGAAAGGGCGCCGAGCGTCAGGGCGCAGGCCAGGGCAACACGAAGCTTAAGCATACATCTCTCCGTCGATCCGATGCCGGAGAGCTAGACTCTTGCGGCAGGGCGTCAACCGTGCCGACGTTCACTCACGCGTTATCGCGGGGAATAGACGTGGATGGTCTTCGTGTCCTGGGCGGAGAGCGTCTGAGTGGTCGCCATGACCGAGAGCGTCGCCAAGCTCATCAGCATGATCAGGGCGAGGGAGCAGCGGCTTTCCCGGCGCGGGTCGAGGCGCTGGATTCGGGACGACACGTGGCAGGCGTTTCTGGCTCGGAAGGTTTTCATCGGTTCTTCCCCCTAGCAACCGAATGACGATCGCAAGAGGAAAACTGCTTTGATTCAAGAAAGTTCCAAGATGCTGCGGAAGTGCTGCTTGCGGAGTCTTGGCTAAGTCTTTGTTAACCAATTGTTAACTATTGTGGCAAGCTAGCCTCCGCCTGTCGGTGTCACAACGACGGACGCGGCGGAGCGTTCCGCCGGCCCGTGATGGACCGCCTCGATGTTGTGACCGTCGGGATCGAAGGCGAAGGCCGCATAGTAGCCGGGATGATAGGAGCGCTCTCCAGGCCCGCCATTGTCGCGTCCGCCATGAGCGAGGGCGGCCGCGTGGAAGGCATGAACGCTCTCGCGATCCTTGGCCTGAAATGCCAGGTGAACCCGTGATACCGGGCCGTCGGCCTTGTCGACCCAAAGCTCGTCGCAGGCGAAATGCTCCGGGCTCTCCGACGTGAAGTCGCGCCCGATGGCCTTCAGCACAGCACGGTAGAACCGCCGGCTCGCCTCGAGATCGGAGACGCGCAGATGCACGTGGTCGATCAGCCGGCCCTGGTGACGTTGCATGTCAGCGTACCTTCAGGTGACTCGGCGTTCTTGCGTCATCACCGGCCTTGTGCCGGTGATCCCGATCAGAACAGCCCTGAGCCTCATAGCATCGGGATGGCCGGGACTGATCTCCGGATCAAGTCCGGGGACGGCCATGACGAAGTGTCTTGGACTAGTCTCACTCGGCTTTGAGGCCGGCCGCCTTGATGATCTCGGCCCAGGTCTGGATCTCCTTCTCGAGATACGGCCTGAAGGTTTCCGGATTCCGCACGTTCAGGGTGAAACCGAGCTTTGTGATCCGCTCCTTCACGTCGGGCTTGCTGAGGATCGCGATGATCGTGCCCGAGAGCTTGTCGAGGATGGGCTTGGGCGTATTCACCGGGGCGAAGAAGGCGGCCCAGGATTCCGCATCCGCATTGGTGATGCCCTGCTCGCGCAGGGTCGGCACGTCGGGCGCCTGCGGGTTGCGCTGCGGGCTGGCAATCCCGATGGCGCGCATCTGGCCGGCCTGGAACTGGGAGAGCACGCTCGGCAGGGTCGAGTTCGACACGTCGATGCGGCCTCCCATGAGCTCGGTCACCAGGGGAGCCGCGCCCCGGAAGGGCACATGGGTCATCTTCGTGCCCGTGCGGGTCATGAAGAGTTCGGTCGCCAGATGCGAGCCGGAGCCCACGCCCGTCGAGCCGTAATTCAGCTTGCCCGGTTCCTTCCTGGCGAGTTCCACCAGTTCGGGGATCGTCTTCACGGGCAGGTCGTTCTTGACCACGAACACATGCTCGAAGGCGCCGGCGCCCGCGAGCGGCGCGAAGTCCTTCACCGCGTCGTAGCCGGGTTCTTTCAGCAGGAACATGTTGTTCCCGTGGGTCTGGTTGTTGCCGAACACGATGGTGTAGCCGTCGGGCTCCGCCTTCGCGACCGTGCGGGTGCCGACCGCCCCGGAGGCGCCGGCCAGGTTCTCGACGAGCACGTTCTGGCCGAGTTCCTTGCCCATCTCCTCCGCCACGATGCGGGCGATGACATCGGTGGGGCCGCCGGCCGGGTAGGGGACCACCATCCTGATGACGCGGGTCGGGTAATCCTGAGCGGAGGCTGCGGAGGCGAACAGGGCCGCGCCGGCGAAAAGGCCGAGCGCAAGGCGGCGGGTGACGGATTGGGTCATCGGAAAAGGCGTCTCCTCGAAATCCCGGCAGGCGGGGCTGTTTTGCTTGCTTGGACGGCTTGCCCGGATTAGGGTCCGCCGCCGTCACGGTCCCTTTCTAACCCCCCGATCGGAGGATTCCCATGGGCTTTTTGTCTGACGCCCTCTCGCGCATCAAGCCGTCTGCCACCATCGTCATCACGCAGAAGGCGCGGGATCTGAAAGCCCAGGGGCGGGACGTGATCAGCCTCTCCGTCGGCGAGCCGGATTTCGACACCCCCGACAACATCAAGGAAGCGGCCATCGCGGCCATCCGCCGGGGCGAGACCAAATACACGCCCGTCTCCGGCATCGTGCCGCTTCGCGAGGCGATCTCCCGCAAGTTCAAGCGCGAGAACGGCCTCGACTACAAGCCCTCGCAGACCATCGTGTCCACCGGCGGCAAGCACGTGATCTACAACGCGCTGCTCGCCACCCTGAACCCGGGCGACGAGGTTATCATTCCGGCGCCCTACTGGGTGTCGTACCCTGAGATGGTGGTGCTGTGCGGCGGCAAGCCCGTGTTCGTGGACTGCACCATGGAGCACGGCTTCAAGCTCCAGCCGGAGCCGCTCGAGCGCGCCATCACCCCGAAGACCAAGTGGATCATCCTCAACTCGCCGTCGAACCCGACGGGCGCCGCCTATTCGCGCGCCGAGATGAAGGCCATCACCGACGTGCTGATGCGCCATCCGCATGTGTGGGTGCTCACCGACGACATGTACGAGCACCTGACCTACGGCGATTTCGAGTTCGTCACGCCGGCGCAGGTCGAGCCGAACCTCTACGAGCGCACGCTCACCATGAACGGCGTGTCGAAGGCCTATGCCATGACCGGCTGGCGCATCGGCTATGCCGGTGGTCCCGAGCATCTCATCAAGGCCATGGACTTCGTGCAGGGCCAGCAGACCTCCGGAACGAGCGCGATCTCGCAATGGGCCGCCGTCGAGGCGCTCGACGGTCCGCAGGATCATCTGCCGCGCTTCAAGAAGGCGTTCGAGGAGCGCCGCGATCTCGTGGTCTCCATGCTCAACCAGGCGAAGGGCCTGAAGTGCCCGATGCCGGAGGGTGCCTTCTACGTCTACCCGTCCTGCGCCGAGGCCATCGGCAAGACCGCGCCGTCGGGCAAGGTGCTGGAGACGGACGAGGACTTCGTCTCGGAGTTGCTCGAGGCCGAGGGCGTCGCCGCCGTGCACGGCTCGTCCTTCGGGCTCGGTCCCAACTTCCGCATCTCCTATGCCACGTCCAGCGCGGCGCTGGAGGATGCCTGCAACCGCATCCAGCGCTTCTGCGGATCGTTGCGCTAAAGCATCTGCTCCAATGGTGGAGAACACCTTTTTGAGCAGCCCTATAAGCCCTCATCCTGAGGAGGATTGCGCGAGCAATCCGTCTCGAAGGAGGATCCAGTGCTCTCTGGACAATCCTTCGAGACGGTCGCTTAAGCGACCTCCTCAGGATGAGGTCAAAGATTGATGAGATGTTTCCAAGGAACTCATCGTGCAGATGACCTTGCCACAGACCTTCCACCCGGATCCCGAGGCGGAGCCCTACCGGGCCGACCCCGCCTCCACGCACCGCGTGAAGTTCGACGCCCGCGTCGACTTCACCAATGGCGGCTATGTGGAGGCGAAGGACTTCCTGCTCGACATTCAAGGCGACAGCATAAGCCCTGAGCGCCTGGCCGAGATGATCGTCTCCGCCATGAACCTGCTGCGGGCAGGCCCCGTGACCATCACCGCCATGCGCGTGGTGCGCCGGGGCGAACACCAGGACGGGTGAGAGGCCTGCACTCGTACTCCTGAACGACACAGGCCGCCCGGCGTTTGCCGGGCGGCCTGCTTCTGATCGCCTGCGGTTCTCAGATGACGAAGAAGTCGTGGTAGTAGAGCTTGGTCTTGTTGGTGATGGTGGCGATCTTCACCTGAGCCTTGGAGCCGGTGCCGTCCTGATCGTAGTAGAGCGCGCCCGTCTTCTTGTCATAGACGATGCGGTCCTCCCGGTCCTCCCGGTCCTGCGCCTTCTTGCCCTCGACGAACATGTCGCTCTTAAACCTCATGCCCGCCGCGCTGCCGCGGCCGAGCTTGGTAAAGATTGCGTTGTCCAAGTGGAAGCTATCATCAGACGACTTGAAGTCGTAGATCTTGTCCACGTTGGTGCTCTTGTTCATGCGCGTGTCGAACACGAACACGAACACGTCCCGGCCCGTGCCCCCCCGCAGCAGATCGTTGCCCAAGCCTCCGGAAACCCGGTCATCGCCCGCGTCGCCCCAGAGCTGATCGTTGCCGATCTCGCCCCAGAGCTGATCATTGTCCGAGCCGCCATACACTTTATCGTTGCCCGATGCCGCCACGATTCGGTCGTTGCCGGCTTGCCCCAATAGCCGGTTGCCCAGGGCGTTGCCGCTGATCGCGTTGGCGAAGTTTGAACCCGTGAGGTTGAGCGCTCCGGCGCCGGCCACCAGGGTCTCCACCTCGGCATCAGCGCTCAGCACGTAGGCGGCGGTGTTGACATAGACCGTATCGATGCCCTGGCCGGCATGCTCGACCACCCTGTCGCCGGCATCGTCCACGTAGTAGGTGTCGTTGCCTAAACCCCCCGTCATGGCATCAGCGCCAGCCCCGCCCACGATCACGTCGTTGCCGGCCTGCCCGTCGAGGGTGTTGTTCCCGGCATTGCCGGTCAGAACGTTGTCGAGCTCGTTGCCGGTCAGGTTGATCGTGGCTGTTGCGGCGAGCACGATGTTTTCGATGGAGGCGCCTGGGGTGAGCGTGAAGGTCGAGGTGACGACCACCGTATCGATGCCTTGGCCGGCTGCCTCGACAATCGTGTCGGCCCCATCGACATGGTAGGTGTCGTCGCCGGCACCGCCTTCCAGGGTGTCGCTGCCGGCGCCACCGTTCAGGGTGTCGTTGCCGCCCATGCCGCGCAGAACGTTGGCGATATCGTTGCCGGTGAGGCTGTCGTTATAGCTCGAGCCGATCAGGCCTTCGATGCTGCTGAAGGTATCGCCTGCGACAGTGCCGTTGCCGTTGCCTGGCAAGGCGATCGCCACACGCTCCGTGGAGTCGGCATAGCTCGCAAAGTCGTTGCCTTCACCACCATCGAGCAAGTCCGCGCCGACACCGCCCATCAGGGTGTCGTCGCCACCGCCGCCGTAGAGTTTATCCTCTCCGCCGCCGCCGCGGATCTCATTGGCAAAGTCATTGCTGCCGGCAAGGGTGTCGTTGAAATTCGAGCCGATCAGGCCCTGGATCGTGCCATCGGCATAGACGTCGCCGATCGCATCGCCGAGGCGGCCGAAATCCCCAGCGATGCCAAGGCTGGTGCGGACGGCCGCTCCGGCGCCTGCATAGGACGCGAAGTTGTTGAAGCCGGTTCCACCATCCAAGGTGTCCGCACCAGCACCGCCTTCCAGCGTATCATCGCCGCCGCCGCCGGAGAGTTTGTTATCTCTCGAGGCGTATGCAGTGTCACCGTCGTTCAAGCCAATGAGAACGTCGTTCCAGTTGGTCCCTTCAAGATTATTGATCGAGTTATAAGTATCGCCAGCAGCTTCCCCGGTATTCCGACGGGCGTCAGCAAGGCTGGCTGTCACTCCAACGCCTGCTGTCGAGTCAGCATAGCTGACGAGATTAGTTCCACCATCTTCAATCCCGCCCTCGAACCTATCGGCTCCTGCACCGCCATAAAGCGTGTCCGAGCCATCCCCGCCTTGAAGCGTGTCGTTGCCGAAACCGCCGTAAAGGGTATCCGCTCCATTACTACCCTGAAGCGTGTCGTTGCCGCCAAAGCCTTTGAGCACATCGTTGCCATCGTCGCCCCAGAAGGTGTTGTTAGCGTTGTCACCCTCGATCACGTCATTCAGAGTCGTGCCGCTGATGACCTCGATGCCCGAATAGGTGTCGCCTAAAGCCTCATGGCCATCGTTCTTAGTAACGTCCCAAAGATAGACCTTGACAGCTTCGAGCTGACCTTGTGCATTCTTGCGCCCCAGTAGCTCACATTGTCCTGGGTGCCGTTGTCCCGACCGTTGAGGATGCCGCCGTTGAAGTGATCCGCACCGGCGCCACCATTGAAGTGATCGTCGCCGTCGCCGCCATAGAGCGCGTCGTTGCCGCCGCTCCCGTTCAGGGTGTCGACAAAGTCGGACCCGTGGTAGATGTCGTTCTTCTGCGTGCCGGTGACATTCACCCCTTCATCGCGAGCGTCGATGATGGTCGTCTTGATTCCCGTGTTGGGGCTGTTGCCGCTCCACCAGGTGAGAGCAAGGCGCCCATCGGCCATTTCGGTAATTCTTGCCGAGAGCAGCCAGGGATTGGCGGGAGGCGGCAGGATGAACGTCTCGGTCACCGCATCGGGAGAGTTGGGATCCAGGATCTTGAGAACGATCCGATTATCATTGGTGTTGTTGGCACCCGTGTATGAACTGTAGACGAGCGCGATCCGCCCGTCTTTCAGGACGGTGGTCTCATGGGGTTTGGGAGCAAAGCCGTCCCTGTAAGCACTGTTGGCGATTTCGAAATCGTCAGCAAAAGCACCCTGTGCATTGTAGGTCTTCAGGAGAATCTTGTTGTCATTGGTGTGATAAATGACGGCAAAACCGTCATTCCAGGGAACGATATCGGGATAGCTATTGCCATGGCCGACCCCGACAAGGATTTCCTGAGACGGGTTGGGGTTGTCGGGATCGACAACGTAAACCTTTACAGTGTTGCCTCCCGCTGCGAAGGCGAGGAGATACTTGTCATCATTGATCCGGATCATATCCGGATGTAGCCCTATCTCTTGCGCAGGAAGATTCAGCTTGATCTGCTCGCCAACCTTCTGACCTTGATGATCGTATCGGGCCAATTCGAAGCTGGCCACACCTGAGACTCGATCGGTCGAGTTATAGGCCACCACATACCCGCTGCCATGGCGCGCCATGGCAACGTTTTCGTGCTGATCTCGGCTCAGGCTGGTCTCAATATCGGTCGGGGTCGTGGCCTTTGGGGTTGCGTCGGCATTGAAGACCTGTGTCTTGAGCGACCAATAATCCCTGCCGTTCTCAGTCCTGGCGGCACTCCAGGTGACGGCGAAATCGCCGGTTTGATCGTCGATGGCGAGGACGCTGATGTTCTGGGGTTCGCCCCCATTCGCTACGTTTGAACGAATGGCCAGGGCCGTACCAGACGCGGTGCCGTTGGCGTCGACAGGCGCGCCATTGCCGTCATAAACCTAGAGATAGAGTTCTTTGGTGTTCGTGTCGTGCCAAGCCACCACGTATCCGCCGTTGGGAAGCATGGTTATGACAGGCCGCCCGGAATTGTAGCCGGAGTTGGCAACAGCGCTTTCGGCTTTCCAAATTTTTACAGTCATTTCGGTCTCCCTGGCATTAGAATCACGTTCGTGGTCATTAAAACGGAATAACGTTACTAGAGCTTTGCCATACCTTGGGGAAGGTCGATCTGCAACCATATCTCGTTGCCGCGGCAAGGCCGGCGTGCGCTATCGCACATGGGCTCATCCGGGCCTGGGTAGCATGTGATTTATCTTTATGATCAAAGACTTGATCATTGCTTGAGGTCGCGACGATCCTTGCGGTCGCCAGCCTGAGCCTTGGCTCTCCAGCCGTCTGCGATGATCGCGTTAGGAGGGCGACGTTCGGTCGCTGACAGTCAGGCCTGCTTCTGCAAGCCGCGGGCGTCCTTGTCGCCTCCGGGGTCCGTTCGCCCCTTCGGAAACCCGCTGCGCCGGACAGGGTCCGAGGCTGGAATGCAGCCCCTTGCGACCCGCGCCGCCCGGCCGCGGACCTCGATGGACCCGGGGCGGCCTTCGCCGCCGCCAGATCCAGGCACATGAGTCGAGGAACCCGGGCGCGCAGCTGTACAAGCTGGGCATCGAGACGGCGTGGGAGTACACCAAGCACGCCTGTCCTCGAGGCGAGCTTACGTGTGTTCACTCGGCTCAGAGTTGTGCTTGCCCTAGCGTTCGCTCCGCCCCTCGCTCCGGGCTCACGACCCGCTGGAAAGCTTGAGGTCCTCGCCGGGAACTGTCGAAGTGACACTCCCCCACGAACCCCCTTGCCAACTCACCAACACAGGCAGAGCATCGGTCCAACGCGCCTTGGAACAAGAGCGCGCCAGCAGCGGGGGCAGGGAGGATGAGATCCTATGGCACCCAACGGCAGACCAGCTTCGGGCCCGCGATGCATCGCGATCGTCGGCCCGTTTCAGAGCGGCAAGACCACGCTTCTCGAGGCCATCCTGGAGCGGACCGGAGCCATCTCGCGGGCAGGCCGCGTGGCGAGCGGGGATAGCGTGGGCGATGCGAGCGCCGAGGCCCGCGCCCATGCCATGAGCATCGAGCCGAACGTGGCCACCGTGAATTTCCTGGGCGAGAGCCTGACCTTCGTCGATTGCCCCGGCTCCACGGAATTCCTGCACGAAATGCGCAGCATCACGCCGGTCTGCGACGCGGCGATCGTCGTGTGCGAGGCGGATGAGCGCAAGATCCCGGCCCTCGAGATCATCCTGCGGGAGCTCGAAGAGGCCGACATTCCGCGCTTCCTCTTCATCAACAAGATCGACACCGCCACCCAGCGCATCCGCGAGACCCTCGCGCTGCTGCAGCAGGCGTCCCGCACGCCGCTGCTCCTGCGCCAGATCCCGCTCTGGAAGGACGGGATTGCCATCGGCTTCATCGACCTCGCGTTGGAGCGCGCCTTCATCTATCGCGAGCACGCGCCGAGCGAGGTCGTGGACCTGCCCGAAGGCGAGTTGCCGCGGGAGAAGGAAGCGCGCTTCGCCATGCTCGAGCGGCTGGCCGACTACGACGACGCGCTCATGGAGGAGCTGATCTCGGAGATCGAGCCGCCCCGCGACCAGATCTTCGACGATCTCTCGAAGGAGCTGAGGGAGCGGCATGTGGTGCCGGCGCTCATCGGCTCCGCCGAGCGCGGCAACGGCATCACGCGCCTCCTCAAGGCACTGCGCCACGAAGCGCCGACCCTGGCTGAGACCCGGGCACGCCTCGGCATTCCCGAGGAGGGGGCGCCCCTGGCTCAGACCGTGAAGACCCTGCACCAGGGGCAGGGCGGCAAGCTCTCCATCGCCCGCGTCCTGCGCGGCACCTTCCATGAGGGCGACATGGTGGTGGGCTCCCGCGGCGGCGAGGCGAGGATCGGCAGCCTGCTCACGGTGATCGGCGGCACCACGACACGCAAGGCGGACGCCGTGGCTGGCGACGCGGTCGGCTTCGGCCGCCTGGAGAGCATCGCCACGGGCGACAGCTTCGCGGCCGGCAAGGCAAGGCCGGAGGCCATTCTGTCCGTTGCGCCGCCCGAGCCGGTCTATGCGGTGGCCCTCAAGGTCAAGGACCGCAAGGACGACGTGCGGCTCTCGAGCGCTCTTGCGAAGATCACGGAAGAGGATCCCTCGCTGGCGATCGAGACCCGGCCCGAGATGGGCGAGATCCGGCTGCACGGGCAGGGCGAGATGCACCTGCGGGTGGCGGTCGAGAAGCTCGCCTCGCGCTTCCAGGTGGGCGTGGAGACAGCAAAGCCCAGGGTGGCCTATTGCGAGACGATCAAGCTGCCGGCTTCGGCCCGGGGCCGTCACCGCAAGCAGACCGGCGGCCATGGCCAGTTCGGCGACGTGATGATCGAGATCAAGCCACTGCCACGGGGCGAGGGCTTCGCCTTCCAAGACCATATCACCGGCGGCGTGGTGCCGCGCCAGTACATCCCGTCCGTGGAGACAGGGGTGCGGGATGCCCTAAAATGCGGGCCTCTCGGCTTTCCGGTGGTGGATCTCGCCGTCAGCCTGACGGACGGCTCCTACCACACGGTCGATTCCTCGGATGCCGCCTTCCAGGCCGCCGCCAAGCTGGCGCTGGCCGAGGCGCTGCCGAAGGCCAAGCCCGTGCTGCTGGAGCCGGTGCTGTCGGTGGAGATCACGATTCCCTCCGAGGCCCTCTCCAAGGCCACGGCCCTCGTGACCGGCAGGCGCGGGCAGATCCTCGGCTATGACGAGCGGCCCGGATGGACAGGATGGCAGGTCTTGAGCGCGACGATCCCTGAATCCGAAATCGGCGATCTCATCGTGGAACTGCGCTCCGCCACGGCCGGCGTCGGAACCTTCTCCACCCGGTTCGATCACATGGCCGAACTCAGCGGCCGCCCGGCCGAGATGGTGTTGCAGAAGGCCCATTGAGTAACAAGGACCTGAACGATCCGCACCGATTGTTCAGGTCTAAACTATTTCCATCGACAAAAGGGCTCTTCCGCGCCAAGTTAAGCTTTGACGGAGACGCCATCTCCCATGAAGCAAGACTCGCCACGAAGCGGAGGATGATGATGAACGCCACAACCTCAGCGCCTGCCCCAGCGGGCGCTCCGGATCCTTCAGCAGCCCGCCCCTGGCTCAGATCCTATCCGGCGAGTGTGCCGCCTGCCATCGACGAGGCCGGGATCGGCACGCTCAACGACATCTTCCGCGATGCCCTCGCCAAGTATTCGAACCGTCCGGCCGCCGAGAGCTTCGGCAAGCGCGTGACCTATGCCCAACTGGGGCGCGACGCGGATGCGGTCGCGTCCTGGCTCCAGGGGCAGGGGCTGAAGAAGGGCGACCGGGTCGCCATCATGATGCCGAACGTCATGGCCTATCCGGCGGTCCTGTTCGGGATCCTCATGGCTGGCGGCACGGTGGTGAACGTCAACCCGCTCTATACCCCGCGGGAGCTGACCTATCAGCTCAACGATTCCGGCGCCCGCTTCCTGTTCGTGCTCGAAAACTTCGGCACGACGGTCGAGGAATCGCTGCCGGAGATCAAGCTGGATCGGGTCGTCCTCGTGACGCCGGGCGATCTGCTCGGCCTGAAGGGAGGGATCATCAACCTCGTCTCCCGCCATGTGAAGAAGGCGGTCAAGCCCTTCAGCCTGCCGCATGCCGTGAGCTTCAAGGCGGTCATGACCGAGGGAGCGCGCAAGAAGGCCCAGCCGGTCACCGTATCGCCGGACGACATCGCCTTCCTGCAGTATACGGGCGGCACCACCGGCGTTGCGAAGGGTGCCACGCTGCTCCACCGCAACGTCGCGGCCAACGTCCTGCAGCTGGAAGCCTGGATGGCTCCGTTCTTCGGCGTCCGGGAGGATCATGTGATGGTGACGGCCCTGCCGCTCTATCACATCTTCGCCCTGACGGTCTGCGGCCTGCTCATGACCAAGATGGGCGGTTGCCAGCTTCTGATCGCCAATCCGCGCGACATCCCGGGCTTCGTCAAGACGCTCCAGAAGAGCCGCATCACCCTGATGTCCGGCCTCAACACCCTCTACAATGCCCTGGCCCATGCGCCGGGCATCGAGAAGGTGGACTTTTCGCAGATGGTGCTCGCCGTGTCCGGCGGCATGGCCACCCAGGCGGCCGTGGCGAAGAAGTGGAAGCAGGTGACCGGGCAGCCGATCGTGGAGGGCTACGGTCTTTCCGAAACCTCCCCCGTGGTCTGCGCCAACCGCCTCGACATCGAGGAGTTCACCGGCACCATCGGCTATCCGCTCCCTTCGACGGACGTGAGCGTGCGCGGAGCCGACGGGTCCGACCTGCCTCCCGGCGAGCGGGGCGAATTGTGCGTGAAGGGACCGCAGGTGATGGCAGGTTACTGGAACCGTCCTGATGAGACCGCGAAGGTCATGACGTCGGACGGCTGGTTCCGGACCGGCGATGTCGCGATCATGCTGCCCGACGGCCAGATCAAGATCGTTGACCGCATGAAGGACATGGTCCTCGTCTCCGGCTTCAATGTCTATCCGAACGAGGTCGAGGATATCATCGCCAAGCATCCGGGCGTGATGGAATCCGCTGTGATCGGTCTCCCGGACGAGCATTCGGGCGAGACGGTCGTCGCCTATGTGGTGCGAAAGGATCCGAACCTCACGGCCGATGAGTTGCGGCAGTTCTGCCGGGAGCACCTGACGGGCTACAAGGTGCCCCGCCGCGTCGAATTCCGCGAGACCCTTCCCAAAACCAATGTGGGCAAGGTCTTGCGCCGTGCCCTGAAGGAAGAGGCGGAGCAGTCCCACGTCCGCTGGAGCTGAAGTCGACTGGCCCATGGTGTGCGAGGGGCAGTGGAACCGGTTTTCCGCTCCCGGCGATGCGCTCGCTCAAGAAGGCGTCGGACCCAAGAGTGAGGATCCATTGTCCGGTCGGATGCCTTAGGGCCTGAAAAGAAAAAAGCCGGGCCAAAGGCCCGGCGAAAGTAGAGGTCCGACAAATAGGTCAAAACCTTCCAGAGGGAACGGCCGACACGGCATCGCCGGGAGGAAGAAAGCGACGCCGCGTTGAATTCAGCCACCGCTCATATCGACTGCATCGTGCCTCTTTGCAATGCAGCATGCCTCATGAAAGGGCTGCAAGGAATGCATGGCTTCTGTCATGGAGGTGACAAATTCCGGGTAGCCATCGAGCTTGACCGGAAAAAGCCCCGTTAGAGCGTCGTGCGCCCCAGAGGCCCGCGGCAGCGAAAAAGCGGACCCGGGTTCTCGCGCCCAACGATGCTCTTAACTTCGGAGGGATCCCGAAAGTGCAAATCCAGCTTCGGGTCCGATGCCTTAGAATGTCCAGCGCTGGGCTTTGGAGATCAGGAAGTCGCGGAAGGCCTGCACGCGCGCAACGGAGCGCATCTCCTCGGCATAGACGAGATAGCTGTCCAGGGAGGGCATCTCCACGTCACGCAGGATCTGAACGAGATCCGGGTTGCCCACTACCGCGTAATCCGGCAGCACGGCGATGCCGGCGCCTGTCTCGACCGCCAATTTCAGGGCGGTGATGTTGTTGACCACGTAATGGTACTGGCGCGGCTCGCGTCCCTCGCGTCCGGCCGTGGCGAGCCAGTGCACGGCCATGAGATAGGACGGCTGATGACCGCCGAAGGACACGATCCGGTGCTCGTCCAGCTCCTCCAGGGTCTTGGGCTCGCCGAACCGCTTGATGTAGTCGGCCGAGGCGTAGACGTGGAAGTGGATGGTGAAGAGGCGTCGCTGGATCAGGTCGGGCTGGGCCGGGCGACGCAGTCGGATGGCCACGTCCGCCTCGCGCATGGCGAGATCCAGTTCCTCGTTGGACAGGATCAGCTCGACCCGGACATCCGGGTAGAGATCCAGGAATTCCGCGATGCGCTGGGCCAGCCAGATCGAACCGAGGCCGACGGTGGTGGTCACCTTAAGCTCGCCCGAGGGGCGCTCGCTGGTCTCGACGAGGCGGGCCTTCGTGGTCTCGAGCCGCATGCGCATGTCGCGGGCGGCCCGGAACAGCAGGTCGCCCTGCTCGGTGAGGATCAGGCCTCTTGCGTGGCGGTGGAAGAGAGGCGCCTTCAGCTCGCGCTCAAGCGCGCTGATCTGACGGCTCACGGCAGACTGGCTCAAGCCCAGATCGTCACCGGCCCGCGTGAAGCTGCCCGCTTCCGCGACGGTGTAGAAAATCCGGATCTTGTCCCAGTCCACGGCATTCCCCTACAGCATCGGACCCAAAAGTGGATTGCACTTTTGGGATCGGATCCGATGCTTCGTTCTTGGATAAGGGCATCGTTGACGCGGAAAACCGGATCCACTTTTCCGCACGATGCTCTAAGCCTCGCATGCACCTGATGCAAGGCACCCCTTATCTCTGATGAGCCGGCAGCCTGATGCAACAGGAAATCGGCCTGAGGGCTAAAGGATTGTTAACAAATCCTATTCGGCGGCTTCCTGGGTTGCCTCAAGGGCCGCCAGATAGCGCTCCGCGTCGAGAGCGGCCATGCAGCCCATGCCTGCCGAGGTCACGGCCTGACGGTAGATGTCGTCCGTCACGTCGCCGGCGGCGAAGACGCCCGGGATATTCGTGTCGGTGGAGCCCGGCTTCGTCACCAGATAGCCGCCCGACTTCATGTCGAGCTGTCCGACGAACAGCTCAGTCGAGGGCTTGTGGCCGATGGCGACGAACACGCCATCGGTCTTGAAGTCGGAGGTCTCGCCCGAGACGAGGTTCCTGAGCCGGACATGGGTGACGGAGGAGGGGTTCTCCGTGCCGCAGATCTCCTCGACGGCGGAGTTCCAGATCACCTCGATCTTGGGATGCTTGAACAGGCGGTCCTGCAGGATGCGCTCGGCGCGCAGGGAATCCCGGCGGTGAACCAGGGTGACCTTGGAGGCGAGGTTCGCCAGATACAGCGCCTCCTCGACGGCGGTGTTGCCGCCGCCCACCACCACGACTTCCTTAGCCCTGTAGAAGAACCCGTCGCAGGTGGCGCAGGCCGAGACGCCGAAGCCCTGGAACTGGCCCTCGGAGGGCAGGCCCAGCCATTTGGCCTGGGCGCCGGTCGCGACGATGAGCGCATCGCAGGTATAGGTGTCGCCGGAATCGCCCTCGAGGCGGAAGGGGCGCTGCTTCAGATCCACCTTGGTGATGTGGTCGGAGACCATCTTGGTGCCCACATGCTCGGCCTGCAGGCGCATCTGCTCCATGAGCCAGGGGCCCTGGATCACGTCGGCAAAGCCCGGATAGTTCTCCACGTCGGTGGTGATCATGAGCTGACCGCCGGGCTGGAAACCGGAGATCATGACCGGCTCGAGAAGGGCGCGCGCCGCATAGATCGCCGCCGTATAGCCTGCCGGCCCCGAGCCGATGATGATGAGCTTGGCGTGAGAATGGGCCATCAGGGGGTCTCCAGAAAAAAGGCGATGTCCGGTAAGCCGAGGGCGCGGCGGTGGCGGCCGAAGCCTTCAGCGATCGCCTTCGCGACCTTGGGTGTTGAATTTAAGGGTTCGTAGGGCCGTCCTACAAGACGTCCCTCGAAAGGATGCACAATTCCATGGCTTTTAAGCTCATGCATGTAAACATCCAGTTTCGGGTGTCCGCCCGAGGGCTCGAAAACCAGGATCGGGCGCCCCGTCGCGGCGGCCTCGCCGATCATGTTGAAGGAATCGGCCGTCGAGATGATGAAATCGGCCAGCGCAAGCAGATCCACGTAAGGGTTCTCGCCGGTCCCGTTCCAGAAGAAGCCGCCATGCCTGGCTGTGAGGGCGATCAGGGCGTCCCGCAGGGCGGCAGGGGTGCGGCGCGAGGCCGTGACCATCAGTCCGGCTCCGGCCTCGGCAACCGAGGTCAGATGCCCCATCAAGCGGCTGATGTCCTCATCCGTGAAGCGGTGGTGACGGCTGTTCCCTCCGGCAAGGATCGCAACCCGAGGATTGGGCAGACGGGCGAGGCGAGGCTCGGGCTCTGCACGGGCGGCTTCGATCCGTTGCCTCGAGACCCGATGCGGCGGGGTGAGAGTGGTGATCACATTGGGGCCGCGGATGCGGTCGTAGCTCGGCGACCAGATGAAGTCGGCGGTGTTCGGGCCGGTGTGGGGATCCTTGAGGAACACCGTATAGGTCCGCCCGCCGGAGGCCCGCTTCACATGGCGCAGGTAGGGCACGGCCCGGCGGCCGGAGGCGATGAGAAGGTCAGGGAAGGGCGGGGCGAGGGGGCTGCCCGGAGCGAGCGGCCGCTCGCGCGGGTCGATCGGCCCCCAGGGCATCAGCCACGTGAAGGGCGGCCTCGGCTTCACCCGGCGGATCAGCGAGGGCAGTCCCAGCGCCTCGGCCACGCTCAGGGCCTGCAGTTCGTCCCCGGCCTTGCCGTCCGTCAGCACCCAGATGACAGGGCTGGTCTCGTCGCGCAACATTCGATCAATGAGCCTGTGGAGTTCATGAAGTTCGTTGCGACTTAATCGCCCGTCCTCCTTGTGCGGATCCCTTATACGGTCTAGTCAGCCAAGACGAGATTTTTTGACCTGAGACTGCATGATCCGAGCAACCGGCCGGTTTTCGCCCGCCCCGATCATGCCTACGGAGTTACCGTGCGCGGACGCCTCGATTCCATCGACTGGGCCATTCTGAAAGAGCTGCAGGCCGACGGCAGCATCACCAATGTGGAGCTCGCGCGCCGGGTCGGCCTGTCGGCGCCCCCATGCCTGCGCCGGGTGCGGGCGCTGGAAAGCGCCGGCATCATCAAGGCCTACCGGGCCATCCTCGACCCGAAGAACCTGGGCTTCGAGATCGTCTGCTTCGCCATGGTGCAGCTCGACGTTCAGGGCAAGAAGGAGCTCAGGGAGTTCGAGCAGCGGGTGAAGGACTGGTCCATGGTCCGCGAGTGCTGGACCCTTTCGGGCGACATCGATTTCATCATGAAATGCGTGGCTCCGAACCTCGCATCCTTCCAGGGCCTCGTCTCCGAGCTCACCTCCCTGCCCAACGTGCGCAACGTCCGCACGGCGCTCACCCTCGATCTCGTCAAGGACGAGCCGCTGGTGCCCATCGAGGATGATGTAGCGGCAGTCGAAAGCTGAGCAGGTACCCTCCCGGGGCAGCAGCCGCGGAAGCTGGGATCGCCGTACGCGAGTGGCACGGAAACCCTCCTCCCCCTTGTGGGGAGGAGTTGGAGGTGGGGGTGTGAGCGCCACGTTGGTCTAGTCCAGCACCGGCACCCCTACCCTGACCCTCCCCACAAGGGGGAGGGAACACGCGCTTGATCTTGCACGCGATCCCGGATCGGCTTCGTGTCCGGGATGACCATGCTTAGAGGATCAGATCTGCCGCCGCAGCCAGCGGACCCAATGCTGCGTCACGGCAACGGTGCGGCCCTGCTCATTAGGGGCAACGCTGGGAGCATGGGCGTCGAGCACAGCCAGCATCGGGTGCCGCGCGAAGACCTCACTCCTGCGGCCAACCGCCAGGGCCTCGCCCTCCACCGCGTCATGACCGCCGCCTCCGCCACCGCGCCACCGGGGGCCTCCGCTCCCGCCGGGAAAGGCCGTGAGGGTGACGCTGGTCAGGCGCACGACGAGCCGGGGACCTCGCGGGTCGACCCTGTCGGCAAAGGTGCGCCGCAACTCGTCGAGAGCGACAGCTCCCACGAAATCGGCATAGGGCCCGAGGCCCTTGGCCTTCAGGACGCTCACATCCACGGCAAAGGACGAGAAGGCCTGCGGAAAGCTCTGGGCCTCAGCAGGCAAGGCAAAGCCTGCGCCGGCGACGCCGACACAGGCGAGGGTTTTCAGAAGCGAGCGGCGGGAGAGAGGGGACGTCATCGGGTTTCTCACTGTTGAAGCCCCCTTCTTCACATCAGGCGCCGAACTGGACGCCGACAACCTCGTAGGACTTGCCACCGCCGGGGGTCGAGACCTCCACCGTGTCGCCGATAGTCTTGCCCATCAGGGCGCGGGCGATGGGGGAGGCGACCGAGACGCGGCCGGAGCGCACGTCGGCTTCGGGCTCGCCAACGATCTGGTAGGTTTTCTCTTCCTCGGTGTCCTCATCCACGAGCTTTACGATGGCGCCGAACATGATCCGGTCGCCCGAGAGTTTCGCGATATCGATGACTTCGGCCCGGGAGATCAGGCTCTCCAGCTCGAGGATCCGGCCTTCGTTGAGGGACTGGGCCTCCTTGGCCGCATGGTATTCGGCGTTTTCCGACAGGTCGCCAAGCGCGCGGGCTTCCGCAATCGCCTGGATGATCCGGGGGCGCTCCACCTGCTGCCGGCGCTTGAGCTCTTCCTCGAGCGCCGCAAAACCCTTGATCGTCAGAGGGACCTTGTCCATCGTTTGTCTCGTCCAAAAAGAGGTACGAGGCCGCTGTTTCCAGCGCCCTCGCATGTCAACGAAAACTCCACCGAAGCTTCGCAGTTCCAATGTGAGGCCGGATGCCTCAGGCAAAGTATTCCTGAAGCGCCCGAACTTCGAGATCGCCGCTGAGGTATGCCTTGATGCCCTCGGCCGCGGCGACCGCCCCTGCAAGAGTGGTGTAGTAAGGTATCTTATGCAAGAGGGCAGCTTGCCGTAGCGAACGGGAATCCGACAGGGCGCCCGCTCCTTCGGTGGTGTTGAAGACCAGCTGGATGTCGCCATTCTTCATGGCATCGACCACGTGGGGCCGGCCTTCGAGCACCTTGTTGATGCGCTTTGCCTTGACGCCCTGCTCCTCCAGGTACCGCTGGGTGCCGGCGGTGGCCACGATCTGGAAACCGGCCTCCTCCAGCATCTTCACCGCCGGCAGGATGCGCGGCTTGTCCGAGTCCCGGATGGAGACGAACAGGGTGCCGGTCTTCGGCAGCTGGCTTCCGGCGCCGAGCTGGCTCTTGGCGAACGCCACCCCGAAGCCCCGGTCGAGGCCGATGACCTCGCCGGTCGAGCGCATTTCCGGCCCGAGCAGCACGTCCACGCCAGGGAAGCGGTTGAAGGGGAACACGGCTTCCTTCACGCCGATATGCTGGAGCTCCTTGGGCGTGAGGCCGAACTTCGCCAGGCTCTCGCCGGCCATGATGCGGGCCGCGATCTTGGCGATGGGCTCGCCAATCACCTTGGCCACGAAGGGCACCGTGCGCGAGGCGCGGGGGTTTACTTCCAGCACGTAGATCGTGCCGTCCTTGATGGCGTATTGCACGTTCATCAGGCCGCCGACCTCGAGGGCAAGCGCCAGGGCCTTCGTCTGGCGCTCCAGTTCGGCGATGATCTCTGGCGACAGGGAGCGCGGCGGAAGCGAGCAGGCCGAGTCGCCCGAGTGGATGCCCGCCTCCTCGATATGCTCCATGATGCCGGCGATGAAGCTGTCCCGGCCGTCGCAGAGGCAGTCCACGTCCACCTCGATGGCGTCCGAGAGATAGCGGTCGAAGAGCAGCGGGTTCTTGCCCAGGACCGTGTTGATCTGGCCCGTCTTGTCGTTGGGGTAGCGGGCCTTGATGTCGGACGGGATCAGGCTCGGCAGGGTGCCGAGCAGGTAATCCTCGAACTGGGCCTCGTCGCGGATGATCGCCATGGCCCGGCCGCCGAGCACGTAGCTTGGTCGCACCACGAAGGGGAGGCCGAGGTCGGCGGCGATCAGCCGGGCCTGCTCCACCGAATAGGCGATCCCGTTCTTGGGCTGCTTCAGGTGCAGCTTGTCGAGGAGGCGCTTGAACCGGTCCCGGTCCTCGGCGAGGTCGATGGCCTCCGGCGAGGTGCCGAGGATCGGCACCCCGGCCTCTTCCAGGGCGCGGGCGAGCTTGAGCGGCGTCTGGCCGCCGAACTGCACGATCACGCCGTGGAGCGTGCCCTTGGAGCGCTCGGTCTCGATGATCTCCAGCACGTCCTCCTGCGTCAGCGGCTCGAAATAGAGCCGGTCGGAGGTGTCGTAGTCGGTCGAGACCGTCTCCGGGTTGCAGTTGATCATGATGGTCTCATAGCCTGCGTCCTTGAGCGCGAAGCAGGCATGACAGCAGCAGTAATCGAACTCGATGCCCTGGCCGATCCGGTTCGGTCCGCCGCCGAGGATAATCACCTTCTTGGCGTCGGTCGGGCGGGACTCGTCCGCAGGGGTGCCGGCGAACGGGGCGGTATAGGTCGAGTACATGTAGGCGGTGGGCGAGGCGAACTCCGCCGCGCAGGTGTCGATGCGCTTGAAGACCGGGCGCACAGAAAGCGAGCGGCGCAGGCTCCGCACTTCTTCCTCGGTCTTGTTAGCAAGCACGGCGAGCCGGGCATCCGAGAAGCCGAAGCTTTTCAGCTGGCGGAAGGCGCCGGGCGTCTGCGGCAGGCCGTGGGCCTTCACCTTGGCTTCCATGTCGATGATGTCCTGGAGTTGCTCCAGGAACCAGGGATCGATTTTGCAGGATGCATGGACCTCCTCATGGCTGACGCCGAGGCGCAGGGCCTGGGCGACCTTCAGGATCCGGTCCGGGGTGGGAGTGCCGATGGCGGCCTTGATGGCGTTGCGGTCGTCGCCCTTGCCCATGCCCTCGATCTCGATCTCGTCGAGGCCGGTGAGGCCGGTTTCGAGCGAGCGCAGCGCCTTCTGGAGGGATTCCGGGAAGGAGCGGCCGATGGCCATGGCCTCGCCCACGGATTTCATGGCCGTGGTGAGGGTCGTCGAGGCGCCGGGGAACTTCTCGAAGGCGAAGCGCGGGATCTTGGTGACCACGTAGTCGATGGTCGGCTCGAAGGAGGCCGGCGTCGCGCCGCCGGTGATGTCGTTGGCGATCTCGTCGAGCGTGTAGCCGACGGCGAGCTTCGCCGCGACCTTGGCGATGGGGAAGCCCGTGGCCTTCGAGGCCAGAGCGGACGAGCGCGACACGCGCGGGTTCATCTCGATCACGATCATGCGCCCGCTCGAAGGGTCGATCGCGAACTGCACGTTGGAGCCGCCGGTCTCGACGCCGATCTCGCGCAGCACCGCGAGCGACGCGTCGCGCATGATCTGGTATTCCTTGTCGGTGAGCGTCAGCGCGGGAGCGACGGTGATGGAATCGCCCGTGTGCACGCCCATCGGGTCGAAGTTCTCGATGGAGCAGATGATGATGCAGTTGTCCGCCTTGTCGCGGACCACCTCCATCTCGTACTCCTTCCAGCCGAGCACGCTCTCCTCGATCAGCACCTCGTTGGTGGGCGATGCGTCGAGGCCGCCTTCCACGATGCTGAGGAATTCCTCGCGGTTATAGGCAATGCCGCCGCCGGTGCCGCCCATGGTGAAGGAGGGGCGGATGATGGCCGGCAGGCCCACCTCGGCCAGCGCCAGCAGGGCCTCGCCGAGGGCGTGCTCCTGGTAGCGCTTGCGCCGCTCGTTCTCGCCCGCATCCCACTTGAGCTTGTAGGCGGCGATCATGCGCTTCTTGTCGCCCGGATGGATGTCGAGCGCTTCCATGCGGGCGAGCTCGGCGAGATAAGCGTCCCGGTCGGCTTTTTTAAGCGCCGAGGCGTTGGCAAGACGGGATTTGGGCGTGTCGAGGCCGATCTTGGTCATGGCCTCGCGGAAGAGCTGGCGGTCCTCGGCCTTGTCGATGGCTTCCGCCGTGGCGCCGATCATCTCCACGTTGAATTTGTCGAGCACGCCCATTTTCTTGAGGGACAGGGCGCAGTTGAGCGCCGTCTGGCCGCCCATGGTGGGCAGGATCGCGTCGGGGCGCTCCTTCTCGATGATCTTGGCGACGATCTCAGGCGTAATCGGCTCCACGTAGGTGGCGTGCGCGAGATCCGGATCCGTCATGATCGTGGCGGGGTTCGAATTCACCAGGATGATGCGGTAGCCTTCCTCCTTCAGGGCTTTCACGGCCTGGGTGCCCGAATAATCGAACTCCACGGCCTGGCCGATGATGATCGGACCGGCGCCGACGATGAGAATGGAGGAGATGTCTGTCCGCTTCGGCATTGGGCCACCCAGGCGTGTCCAGCCGCGCGGCCGTAGAGCTACGGCGCTTCGAGCGCAGCCGGGATGTGATCGGATTATAGGTTGAGGGAGGCTCTTACACGGACCTTGAGCAAATTCAAAGGCCTTAGAGCATCGGACCCAAAAGTGGCCCCACTTTTGGGATCCAATCCGATGCTCCAACTCTTGGCTGGCGTATCGTTGAGCGCGGAAAACCGGATCCACTTTTCGCACGATGCGCTGGCCGTGATTTAGACAGCCAATGCCCGTGAGGTACGATCCGGCGGGAAAGAGTCGGCAACGGAGTTGGGAAAACATGGCTACGGCAGAAGAACCGCGCTGGACCGTCGTGACGGGAGCCTCGAGCGGAATTGGCGCGGAACTCGCCCGTATGTTCGCGGCCCGGGGATACGCGCTCGTCCTGACAGCCCGGCGGCACGAGCGGCTGGAGGCGCTGGCCGACGAGATCCGCCGGTCACATGGAGTTCCGGTCGAGGTCATGGCCCTCGATCTCGGGGACCGGGAGGCACCCCAGGACTTGGCTGATATGCTCCGGGAGCGGGGAATCGCTGTTCATACTCTGGTCAACAATGCCGGGTTCGGCTTGCGGGGCACCTTCACGTCGCTTCCTTACGAGAAGCAGCTGGCCATGATCGACCTCAACGTCACGGCGCTGACCTCCCTGTCCCGCCTGATGCTGCCCGGCATGATCGAGCGCCGGCGGGGCGGCATCCTGAACGTCGCCTCCGTCGCAGCCTTCCAGGCCGGGCCTTACATGGCGGTCTACTATGCCACCAAGGCCTTCGTTCTGTCTCTGTCCGAAGCCCTGCACGATGAGGCCAAGCCCCACGGGGTGACTGTGACGGCGCTCTGCCCGGGCGCCACACAGAGTGAGTTCTCTGATACGGCAGGCCCGAAGGACTCACGGTACTTTGATGCCGGCCTCATGTCCTCGGCTGAGGTCGCGCGCATCGGACTTGAGGGCTACGAGGCGGGCCGGGCCATCGTCATTCCGGGTGCGCGGAACCGGGCAGGCGCCATCGGGGCCAAGTTCATGCCGCGCTTCATGTCACGCCGGTTCGCCGGGCTCATTCAGGGAATGAAGTGACGGACGGGGCATAAGGCGCTATCGAAGCACCGTGACCTCCTCCCATCCCCTTCATCGCCTCGCCCGCCAGTTCACCGCCTTCTTCGGCGTGGGCCTCGTCGCGGCCGTCGTCCATTACGGGCTCCTGATCGGCCTCGTGGAAGGCGCAGGCCTGCATCCGGTCCCGGCGACCCTTGCCGGCTATGTGGCGGGAGGGCTCGTATCCTATGTGCTCAACCGTCGGCACACCTATGGCAGCGAGCGGCCGCACCGGGAGGCGACATGGCGTTTCGCCGTCGTGGCCTTCGTGGGCTTCCTCGTGACCTGGTTCCTCATGCACGCCTTCACGGTCTGGCTCGCAGGACCTTATCTGGCGTCCCAGATCGTCACCACGGGCGTGGTGATGGTGTGGAGCTTCATGGCGCACAAGGCGTGGACCTTCGCCTGATGGTCAGACCGGCCGTCCTACGAAGGTCATCCGGGCCTGATTGTGCCCGAGATTGCGTGCGGCGCGCTCCGGCCTGAACCCGGCATCCTCCAGGAGATCGACGATCTCGTCCTCGCCGTACTGCGCAAGCCCCACCTCTTCGCGGATCCTGCGGTACTCGGAGAAGGCCGTGCGGGCGAGGCCGGTGAGCGCGGAGCGCAGGAAGCCGCCCTGCCAGGCGAAGGACAGCAGTGCCCTGGCGTCGGTGATCGGGCTGATGTCCGGCGGAATGATGTCGCCGAGGATCAGCCTGCCGTCCTCCTTCAGCTTGTCGCGGGCGAGCTTCAGGAGGGCGCGGAATTCGTCCAGGGAGAGATATTGGACCAGCGAGTTCACCACGATGAGGTCGAAGGAGGCGTCCGGCAGGTTGGCGACGTCATGGGTCGAGAGCACCGTGATCCGCTCGTTGCCCCTGAACCGCTCGTTCAGGCGTTCGCGCACCATCGGCGCGGTATCGCTCAAGACAAGGCGGGCGCATTTCGCCGCGATCTTGTCGGCGAACAGCGCCTCGCCGCAGCCATAGTCGAGCACCGCCGCATCCGGGGAGGGGATGAGGCCGATGATGTCGTTGGCGATCAGCCGATAGTGGAGGAGCTTGTGCCGCTCGCCCGTATAGATCGGGGTATCCTGGTTCCAGTAGTCGCGCCAGTTCATCGAAGAAGCTTTCCCTCACCCAACCCAAGAACTCGCGGGGGGCGAGGACGAGTCATGAAGCCTGCTGCGCAGTTTCGCAACCTGCTCGGTGAGCGCTCGAACTTCGTCGAGGGGCAGGCCCAGCACGCACCCGACCTGCTGCGGGATCTCCTCGGCCCTGTCCCGCAGAGCGCGGCCGGTCTGGGTCAGGGCGATCCTGACTTGCCGCTCATCCTTCCTGTCCCGCGTGCGGCGGACATGGCCGGCTTTCTCAAGGCGCTTCAGCAAAGGAGTGAGGGTGCCTGAATCGAGAAAGAGCCTGTTCCCGATCTCCTTCACGGTAAGGTCGTCCTGCTCCCAGAGCACCAGCAGAACCACATATTGCGGATAGGTGAGGCCGAGCGGGTCCAGGAACTGGCGATAGGCTCGGTTGAAGGCATGGGAGACGGAATAGAAGGCGAAGCACAGCTGATTGCTGAGTGCCAGAGCCCCGGATTGCGTTGTCATCGTCACCTCCACCTGAAACGCACTTACCAAAAATAGGTTGCACACAATTGAAATACGGCCTATGCCCCTATTTAGATTGCACGCGATTGAATTGGAAGCATCCAATCTGCGGACGGGCAATCATTCGTGTCAATCAAGGAGTTTCCCGATGACCCCTCTCTACACAGCCCATGCCTCAGCCCAAGGCGGACGCGAAGGCGTCGCCGCTTCTAGCGACGGAAAGCTGGAGGTTCGCCTCTCCACGCCGAAGGAGTTCGGCGGCGCGGGCGGCGAGGGGACCAACCCGGAGCAGCTTTTCGCAGCCGGCTATTCGGCCTGCTTCCTCGGGGCGCTGAAATTCGTAGCCGCTCAGAACAAGGTCGCGCTCCCGGCCGATGCTCATGTCGAGGCGAAGGTCGGCATCGGCAAGCGGGATGACGGTGCCGGCTTCGGACTGGTGGTCGAGCTGAAGGCCAACCTGCCGGGTCTCTCCCAGGAACAGGCGACGGATCTGGTGCAGAAAGCAGATGTGGTGTGCCCGTACTCGCACGCCATCCGCGGCAACGTGCAGGTCACCCTGTCGGTCTGAGAATCAACGACAATGCCGTAGGGGCGAGGGCCTCCTGCCTTGACGGGCAGGGGGCCCTTTCACGTTCAGGTCCACAGCTTCATGAGCGGTCCATCGGAGCCGTCCACGGGATCGGCGCCCGGCAGGGGCACCTGGGCGATGCGCTGCTGTGAGGAGGCCAGCGCCTTGGGATCGTCGCGAACGGTGTCGTAATCGGACCCGTTCGGATAGGCGCCGACCACGGCGAAGTCGTCGCTCGCATTGATCAGGGCGTGGGCGACCCCGGCCGGAACGACGATCACGTCCCCCATGGTGACGGAAACGAGGTCGCCGTCCTCACCGCCGAAGCGGATCTGGCCCGAGCCCGACACGATGCCGAGCACCTCGTGGGTGTTGGGGTGGTAGTGGTGATAATCGTGGATGCTGTCGAGCCAGGCATTCGTCCAGCCGTTCTTGGCAAACGTCGCCTTGAAGGCTTTGGTCGGATCATCCTGAGAGGGCGGGATCGCCCCGCGGCGGACGATCAGCGGCAGCGATGAGTTCGGCACGATGCCGTTGCTGCGGAAGACGTAAGTGTCCGTCCCGAGCGGTGCGTTGTAGCCCCGAGGATCGCCATATCCTTTCGCCTGCGCCATGCGTCTCTCCCTTTGAAATCGGGAAGGGAACGCCTGATGCAGACGAAAGATCGAGCGGGGCCGTTGGAAACCTGCCGCTTCCTACATGCCGATGAGCATCGCCGCGAGGGCGCGGTCGATGGACAGGTAGAACATGCCGAAGGCTACCATGGCGGCGAAGGCGAACTCGATGATCTGGTTCTTGAAGACCCGGAACTGGGCAAAGAGGTTCTGGCCGAAGATGGAGATCAGCCAGGCCGCGGTGAGCACCACCGGAAAGATGAAGAGGTAGGACCAGGTGCTCTCGACCGGGCCCACATTGGACGGATCGATCAGCGGGCGGATGTTGCGCACCCACGGAGCATAGAGGGCGGCATAGAGCGAGGTCAGCCAGGAGAGCGAGACGGCGATGCCGAGATGGAACGTGAACAGGTTGTGCAGACGGCTGAATTCGCCGGAATCGTCATCGAAATCCATGGATGAAATACCCCCAAATCAAGGCTCAGATCATTTTCGTTTTATGGTTAATGATCGGTTACCGTGATTTGGGTGGCTGGCGCAACCGACCCGTTTGTCGCGGCGCCAGCCTTCGCTTGTCAGGCCTGCGTCTTCTTCTCGTCCATCAGCTGCACGAAGCGGTCGAACAGGTAGTGGCTGTCCTGCGGGCCGGGCGAGGCTTCCGGGTGGTACTGCACCGAGAAGGCCGGGCGGTCGGTGAGGGAAATGCCGCAATTGGAGCCGTCGAACAGGGAGACGTGGGTCTCCACCGCGTTTGTCGGCAGGGTCTCCGGATCCACCGCGAAGCCGTGGTTCATGGAGGTGATCTCGACCTTGCCGGTGGTCCGGTCCTTCACCGGGTGGTTCGCCCCGTGATGACCCTGGTGCATCTTCTTGGTCTTGGCGCCCACGGCCAGGCTCAGCATCTGGTGGCCGAGGCAGATGCCGAAGGTCGGGATCTTCTCGTCGAGCACCTTGCGGATTACTGGAACGGCATATTCGCCGGTGGCGGCCGGGTCGCCGGGGCCGTTGGACAGGAACACGCCATCGGGCTTCAATGCCAGCACGTCCTCGGCCGTGGCCGTGGCGGGCACCACCGTGACCTTGCAGCCGGCCTGGGCCAGCAGCCGCAGGATGTTGCGCTTCACCCCGTAATCGATGGCGACCACGTGGTGCTTATGCGAGCCGTCCTGATGGCCGTAGCCTTCGCCCCGGTACCAGGTGGTCTCGTCCCAGTCGAAGCGCTGTCCGCTGGTGACCAGCGGCACGAGATCCTGGCCGTCCATGGACGGGAGGGCGGCGGCCCTGGCCTTCAGGGCCTCGATGTCGAAATTGCCTTCAGGTTCGTGGGCAATGACTGCATTGGGCATGCCGCGGTCGCGGATCAGGGCCGTCAGCGCGCGGGTGTCTACCCCGGTGAGGCCCACGATCTGGCGCGCTTTCAGCCAGGCATCGAGGTCGCGGGAGGCGCGCCAGTTGGACGGCTCGGTGATCGAGGCCGCCAGCACGACGCCGCGCACGCCCGAGGACGAGGCGGCATTGACGCTCTCGATGTCTTCCTCGTTGGTGCCCACGTTGCCGATATGCGGGAAGGTGAAGGTGATGATCTGGCCGGCGTAGGAAGGGTCCGTCAGGATCTCCTGGTAGCCGGTCATGGCGGTGTTGAAGCAGACCTCGCCGGTCGCCTCGCCCACGGCGCCGATGCCGAAGCCCTCGAGAACCGTGCCGTCCTGGAGCACGAGCACGGCCGTCGCGCGCGGCTCGGTCCAGCCGACCGAGGAGGACCCGGTGGTGTCTTTGTCTTGCAGCATCGTCATGATCTCTTGTAAGTCCGAGGCCAACGGGCCGTGCTTGAGCGGGCCGCATCCGGGCCGCCCTTGAACTGTCCTGCGTGACTTAAGGGGCCGTTTGCCGTCAGTCAACGCTCAAGCGACCGAAAACCAAGGAGATATCCATGCTGCGCGAACGTTTCACGGCCGACATGAAGGAGGCCATGAAGGCTGGGGAAAAGGGGCGCCTGGGTGCCATCCGGTTGATCCAGGCCGCCCTCAAGGACAAGGACATCGAGGCGAGAGGCGCCGGCAAGGAGCCGCTCTCCGACGACGAGATCCTGGCTCTCCTGCAGAAGATGGTGAAGCAGCGCCAGGAATCGATCGCCATGTACGAGCAGGGCGGTCGCACGGAGCTGGCTCAGCAGGAAAAGGACGAGGTCGCGGTGATCACCTCCTATCTGCCGCAGCAGATGGACGAGGCCGAGACGAAGTCGGCCATCGAGGCCGCCATCGCCGAGACCGGCGCCGCCTCCATGAAGGACATGGGCAAGGTCGTCGGAGCGCTCCGCGCCAAGTATGCCGGCCGCATGGACTTCGCCAAGGCGAGCGGCCTCGTGAAGGACATGCTGCCGAAGGGCTGAGCTTGCCCCGAACGCACCTTCGTCATCACCGGCCTTGTGCCGGTGATCCCGACGACCGAGGCGTGGCGCTTTCCTAATCTGGATGGCCGGGACTGATCCCCGGATCAAGTCCGGGGACGGCCATGACGAAAAGAGGAGCGTTTAGGCAGCGGCGGCTGCCGGACTGCCGAGCGCTTCGACGATCTCATGCGTGGTGAGCACCTTGGCGAACTCGAAGCCCAGCGTCGCCACGTGAACCCGATGGCTCGTCCGGGCCGGGATCGTGCCGCCTTGCCCGTCAGGCAGGTCGAAGCAGTCGCAGGCATCCTCCACGAGGATCATCTCGTAGCCGAGATTGGCTCCCGTGCGCACCGTCGTGGACACGCACATGTCGGTGGTGATGCCGAAGACCACGACCTTGCGGACGCCGAGCCGCTTCAGGCGCAGGTCGAGATCGGTGCCGATGAAGGCGGAATTGACGCTCTTCGAGACGACGGGCTCGCCGTCGTGAGGCTCGAAGCCCGGCCGGAAGGCATTGCCGGGCTGGCCTAGCGCCAGCGTCGATCCGGGCTCGACCGAGTCGTGCTTCACATGGATGACCGGAAGGCCGCGGGCTCGCCAGGCGCCGAGGATGGCCTGACCGTTGAGGTCGACGTCGCCGTTCCAACGGCGCGGCCAGGAGGGGCTGTCGAAGGCCTGCTGCATGTCGACGGGCAGAAGAACGGTCTGGGCGAAGGTCATGGGGCTATCTCCTTGTCCCTCATGTCTTCGCGCGTTGTGCTGCCGGTTTCACTAGACAAGATGACCGGTCGACCGGCTAAGTGTCGGTCGCAGGACTGAGGGGGCGGCAATCGGGGCATGGTGCTGGACGAGAAAGACAAGATCCTGATTGCGGCCCTGCGCAGGAATGCCCGGGAGAGTCTCGTGGGCCTCGCCCGCAGCGTGGGGCTGTCGCGCAGCGCCACCCAGGAGCGGATGCGCCGCCTGGAGCGGGAGGGCGTCATCAAGGCCTATACGGTGGAGCTGGCCTCGGCCCAGGATCCCGCCGTCAGGGCCATGATCGCCGTCACCTTCGAGCCCGGCTTCCGCTGCAAGCAGGTGGTGCCTCGCCTTGCCGGCATTCCGGAGGTGGTTGCCTGCCATTCCCTGACGGGCTCCATCGACCTGATGGTCAACGTGGCCTGCGATTCCAACGCAACCCTCAACCGGATCCGGGACGTCGTGGCCTCCGTGCCAGGGGTGGCCACCGCCACGACCCATATCGTCCTCGCGACCGAATGGGCGCGGGATTAGGCAGGTCCATGCGTCCCGGGCGCAGGGAAGTGCGGTTCTATTGACGTCTCAAACAGCCAGCGCCTTCGGGCCCGCAGCGTGTGCTGCGAGCCTGAAGGTCGGTCGAGGGTGGCGCGTCGTGCAGCCCGGCTCGATGGGTGTGGTGGGAAGTGAGAGCCAAGCTGCTCGTCACGCGCGGTTTGTTTCAGCGGACCTGGAGGCATGCCAGATCGGCCACCCGCGAGCACAGGGTTGCGAGACCTGCGGCGGGACCGCTCCTTGCCCCGCATCTGCGACGCCTCGCGAGCGCGCCCCTCGTCGGGCGAGGATGAGCAATGATATAGCTCAGCTTGCACCAGCTGTCAAGAACAAAGTGAGAACATGCCTCACCCGCACCGTCATGGCCGGGACTAGCCCGGCCATGACGATGGAAATAGGTTGAGGACCTAGACCTCAGCGCTTCTCGGTCGTGTCGATCTTCGGCTTGGCCGTCTTACGCTTGCTGTGATCGCTGGAGCGGTTCACGTACTTGACCTTCTTGGGCTCCGCCTTGCCGCCCTTGTCCGAGCCGCCCTCTTCACCCATGAGGCTGGGGGGCAGGAAATGGCGGGCAGCTTCCGTCACGACGCTGGCGACGGCGCCGGCGGCCGTCTGGGTCAGGTCGGCGGTCTGCGAGCCCGCATCGGCGACGGCCGCGCCCGCCTTTTTGGCCGCGCGGGTCCGGGTGAGGACGGTCGCGGCTGCGCCGGCTGCGGCGATCAGGGCGTCGGCCAGGATTTCGCGGCCGAGATCCGAGTTGATCAGGTCCATGAGGCCCGACTTCTTCGCCGACTTCGCCAGCTTCGTGCTGGTGCTCTTGCCGGAATCCTTCTTCGACTTGGATGGGGTCTTCTTGTCCTTGGCCTTCGCCATGTTCATCTCCTGATGGTCAAGCTTGCCAGACAACCCCGATGGAACCACAGGGGTTCCCGAACGGCCAAGCCTATCCGAAATGGCGGGCCAGAACCTCGCGCACGGCCTCCACCAGCTTGTCCTCGGTTACCGAGAACTGCGCCGGACGGGCGGCTTTCCACTCCTCGTTGGATGCGATGGCCTGAGCCGCCCTGGCGCCTTCGATCAGGTCCTTGATCTCGACCTCGCCGCGCTCGCGCTCGTTGGAGCCCTGAATCACCACGCAGGGGCTCTGCCGGCGATCGGCATATTTCATCTGCGCCTTCATGCCCGAGGATCCGAGATAGAGCTCGGCGCGGATGCCGGCCTGGCGCAGGGTCGAGACCATCCGCTGGTAGGCGGCGATCTGGTCGCGGTCCATGACGAGCACCACCACCGGCCCGGGCTTTTCGGAGCCCGATACGATCGGGCTCTTCACCATCTGCAGGGCCGAGAGCAGGCGCGAGACGCCGATGGAGAAGCCGGTGGCGGGAACGGGCTCGGAGCGGAAGCGGCCCACGAGACCGTCATAGCGCCCGCCGCCGCCGACCGAGCCGAAGCGGACCGGGCGTCCGTCCTCGTCCTGGACCTGGAAGGTCAGCTCGGCCTCGTAGACGGGGCCGGTGTAGTATTCGAGACCGCGCACCACGGAGGGATCGATGGTCACGCGGTCCTCGTACCCGGAGGAGGCGACGAGGGAGGCGATCTCGGCGAGCTCGTTCGCGCCTTCCAGGCCTCGGGCGGAGGAGCCGACGACCTTGCGCAGGCTCTCGACCGTCGCCGCATTGTCCGCGCCCTTGGCGGCCGTGAAGGCGAGCACGCGTTCGATGGCCTCAGCCTCGAGGCCCGCACCCTTCGTGAAGTCGCCGCTCTCGTCCTTGCGGCCGGCTCCCAGGAGCTGGCTGACGCCCTCGGGCCCGAGCCGGTCGAGCTTGTCGATGGCGCGGAGCACCGTGAGGCGCTGGCCGGCTTGTGTCTCGCCGCCGAGGCCGATGGCCTCCAGGACGCCGTCCAGAACCTTGCGGTTGTTGATCTTGATGATGAAGTCGCCGCGCTTGAGACCAAGCCGCTCCATCGTATCGGCGGCCATCATGCAGATTTCCGCATCCGCCGCGACGGAGGCGGCGCCCACCGTGTCGGCATCGAACTGCATGAATTGGCGGAAGCGGCCGGGGCCCGGCTTCTCGTTGCGGAACACCCAGCCGGCCCGGTAGCTGCGATAGGGCTTGGGCAGGGCATCGAAATTCTCGGCTACGTAACGGGCCAGCGGCGCGGTCAGGTCGTAGCGGAGCGACAGCCACTGGTCGTCATCGTCCTGAAACGAGAACACGCCCTCGTTCGGGCGGTCCTGGTCGGGCAGGAATTTTCCGAGCGCGTCGGTGTACTCGACGAAGGGCGTCTCCACGCCCTCGAAGCCGTAGAGCTCATAGGATTCGCGGATCGCCGCGAGCATGCGCTCGGTGGCGGCGAGATCGGCGGGAGTGCGGTCGGCAAAGCCGCGCGGGGCGCGGGCCTTGATGGTGTCGGCCTTGGACATGGATTTTACGGCAGCCGTTGGAATGGGAAAAACGTGCTGCGGTCCTACTCCCTGCGGAGGGGAGGGGCAAGGGTTGGGTTACGTTTCGACGTCATCACCGGCCCTGTGCCGGTGATCTCGATTGGAAAGGCGCGGCACTCTTCGAAACGAGATGGCCGGGACAAGCCCGGCCATGACGACGGCATATAGGATGCCTGAGGACGTTCAGTCTTAAGCCACCTGCTTGATCACCTTGGTGAGCTTCTCGACGATCTCGCCGATCTGCTCCTCTGTGATGACCAGCGGCGGCGAGAGGGCGATGGTGTCGCCGGTGACGCGCATCATGATGCCGTGCTCCTGGAAGCCGCGGTCCATGGCCTCGAAGGCGCGGGCGCCCACCGCGTCGGGGCGCGAGGCGAGGTCGATGGCGCCCACGATGCCGATGGTGCGGATGTCGAGCACGTTCGGCAGGCTCTTGAGGCCGTGGATCGCATCGGCCCAGACCGGCTCCAGGGCCTTGGCCCGCTCGAACAGCTTCTCGTCCCGGTAGATGTCCTGGGCGGCGAGCGCCGCCGCGCAGGCCAGCGGATGGCCGGAATAGGTGTAGCCGTGGAACAGCTCGATCATGTGCTCCGGACCCTTCATGAAGGTGTCGTAGAGCCGGTCGCTCACCATCACGCCGCCCATGGGAACGGCGCCGGAGTTCACGCCCTTGGCGAAGGTGATCATGTCCGGGATGACGCCGTAGCGCTCGGCCGCGAAGGCCGTGCCGAGGCGGCCGAAGCCGGTGATGACCTCGTCGAAGATCAGCAGGATTCCGTGCTTGTCGCAGATCTCGCGCAGGCGCTTGAGATAGCCCTTGGGCGGCGCCAGCACGCCGGTGGAGCCGGCCATCGGCTCGACGATCACGGCCGCGATGGTGGAGGCGTCGTGCAGGGCCACGATGCGGTCCAGCTCGTCCGCCAAATGCGCGCCCCATTCGGGCTCGCCGCGCGAGAAGGCCTGCTGTTCCCGGTTGTAGGTGTGGGGCAGGTGGTCGACGCCGGCCAGCAGCGAACCGAAGAACTGGCGATTCTTGACGATGCCGCCCACCGAGATGCCGCCGAAGCCGACCCCGTGATAGCCGCGCTCGCGGCCGATGAGGCGCGTCTTGCTGCCCTGACCCTTCGCGTTCCAATAGGCGAGAGCCACTTTCAGCGCCGTGTCCACGGCCTCCGAGCCCGAGTTGCAGAAGAACACGTGGTTCAGGTCGCCGGGCGCGAGCTGGGCAAGGCGCGACGCGAGGGCGAAGCCGCCCGCATGGCCGAACTGGAAGGCCGGCGAATAGTCGAGCTCCTCGGCTTGAGCCTGGATGGCCCGGGTGATCTCGTCCCGGTTGTGGCCTGCGTTGCAGCACCAGAGGCCGGCGGCGCCGTCGATCACCTCGCGGCCCTCGGGCGTGTAGTAGTACATGCCCTTGGCCCTGGCGATCATCCTGGGCCGCTGCTTGAAGGAGCGGTTTGCCGTGAACGGAAGCCACCAGGCCTCGAGGTCGTTGGGTGCGAGGGAGTCGTTGGCGGCTCTGGAAATCTGGGCGGTCATGGCATGTCCCCGGAAATGGCTGGCCGGGAGCCTAGCAGCCGTTTCCGGACGCGGCAAAAGGAACTTTGCGCCAAGCCATGAGCGGGACGCAACCCTCGCGCTACATGGTCATGGCTGTCGCCTCGTAGCCGGCGGCGTCGAGAGCCTGGGCCACCTCAAGGGTTTGCGCCGTGGTGACCACATGCACGCGCCCATGATCCAGATCCACCTCGACCTTGGCGCCGGGATCCAGTCGCTGGATCGCCTTGGTGACGGAATTGACGCAGCCCTGGCAGGTCATTCCCTCAACCTGCATGAGCAGATCCTTGCGGGGTTCTTCCATCGATGGGCCCTTTCCTGATGTTCCATAGACACTGAGCGAGCAACGCGCGGTTGCGTGAAAATGTCCATTGCGGGAATGCGAAACTTGCCTGGCGATTCGCCTTGATTCACTGTCGGTTGAGACGCTGATTCGGCATCTGCGCCGAGCCAGGGGAGCGGGGGCACCCATGGTCACCAACAAGAAAATCAATCTGGTCCTGAAGGACCGGAAGGCGGCCTTGCTCGCCTTCACTCCAGCCATTCTGACAGCATCCGCTTCGGCCTATGTGCCGATGGAGGCAGGCTTGGTCATGCCGGTCTTCGCCTTCCTGATCACGATGGTGATCGGCGGTTTCTTCATCCTCCGGCACCAGGACGAAGCGGACCGCCGTTCTGCATCCGACCGGCAGAACGGGCAGGAGCACGCGCAAAGACCTGCCGCTCCGCCCGTGCTGAGGCGGGCCAGGATCGCGGGAACATGTCCGGCAGGTCTTCTGCGGGAACTCGCGAAAGCTGCGGATACGCCGGAGAGTGCCGCACAGCCTGTCCCGGGGCTGCGCTCCAGGCCTGCCCTGGCCCTCGTGGTAGGCTCGGTGGTCGGGGCTGAACGGTTTCCCGAACCGTCCCTGCTGCCTTCCGTCCGCAGGCTTTCGGCCGATGAGACGAGCCGGATCAGGCTCGTCACGCAGGCCTTCGAGGCGGACCGCATCGAGCTGCACCTCCAGCCCATCGTGTCGCTGCCACAGCGCAGGATCCGCTTCTACGAAGTTCTGGCGCGGCTGCGTCTGGCGGATGGGACCCTACTGGCGCCAGTGGAGTTCCTGCCCGTTCTGGAATGCTCCGGCCGCGCCTCCGACTTCGACCGGCGGATCCTGATCCGCGCCATGGCTCTTGCCCGCCACCTCATGGCCCGCGGCAGCGAAGCCATCGTGGGGGTGAACCTGTCGGCCCATGCCGTCGCCGAGCCGGGCTTCCTGTGGTCGCTCGCGGGTCTCTTGGATTCCTCACCCGAAATCCTCGGCAGGATCGTCCTGGAGCTGCCCCAGCACAGCTGGCGCCACCTCGATGCCGACCTGAAGGCGGCGCTGGCGACCCTGCGGGAGCGCGGCGTGCCGTTCTCCCTCGACCGCGCGGCCGATCTCCGGTTCGATCCGCAGGCTCTCGCGGATCTGGGTGTGCGCTTCATGAAGCTTCCGGCCGATCTGCTGATCAAGGCCGCCGAGCGGGCGGACGGCCGCTACGGCGGGCCGGAGCTCGACGTGCGGGATTTCGCTCCGGCGCTGCGCCGCCAGGGAATCCGCCTGATTGCCGAGCGGGTGGATCAGGACGGGATGGTGCCGGTTCTCGAGGATCTCGGTGTCCCGCTGGCGCAGGGCTTCGCCTTCGCGGCGCCGCGCCCGGTCAAGCCGGAGATCGCCGGGGAGCAGGATCTTCCGCGGCCGTTCGGCCTGGAGGATGCGCCAACCCGCCTGCGGCGCGCCGGTTGACTTAGGAAGCGCGAGGGCCTACCCGCCGGGCTCATCATCTTGACGTGCGCATCGTGTGGACCGGAAAACCGTGTCCACTTTTCCGCACGATGCGCGAGTGAGACTCCATGACCGCCCTGTCCCGTCCCCTTCACGTCGAGGGGCTGCAGCCTCTCGCCGACAGCTACGATCTCATCCTCTGCGATGTCTGGGGCGTGCTGCACAACGGCGTCAAAGCCTACGAGGCCGCGAGCGACGCGCTGACGCGCTTCCGCGCCAAGGGCGGACGGGTGGTCCTCGTCTCCAACGCGCCACGCCCCGGCGCCTCGGTGGGAACGCAGCTCGACGGGTTCCAGGTGCCCCGCTCGGCCTACGATGCCATCGTGACCTCGGGCGATCTGACCCGGCTCGCGATCCAGGAGCGCATCGACAGGATCGTGCACCACATCGGCCCGGCCCGGGACATGCCGATCTACAACGGGATCGACGTGCGCTTCGGCTCCATCGAGGAGGCGGATTACGTGGTCTGCTCCGGCTTCGACAACGACGAGGAGGAGACGGTCGAGGACTACCGCCCCCAACTCGAGGCCATGCGCCGGCGCAACCTGCTCATGGTCTGCGCCAATCCCGATCTCGTGGTCGAGCGCGGCCACCTGATTCTGCCCTGCGCGGGCACCATCGCGCTCGCCTACGAGGAGATGGGCGGCGAGGTGTTCTATGCCGGCAAGCCCCACCGCCCGGTCTACGAGCGGGCTCTTGCCGTGGCATCCGACCTGGCCGGACGTCCGATTCCCAAGGAGAGGGTGCTGGCTGTCGGAGACGCGATCCGCACCGACATCGCCGGCGCCGTGGGCTTCGGCATCGACGCCCTGATGATCGCCCGCGGCATCCATGCGGAGGAGCTGGGCCTCCACGGGGGGACTCTGGTTTCCGATCACGTGCAGGATTGGGTGGGCCGGCAGCCGGCTCAGCCGACGGCTTTTACGGAAGTGCTGTCCTGGTAAACCGCCTTCCGCCTTGTCATCCCCGCGATCCGCAGGACCGGGGAGGGGATCCATGGTGCGGGGCGTATGAGTGGATTCCCTTCCCCTCCGCTGCGCTTCGGCCGGGAAGACAGCGGAGGTCGACGTCGCACCTCCCTTGACCCGCCGCATGGATTTCGACAGGGTCGCGCGGCACCGACCTGTCCCAGATGAGTTCCGAGGTTCTTCCCTGATGCCCACCTCCTTCGCGATCTGCCGCGATGGCGAGCCTGTGCCCGAGAGCCTCAAGGGAGCTGTTGCGGCTATCGGCAATTTCGACGGGGTGCATCGCGGGCACCGGCACCTCCTGACCATGGCGTTGAACTCCGGACGGTCCGCTGCGGTCGTGACCTTCGAGCCGCATCCGCGCACCTTCTTCCAGCCCGACAGGCCCCTGTTTCGCCTGACGCCGGAGCCGGTGAAGCTGGCGATCTTCGCGCGCCTTGGTCTGGCGGGTGTCTTCCAGAGGCAGTTCAATGGAGCGCTCGCCGCACTGACGGCCGCGGGCTTCGCGGACCTGCTGGCGAAGGACCTGGAATTGTCGGGCGTGGTGATCGGCCACGACTTCCACTTCGGCCGCGGCCGCGAGGGCAATCCGGAGCGCATGATGGAGCTGTGCCGGGAACGGGGACTCGACTGCCTCGTGGCTCCGGCTGTCGTCGAGGGTACGGAGCCGGTCTCCTCCAGCGCCATCCGGGTCGCCCTGGAAGCGGGCGACATCGCCACGGCCAACAGGCTCCTCGGCTATCGCTGGTTCGTCCGCTCCGACGTGCGCCACGGCGACAAGCGCGGGCGGGTCCTGGGCTACCCGACGGCCAATATGCGTCTGTCCGACGACTGCCGCCTGCGGCACGGGATCTATGCGGTGCGGGCATCGGTCAGCGGCAGGCTCGTCGATGGCGTCGCCAGCTTCGGCCGCCGCCCGACCTTCGACAATGGCGCGCCGCTCCTCGAGGTGCATCTCTTCGACTTTGCCGGTGATCTCTATGGCCAGATTCTGGACGTGGAGTTCATCGGCTGGATCCGCGGCGAGGAGCGCTTCGACGGCATCGAGGCGCTGATCGCCCAGATGGACCATGATTCCATTGAGGCGAAGCGAATGCTCGCCGAGGATAAGACGGTTTCGATGATTGGATCATCTCGCTAGCGTCATCCCGGATGGCGAAGCCGATCCGGGATCGTGCAAACCAGTCCAGCACTGTCATCCCGGAGCCGCGTTAGCGGAGCCCGGGATCCATAACCGCTGACAGTGCAGAAGAGCGCGCGATGCGGTTCGCATTGTCCTGAGACGTCGTGTTTATGGATCTCCGCCTGCGCGGGGATGACAGTGTTGAGGTTCAGAGCCTTTTTCTGCACGCGATCCCGGATCGGCTGTGCCGTCCGGGATGACACGTTCATGCCGCAGGCTTCAGCGCCTGAGCGGCCATGGCGTAGCCGCCCATGGCCCCGTCGACGAAGTGAATGTGGTCGCTGCGGGTGGGCGAGGGGACGAAGCAGGTCATGAGAGCTGCCTCCTGCCGGTGCAGGCCATGGCGCGCGA
Organism: Microvirga sp. jy35; assembly: GCF_056148915.1. Classification (NCBI taxonomy): domain Bacteria; kingdom Pseudomonadati; phylum Pseudomonadota; class Alphaproteobacteria; order Hyphomicrobiales; family Methylobacteriaceae; genus Microvirga; species Microvirga sp. jy35. The sequence goes on along the minus strand of NZ_JBWBEW010000004.1, from coordinate 206,788 downwards.
TGCCCTGCCTCTCCGACTCCTGCAGGAGCGCTTCGAGCCTGTCGGCGAGGGCCGGCGTGCAGTCGAGCGTCATCCGCAGGCCGTCATCGAACTTGCGGAAGTCCGTGTTCTCGACCAGCTGCTGCCGATACTGGGCGGGATCGAAGCCGCCGAACGAGCGGCCTGTCCGAAAGATCGTGAACGCGGCCAAACGCCCGGCCGCGAGCCGCATCAGGGGCCACAGGCGAAAGCCGCCCGTCCCGACCGTCTTGGCCTCTATCCCGAACCCCTTGAACGGGGACGCGAGCGGAGGTCCCTTGTCCGGCAGTGGGCGACCGGCTTCCTGACTGTCCGCCAGGACGAGCACCTTGCTGATGAGCGCGTTGAAAGCCTCCGGGTCTGCTGTGAGAATGGGCAGGATGATCAGGGAGAGGATGACGCCGCGCTCCGGGGTGATCTCGTCGAACCGGCAGCTCAGGCCGGTGAGGTCGGGCAGGGTGCCCGGAGGAGCCGCCGGAATGGCGAAGGTGCCTTCCTTCATCTGCCGCTCGGCATAGGCCAGGCCGCCGCCCGCGAACATGGCATAGGACACGTCCGGCGAGGCGGAGAAACGGGCAATGCGCACATCGTGGCCCTGGGCTCTGATATCCGAGACCGGTACAAGGGCGATGCGGAGTTCGAAGCCGAAGGCATCCCGCACCCAGGCCGCGACAGCGGCGAGCGCGTCCCGTGCGAGGTCGAACTGGGAGTCCGGCAGGGCGAAGCTCGCGCCGTCGCCGCCGAACACGAAGGGGAATTCGCTGGTGCCCAGCTTGTTGGCCACCGCCGCGATGACGGCGGCGGCGGCGGTGTTGACTTCCTTGTAGCGTCCCGCCTGGATCGCCGCGGTGGAGCGGACGATGTCGCTGAGGCCGAGCACCCAATCGTCCGGAACCGGCATGTAGCGCCCAGGATCGGTCAGGTCGGAGAAATGATCGAAGACCGGCAGGCGGGCGTAGAAATTGGCGCCCGTCCCATCGTCTGCTCCCTGATGGCCTGGCTCCATGGGGTCCTCAGCCCGTGACCTCGCCCTCCGGCGCGCCCCGTCCCAGTTCGTCCGGCAGCGGATCGCCTTCGGCCACGAAGCGCATGGAAACCGAGTTCATGCAGTAGCGCTCGCCCGTGGGAGGCGGGCCGTCATTGAACACGTGGCCGAGATGGCCCTCGCAGCGGGCGCAGCGGATCTCCGTGCGGACCATGCCGTAGCTGGTGTCGCGCACGAAGGCCACGTGTGCGCGGTCGATGGGATCGAAGAAGCTGGGCCAGCCGGTGCCGGATTCGAACTTGGTCCCGGCATGGAAGAGCGGCAGCCCGCACAGGCGGCAGCAATAGGTGCCCTTCTCCTTGGCCTCGTTGAAGATGCCGCAGAAGGGACGCTCCGTGCCGTGCTCCAGGAGCACGCGGCGCTCCTCGTCGTCGAGATTGTTCACGAGCGCTCGGAACTGCTCGGAGGTCGGCGGGGAGAGGTCGAAGCCCGCACGAGAACGTCGTTCGGCCGTGGTGGTCGAGTCTGCCATGGTCTGTTCCTTCCTGCCCGTCGCCTGTTGGATAGTGTAGGGCCGGTTCCTGCTCATAAATAGGCATCAGGTCCGGGAATCACCACGCTTTATTATCCGGCCCGGCGCTGCTAAAAGGCTCACCATGTCCATGGTTTCTCAGGCCCTGCCGGCGGCCCGGATAGGCGCGGCGCGAATTATCGGCCCGGCTTTCGCATGACCTGCGAAGGTCCGGGATCCTAGCCGTTCGCCCTCGAGAGAAGCCTGTTGCGCCCGCCTGTCCCCGGGCCACACAAGACCTGATTGACCGTCATGACCGATAAGCTAGAGCGCGCCACCCGCGACTATTCCGAAACCCTGTTCCTGCCCCAGACCGAGTTCCCCATGCGGGCCGGCCTGCCGCAGCGGGAGCCGCTGCTCCTGCAGCGCTGGAACGAGAACCGGCTCTACGAGCGCCTGCGCGAGGTCCAGAAGGGCCGCCCGCGCTTCGTGCTCCACGACGGGCCTCCCTACGCCAACGGCAACATCCATATCGGCCATGCCCTCAACAAGATCCTGAAGGACCTCGTGGTCCGCTCCCAGGGCATGCTGGGCTTCGATTCCAACTACGTGCCGGGCTGGGACTGCCATGGCCTGCCGATCGAGTGGAAGATCGAGGAGGAATACCGCGCCAAGGGCAAGAACAAGGACGATGTGGACATCGTCGAGTTCCGCCGCGAGTGCCGGGCCTTCGCCGAGAAATGGATCGACGTGCAGCGCGAGGAGTTCAAGCGCCTTGGCGTCGAGGGCGACTGGTCCAACCCCTATCAGACCATGTCCTACGACGCGGAAGCGCAGATCGCCCGTGAGATCATCAAGTTCGCGACGGGCGATCAGCTCTATCGCGGCTCCAAGCCTGTCATGTGGTCATCCGTCGAGAAGACCGCATTGGCCGAGGCCGAGGTCGAATATCACGAGAAGACCTCCACCACGATCTGGGTGAAGTTCAAGGTCACCAACACCCTCGACGGCGATCTCGACGGCGCCTCGGTTGTCATCTGGACGACGACCCCCTGGACGATCCCGGCCAACCGCGCCATCGCCTATGGCGAGAACATCGCCTACGGCCTCTACACGGTCACGGAGGCCGCCGACGACAACTGGGCGAAGGTGGGCGACCGACTCGTGATCGCCGACAAGCTCGCGGCGGAAGTCTTCGCGGCTGCGCGCGTCGCCGGGTATGAGCGCGTGAAGGACGTGCTGCCGGTGATGCTCGAGCGCTGCGCGCATCCGTTCCGCGGGCTCGAGGGTGCCAACGGCTACTGGGATTTCGGCGTGCCGGTGCTGCCGGCCGATTACGTGACCGACGATGCGGGCACGGGTTTCGTGCACACGGCTCCGGGCCACGGCGCCGACGACTACAACACCTATGTGAAGCATCGCGACGTGTTCGCGGCCTGCGGCACGAAAGAGGTGCCGCATACGGTTTCCCCCGATTCCTCCTATTTCCCCGACGTGCCGTTCTTCGCGGGCGAGCGCATCTACGACGACAAGGGCAAGGATGCAGGCGCCAACGAGGCGGTGATCAGGAAGCTCGTGGAGGTCGGCGCGCTCATCGCGCGCGGGCGCCTCAAGCACCAGTATCCCCATTCCTGGCGCTCCAAGGGTCCGCTGATCTTCCGCAACACGCCGCAATGGTTCATCTCCATGGACAAGCCGCTGGACGACAAGGGCGACACCCTTCGTCAGCGTGCGCTCCACGGCATCAAGACCGTCGAGTGGGTGCCGGAGACCGGCGAGAACCGCATCAACGGCATGATCGAGAACCGGCCAGACTGGGTTGTCTCGCGCCAGCGCGCCTGGGGTGTGCCGATCGCGGTCTTCGTGAAGAAGGGCACCAACGAAATCCTCAAGGACGAGCGTGTGAACAATGCCATCGCGGAGGCCTTCGAGAAGGAGGGCGCCGATGCGTGGTATGCCGATGACGGGTCGCGCTTCCTGAAGGCGGGCGGATACGATCTGAGCGACTTCGAGAAGGTGAACGACATCCTCGACGTGTGGTTCGACTCAGGCTGCACCCATGCCTTCGCGCTGGAGAAGCGCGAGGACCTGAAGGTGACGCGCAAGGTCGACGGCGGCCCCGATCAGGTCATGTATCTCGAAGGCTCCGATCAGCATCGCGGCTGGTTCCACTCATCGCTGCTGGAGAGCTGCGGCACGCGCGGCCGGGCTCCTTATGACATCGTGCTGACCCACGGTTTCGTCCTCGACGAGAAGGGTCAGAAGATGTCCAAGTCCCTCGGCAACGTGGTCGCGCCGCAGAAGGTGATCCAGGATTCCGGTGCCGACATCCTGCGCCTCTGGGTGGCGGCCTCCGACTACTCGGACGATCTGCGCATCGGTCCGGAGATCCTGAAGACCTTCGTCGAAACCTATCGCAAGCTGCGCAACACGATCCGCTGGATGCTGGGCTCGCTGGCGCATTTCCGAGAGGCCGACAAGGTTACGTTCAACGAGATGCCGGAGCTGGAGCGCTTCGTGCTGCATCGACTCGCCGAACTCGATGGCGACATGCGCGAAGCCTACGGCAGCTTCGACTACAAGCGGGTGATCGCGCTCCTCAACTCGTTCATGACTACGGATCTGTCCGCATTCTACTTCGACATCCGCAAGGACTCGCTCTACTGCGATCCGATCTCGAGCAAGGTGCGCAAGAGTGCGCTCACCGTGATCGACCAGACCTTCCGCTGCGTGGCGGCCTGGATCGCGCCGATCCTTGCCTTCACGGCGGAGGAGGCATGGCTTGAGCGCTATCCGGGGGCCGAGTCGGTGCACCTTGAAACCTTCCCCGCCGTGCCGGCGGAGTGGCGCGACGAGGCGCTGGCCGAGCGCTGGGCAAAGGTGCGCCGGGTGCGCCGGGTCGTCACAGGCGCGCTGGAGATCGAGCGCGCCCAGAAGCGCATCGGGGCGAGCCTCGAGGCCGCGCCGGTCGTCCACATCGCGGATGAGAGCCTGCTCCAGGCCGTGCAGGGCCTCGACCTCGCCGAGATCTCCATCACGTCCGGCATCCAGGTGGTGCAGGGCGAGGGGCCGGCGGAAGCCTTCCGCCTCGAGGACGTGAAGGGCGTGGCCGTGGTGCCTGCTCCGGCCCAGGGTCGCAAGTGCGCACGGTCGTGGAAGGTGACGCCGGACGTCGGCACGGATCCCGACTATCCCGATGTAACGCTCCGCGATGCGGCGGCCCTGCGCGAGTGGGATCAGCTCAGGGCGGCGGCCGAATGAGCAAGGCGGATGAGTCAGGTGCGCCTGTTCCAGAGGCCGGAGCGGCCGCTCAAGCCGGCCCGCAGCGTTCCCGCGCTGCGGCCCGTCCGCGCAGCCCGAAGAGCCCAGGCAAGGGCCGCTCGGTGCCCAAGGGGCTTTCGGCGGCTGCGATCCTCGGCTTTTCCGCCGCGCTGATCACCCTCGTCCTCGACCAGGCGACCAAGCTCTACACCCTGTTCGTCTTCGACCTGCCGGTGAAGGAGCCGGTGGAGTTCGCCCCGTTCATCAACCTCATCGTGGTGTGGAACCGGGGTATCTCCTACGGGCTGTTCCAGCAGAATTCCGATCTCGGCCGCTGGGCCCTGATTGTGGTCTCGATCCTGGCCGCCATAGGCCTGTCCGTCTGGATCCGCCGCACCGCGGCCAAGCTCCTGGCGACATCCCTGGGTCTGATCGTCGGCGGAGCCGTCGGCAACGTCATCGATCGGCTGGCCTATGGCGCCGTGTTCGATTTCATCCAGTTCCACGTCGGGTCATGGTCCTGGTACGTGTTCAATGTGGCAGATGCGGCCATCGTTGCGGGGGTGGTCGGTTTGCTCTATGACTCCTTCGTCCTGGAAGGGCGTCGGGCGAAGAAATGATATTCTACAGCGCCCGGCTGCCATATGTTCGCCAGAATGAGCGATCAGGCCTTCCGGCCACAACGACAAACCAATGGTGGGTGCCATGAAGGGAATGAAAATCGTAGGGTGCGCGGGGGCTCTGGCGCTTCTGGTCGCCGCTACCGGCGCTTCGGCGCAGGAGGGCGAAACCGTCAAGAGCCTGCTCGGCAGCATCGGCATCATTCCCAAGGAAAAGGACCCCATCGTTTATAACGAGCGTGCTCCTCTCGTGCTCCCGCCGAGCATGAACCTGCCCGCTCCCGCGCCCGGCGGCGGCGCCGAGGCGCGCAACGGCAACTGGCCCAAGGACCCCGACGTCGCGGCTCGCCGCAAGGCGGCGGCCGATGCCCGGACGCCCTGGACCAGCACCGAAGCCTACAAACTCAGTGAAGGCCGCCGCCTCTCCATCGAGGAGATGCGTGCAGGGCGCAACCCGAACAACATCGCCACTACCGCCCCCGCTCGCTCCGGTGCGCAGGCCGATATGAGCCGCATGACCCCGGATGAACTGCGCTCTTTCGGCAAGGACGAAAAGGTCGAGCTTGCAGGCGACGGCATCGAGCGCCGTTACCTCAGCGATCCTCCGGGCACGCTGCTCAAGGCCCAGGGCGGCGGCCGCCTCAAGGCGTCTGCCGATCCGGTGGTGAACGGCGATCCCGAGGGCCCCCAAGCCTTCATCCGCCAGCAGCAAGAGCGTCGGCGATAGCCACCCACTCTTCATCTCTTTTTCAGGCGAACGGGCTCCCCCCGCTTCGCCTGAAAACGTTATGGGGGTCCTGAAAGGCCAAGTTCGGTTTCGCCTCCGGGCGCGAACCGTCTCCCTGCCGGAAAGTTTCGCAGCCTCGCTTGCGTACCCCCCCAATTCGACTATTCCCGTAGGTCTGATCCTGCGAAACGATTTGATGTCGCCAAGGTTGAAACGTCATGGACACTGCCTCTAAGCCCATTCTTCGCGCCGACGCCGCCTCCTTCGGGCGGACGGAAGGCAGTGGTCCGAACCTGTCCTCCTTCACCCTCGACAACGGCCTCGATGTGGTGGTCATCCCGGATCACCGCGTACCGGTGGTCACCCACATGATCTGGTACCGCAACGGTTCGGCGGATGATCCGATCGGCCAGTCGGGGATCGCGCACTTCCTCGAGCACCTGATGTTCAAGGGCACCGAGAGGCACCCGGCCGGCGAGTTCTCCAAGGTCGTGTCCGGCCTCGGCGGCCAGGAGAATGCCTTCACGTCCTTCGACTACACGGCTTACTTTCAGCGCGTCGCCCGCGAGAACCTCAAGACCATGATGGAGTTCGAGGCCGACCGCATGACGAACCTCCTCCTGGAGGAATCCGTCATCGCTCCTGAGCGGGACGTGGTGCTGGAAGAGCGCCGCATGCGGGTCGAGACCGATCCCTCGGCGCAGCTGTCCGAGGCCATGGCGGCCTCGCTCTTCGTCCACCATCCTTACGGCATTCCGATCATCGGGTGGATGCACGAGATCGAGACCCTCAACCGCGAGCACGCCCTCGACTATTACCGCCGCTTCTACACGCCTGAGAACGGCATCCTCGTGGTCGCCGGCGATGTGACCGAGGACGAGGTTCGGCGCCTCGCCGACGGCACCTATGGGCGCATCGCTCCGCAGGGCAAACGTCCGATCCGCGTTCGCCCGCGCGAGCCGGAGCCGGTGGCGGCCCGCCACATCACCGTGGCGGATCCCAAGGTCGAGCAGCCCACCATGCAGCGGCTCTATCTCGTGCCGTCCTGCCGCACCGCCTCGCAGCGCGACTGCTATTCGCTCGAACTGCTCGCCGAGGTGATCGGCGGCGGGCCGACCTCGTATCTCTACCGCAAGCTCGTCATGGAGCGCGGCATCGCCGTCAATGCGGGCGCCTGGTACATGTCGTCCGCCATGGAGGATACCCGCTTCTGCGTCTATGCCGTCCCGTCCGAGGGCGTGTCGCTCCAGGCGCTGGAAGAGGCCGTCGATCAGGTGCTGAAGACGATTCCGTCCGAGGCTCTGGATGCGGATTCCATCGACCGTGCCAAGACGCGCCTCGTGGCCGAGACCATCTATTCCACCGACAGCCAGTCCTCCCTCGCCCGCATCTACGGTTCGGCGCTCGCCATCGGCGAGACCATCGAGGAGGTGCGCCGTTGGCCGGTCGAGATCGAAACCGTCCTCAAGGACGACCTGGCTTTCGCCGCCGAGCGCTATCTCATCCCCCGCCGTTCCGTGACGGGCTACCTGCAGAAGTCGGTCGCTTGAGCCGCCTGCCCAGAATTTGAGGTCATAATGACAGCTTCTGTCGAAACCCTGTCCTCGTCCCCGACCCAGGTGAAGGCGCTGACCTCCCCGGGCGGCGTCGAGGTCTGGCACGTCGAATCCGACGTGGTGCCGCTCATTGCCGTCTCGTTCATCTTCGAGGGTGGCTCGGCCCATGATCCGGTGGACAAGCCTGGCGTGGCGCAGATGCTCGCCCGATTGCTCGACGAAGGCGCTGGCGAATACGATTCCGACGCGTTCCAGGAGCGCCTGGCCGCCCGTGCCATCGAGCTGTCCTTCAATGCGGGCAACGACGCCCTGGGCGGCTCACTGAAGACGCTGGTCAAGCATGCGGACGAGGCCTTCGAGCTGCTGCGCCTGGCGCTCGCAGCGCCGCGCTTCGATCAGGATTCCATCGAGCGCGTGCGGGCCCAGACGATTGCAGGTCTGAAATACCAGCAGAACGATCCCGGCGTGATGGCCACGCGCCGCTTCTTCGAAGAAGGCTTTGCAGGCCATCCTTACGGGAACCCGACCTCCGGTACGCCCGAAAGCGTCGCTGCGATCACGCGGGACGACCTCGTGGCCATGCACCGGGCGATCATCGCCCGCGGCCGCGTCAAGGTCGCGGTGGTGGGCGCCATCGGGAGCGACAATCTCTCGGCCCTGCTCGACAAGGTGTTCGGCTCCCTTCCGGAAGCCAAGCCCTTGAGCGTCATCGAGCCGGCGACGCTGCAGATGATCGGCTCGCGCATCGTGGTCGATCTCGACGTGCCGCAATCGGTCATCCGCTTCGGCATGAACGGCATCGCCTGGCGCGACCCGGGCTTCATCCCGGCCTATGTGCTCAACCACATTCTCGGCGGCGGCGCCTTCACGTCCCGTCTGTTCCAAGAGGTCCGCGAGAAGCGCGGTCTTGCCTACAGCGTCGGCACATCGCTGGTGAGCTACCGCTCCGCCGCCATGACCTGGGGCTATACGGCCACCAAGAACGAGCGCGTCGTCGAGGCTCTCGATGTGATCGCCGGCGAGATGGCGAAGCTGACGAGCGAAGGGCCCTCGGACGAGGAACTGCAGAAGGCGAAGGACTATCTCATCGGCTCCTATGCGCTTGGGTTCGACACCTCGACGAAGATCGCCCACACCCTGGCCCAGATCGCCTTCGAGGGCCTCGGCATCGACTACATCGCCCGCCGCAACGCGCTTGTCGGTGCGGTGAGCCAAGCGGATATCCGCAAGGCTGCCGAGCGCATCTTCGGCGACGGCCGGATGCTGACCGTGATCGCGGGACGGCCGACCGGGGTGTGAGTCGGTTATCCATCCCACAGTATCCTGCAAGTATGGCCGGGAATGACACCCACCACGTCATGGCCGTCCCCGGACTTGATCCGGGGATCAGTCCCGGCCATCCCGATACTGAGAAGCGCCGCGCCTCACCGCATCGGGATCACCGGCACAAGGCCGGTGATGACGAGGGGATAAGTTTTCGGCCAGCCTCTCAGGCCAGAGATCCAGGTTCTGTGCCGCGACTCTAGCCTCAGCCTCCGCTCTGCCCTAATCTTGGCTCCCTCTTTGAAGCGAGTCGGAGTACGCCTATGCCCCTGCAGCAATCGATCGATCTTGCCCTGGATGCCACTATCGGGGAGGGCGGTCTGCCGCAGGCGGCGCTGGACGAGGCGCTCGCGCTCGTGGGCGAGGCCATGAAGCGGTTGGCGGAGGACGATTCTTCGGGGCGGCTGCCGCTGCTCCACATGCCCCGCACCACGGACGACCTGGCGAGCGTGCGCGAGGCGGCGACCTTCCTGCGCGACGATGCCACCGACGTGGTGTTCCTCGGCACGGGCGGATCGAGCCTCGGCGGCCAGACCCTGGCACAGTTGAAGGACTATGCGGTGCCGGGTGCCGGGCGCTTCACCGAGAGCCCCCGCGTCCATTTCCTCGACAATCTCGATCCGGTCACCCTCGACCGGGTGCTGCACAAGCTGCCGCTCTCCTCGACCAAGTTCGTGTCGATCTCGAAATCCGGCGGCACGGGCGAGACCCTGATGCAGACGATCGCCGTGCTCACGGCCCTGGAGAAGGCGGGCCTGAGCGCGCATCCCAAGGACGTTTTCCTCGGCCTCTCGGAGCCGCGCAAGAGCGGCGTCAGAAACGCGCTGCGCGATCTGCTGGAGCCCGAGGGCGTGCGGTTTCTCGAGCACCACACTGGCATCGGCGGACGATACTCGGTGCTCACCAATGTGGGCCTGCTGCCGGCAGCGGTGCTCGGCCTGGACATCGCGGCGATCCGTCAGGGTGCGGCGGACGCATACGAGCCCTTCCGCAGCGGCGCTGCGGCCAAGGACGCGCCGGCCGCGCTCGGGGCCGCACTCAACGTGGCCATGGCCAGGGACGGCAAGGGCATCACGGTCGCCATGGCCTATGCGGACCGCATGGAACGCTTCACCCGCTGGTGGGTGCAGCTTTGGGCCGAGAGCATCGGCAAGGATGGCCACGGCACCCAGCCGGTCGCCGCCATCGGGCCGGTGGACCAGCACAGCCAGCTCCAGCTCTATCTTGCAGGCCCCAACGACAAGCTCTTCACGGTCATGACCACGGGTGTTGCGGGCAAGGGGCCACTCATGGACGAGAAGCTCGCCAAGCGGGCCGGCGAGCCGGGCTTCGGCGGCAAGCATATCGGCGATCTCGTGGCCGCGCAGGGGCGCGCCACGGCCGATACGCTGGCTCGGAACGGCCGCCCGACCCGCCAGATCCATGTCGAGACGCTCGACGAGCGCGCGGTGGGCGAACTGCTCATGCATTTCATGCTGGAGACGATCCTCGCCGGCTACGCGCTCGGCGTCGATCCGTTCGACCAGCCGGCGGTGGAAGAGGGCAAGATCCTCGCCAAGCAGTATCTCGCGCAGGGATAGCCATCACAAGCAAGAGCGGCTTGCGATCCGACATCCGCAAGCCGCGTTGTGTCGGGCGGGGCGCAGAATGCCCCGCCCGCTGATCTTTCAAGCCGCAAACTGGTTCATGGTGTTGTGCGCGCCGCCGGCCTTCAGCGCGGCCTCGCCGGCGAAATACTCCTTGTGGTCGTCGCCGATATCGGAGCCGGCCATGTTCTGGTGCTTCACGCAGGCGATGCCCTGACGGATCTCCTGCCGCTGCACGTTGCGCACATAGCCCAGCATGCCCTGCTCGCCGAAATACTCCTTCGCCAGGTTGTCGGTGGAGAGCGCCGCCGTGTGATAAGTCGGCAGGGTGATGAGGTGGTGGAAGATGCCGGCGCGCTTGGCTCCGTCCGCCTGGAAGGTGCGGATGCGCTCGTCGGCTTCCCCGGCGAGTTCGCTGTCGTCGTAATCCACGCTCATCAGCTTGGCGCGATCGTATTGCGACACGTCCTTGCCGGCCTTCTCCCAGGCATCAAAGACCTGCTGGCGGAAGTTGACGGTCCAGTTGAAGGACGGCGAGTTGTTGTAGACGAGCTTCGCGTTCGGAATGACCTCGCGGATGCGGTCGACCATGCCGGCGATCTGGTCCACATGCGGCTTCTCGGTTTCGATCCACAGGAGATCCGCGCCGTTCTGCAGCGCCGTGATGCAGTCGAGCACGCAGCGGTCCTCGCCCGTGCCGGGGCGGAACTGGAACAGGTTGCTCGCCAGCCGCTTGGGACGCAGGAGCTTGCCGCCCCGGTTGATCACCACGTCGCCGTTGGTGCAGTTCTCGGGCGTGATCTCCTCGCAGTCGAGGAAGCCGTTGTAGAGGTCGCCGATGTCGCCCGGCTCGCGGCTGAAGGCGATCTGCTTGGTGAGGCCGGCGCCGAGCGAGTCGGTGCGCGCGACGATCAGGCCGTCATCGACGCCGAGCTCGAGGAACGCGTAGCGGATGGCCCGGATCTTGGCGAGGAAGTCCTCGTGCGGAACGGTGACCTTGCCGTCCTGATGGCCGCACTGCTTCTCGTCCGAGACCTGGTTCTCGATCTGGAGGCAGCAGGCGCCGGCCTCGATCATCTTCTTGGCGAGAAGATACGTCGCCTCGGCATTGCCGAAGCCCGCATCGATGTCGGCGATGATCGGGACGATATGCGTCTGGTAATTGTCGATGGCATTCACCAGCTCCCGTTCCTTGACCATGTTGCCGCTCTTGCGGGCGCCGTCGAGATCGCGGAACAGCATGCCGAGCTCACGGGCATCGGCTTGGCGCAGGAAGGTGTAGAGCTCTTCGATCAGGGCCGGAACGCTGGTCTTCTCGTGCATGGACTGGTCGGGCAGCGGGCCGAATTCCGACCGCAGGGCAGCCACCATCCAGCCCGACAGGTAGAGGTAGCGGCGCTTGGTGGAGCCGAAATGCTTCTTGATCGAGATCATCTTCTGCTGGCCGATAAATCCGTGCCAGCAGCCCAGCGACTGGGTGTAGAGGGACGGATCGGCATCGTAGGCCGCCATGTCCTCGCGCATGATCTTGGCCGTATGGCGGGCAATGTCGAGCCCGGTCCTGAACTGGTTCTGCAGCCGCATGCGGGCGACCGACTCGGGATCGATGCCGTTCCAGGTGTTTTGGCCCTCGATAAGGATCTGAGCCTGTGTGATCTGATCTTGGTAAGCCACGGTCGTGTTCCTCGTTTTTGTGAAGGTTGAACGAGGAAGTACCGGGAGCGTTCGAGGCCGTGAAGGCGAGTTAAGGTTCAGGTGTCAAGCTTTACAAGATAGGCAGAGTCAAATTGTAAATTATTTACAACTCCGGGATTTCTTTGGATGCTGCCAAGCTGTTGATATTCCTGGCGGACTGCCATGCTGATGCTTTCGCGCCCTCTAATCTGTTGATCCTTATCGACGATCGTTCATCCTAAAGGTGAAGCCGCCCTGACGAGGTACGGAGGCCGCAGATGTCCCGGGTCTGTGACAAGACGGGTGTCACTGTTTTTACAAGCCGGTAGCCTGTCGAGGCGCTCCTTGCAGGGTGGTCAGCTCCGGACAGGACCCGGCCATGACGCTGGCGGGGTCGAAACGGGCGGGGGAATAACGTCGTCCGTTCTGGTTTCCGGAGCTGCGAGAGCCTATCTTCCCCTGATTCCGAATTCTTGAGATCCGCAATCCTCATGCATGTCCGCCGCCTCGATCCCATCCTTGTCGACCGCATCGCTGCGGGCGAGGTCGTGGAGCGCCCGGCCGCGGCCGTGAAGGAACTGGTCGAGAATGCCGTCGATGCGGGGGCAGCCTCCATCGAGATCACCGTGGAGGCGGGCGGCCGCCGCCTCATCCGCATCGTCGATGACGGTCGGGGCATGACGCCCGAGGATCTGGAGCTCGCGGTCGAGCGCCACGCCACGTCCAAGCTCCCGGACGGCGACCTGTTCGCCATCAACACCCTCGGGTTCCGCGGCGAGGCCCTGCCGTCCATCGGGGCGGTGGCGCGGCTGTCCATCGTGTCCCGCACTGCCGAGGCCGAGACCGGCAGCGCCATCGTGGTGGAGGCGGGGGTCAAGAGCCCGGTGCGGCCCGCGCCCGCGCCCAAGGGCACCCGGGTCGAGGTGACGGACCTGTTTTCCGCCACGCCCGCGCGCCTGAAGTTCCTGAAGAGCGACCGCTCGGAAGCCCAGGCGGTGGCGGAGATCGTCAAGCGGCTTGCCATCGCGCACCCCACGATCCGCTTCACCCTCTCGGGCGAGCACATCACGGGCTTCACCTATCCGCCCGAAGAGCCCGGCGAGCATGGTTTCCTGCGCCGCCTCTCGCGGGTGCTGGGACCTGAGTTCCACGAGAACGCCATGATGATCGGGGTCGAGCGCGAGGGCGTGCGGCTGAACGGTTTCGCGAGCCTGCCCACCTATCATCGCGGCACCGGCACCGCGATCCATTTCGTGGTCAACGGACGGCCCGTGCGCGACAAGCTGCTGTTAGGGGCCGTGCGCGGCGCCTATGCGGATGTGATGGCCTCCGACCGGCACCCGGTGCTTGCCATCATGATCGACCTCGATCCACACGCCGTGGACGTGAACGTGCATCCGGCGAAGACCGAGGTGCGCTTTCGCGATCCGAATTTCGTGCGCGGATTCGTGGTGGCGGCCCTGAAGGAAGCCATCACCCGCTATGCCTTCCGGGCCTCGTCCACCGGCGGCACGCGCACGCTCGAGAGCCTGCGCCCTCAGGGCGCGACGCCCCTGCGTCCCGCCTACCCGCACCGCACGCATGCCGTCCGCCCCACAGGGGCCTTCGCCAACTGGCAGGCTCCGCTCGATCCTCCCGAAGGATCCTACACACCGGGCCACGGTCTTGCAGAACGGCAGGCGAGCCTGCCCGATCTCTCCGCGCCCTCCGCCGACAGCCGCGCGACGCTTGGCGAGATGGAGCCGCAGGCCGAGGAGGCGCCGCTCGGTGCGGCCCGCGCGCAGCTTCACGGAACCTATATCGTGGCGCAGACGCAGGACGGCATCGTCATCGTCGACCAGCATGCGGCGCATGAACGCCTCGTCTATGAGCGCCTGAAGCGCGAGCGCGCCTCGTCAGGGATCGCGCGGCAGATGCTGCTCATCCCCGAGGTGGTCGATCTCGACCCTGTGGATGCTGACCGGGTGCTTGCGGAGGCGGCCTCGCTGGAGAGCCTCGGCCTCGTGGTCGAGCCGTTCGGCCATGGCGCGCTTCTCGTGCGCGAGGTGCCGTCGGCTCTGGCGGGAGGCCGCATCAAGGCGTTGGTGCAGGACGTGGCCGATGCGCTCGCCGAATGGGGGCAGGGCGCTTCAAACCCGCTGGAGGAGCGGCTCGATGCGGTTCTCTCCCGCATGTCCTGCCACGGCTCGATCCGGTCCGGGCGGCGTCTGCGTCCGGAGGAGATGAACGCTCTTCTTCGCGAGATGGAGGTGACGCCGCTCTCGGGCCAGTGCAATCACGGGCGGCCCACTTATGTCGAGCTCAAGCTGAGCGACATCGAGCGCCTGTTCGGACGGCGCTGACGTGTGCCTGATGGAGCCCCTCACCCATGGAGGAGCTCACACGATGGTCAGATGCTGGTCTGATAGAGCTTGAGGTTCTTGCGAGCCGGCTTGGCCGCGAGATGAGCCGGCATGGCGGCCCGATCGAGACAATCCTCGAAGGTGAGCGTGCGGGGCGCTTCGACGGTCATGACGGCATCGTCTTCGTCGGAGCTGAAAGCGATCCCGGCGAAATCACCCTTGCGCCAGCACACCCGCGCCCGGCGGACCTGCAGGTCGTGGGCTGCGATGAACACATCGAAGGTCTCGGGCAGGTCCATCTGGGGCTTCAGGGCGATCCTGGCACCGCCGGTCGAGATGTCGCGCACCACGCAGGGGATCATCGCATCCGGCCCGAGCATGATCTGCGCCGGGTGATGGGCAGGAAAGCGCCTGGCGTGCCGGCGGTTGTCGGAGGCAGTGACGGGGATCATGGAAGCGACCTGAGGCAAATGGCCAATGAAGCTTTGCATTAACCATTTGTTAACCGGCTTCTCAAGTCCCTCGAAAGAGGTATCCCGGAAGAGTATGGGGATTGTGCCTCGACCTAACGGGAAGGTCCCTTCCGTTCTGCCGAAGCGGCCCAGATGTTCAGGTCGCCCTCGCCGGCGAACCGATCGATCTCGGCGAGCTCCTCCGGAGTGAACGACAGGTTTCCGAGCGCGCCCACGCAGTCGACGACCTGTTCTGGACGGCTCGCGCCGATGAGCGCCGAGGTCACGCGCCCGCCGCGCAGCACCCAGGCGAGCGCCATCTGCGCCAGCGTCTGCCCGCGCTGCTCGGCGATGCCGTTGAGGCCGCGGATGCGGGCAAGGTTCTCTTCGCTCAGGAAGGAGGTGCGCAGGGACTTGCCTTGGGCGGCGCGGCTCTCCTCGGGGACGCCATTCAGGTACTTCGTCGTCAGCATGCCCTGCGCCAGCGGCGAGAACACGATGGATCCCACGCCGACCTCGTCGAGCGTGTCGAGGAGCCCGTCCTCCTCGATCCAGCGGTTGAGCATGGAATAGCTCGGCTGATGAATGATGCAGGGGGTCTTGAGCTCACGCAGGATCCCGACCGCCTCGCGGGTGCGCTGGCTGTTGTAGGAGGAGAGGCCTGCATAGAGAGCCTTGCCCTGCCGCACCGCCGAGTCGAGCGCCAGCATGGTCTCTTCCAGGGGCGTGTCCGGATCGAACCGGTGGGAATAGAAAATGTCCACATAGTCGAGCCCCATGCGCTTGAGGCTCTGGTCCAGGCTGGAGAGAAGATACTTGCGGCTGCCCCACTCGCCGTAGGGGCCGGGCCACATGCGGTAGCCCGCCTTGGTGGAAATCACCATTTCGTCCCGCAGGCCATGGAAGTCGTGCCGGAGGATTTCACCGAACAGGGTCTCGGCGGATCCGGGAGGAGGGCCGTAATTGTTGGCAAGATCGAAATGCGTGATGCCGAGATCGAAGGCCGTACGGCAGATATCCCGTGCGGTGGCGGCCGACTTGTCCTCGCCGAAATTGTGCCAGAGCCCGAGCGAGATCGCCGGCAGCATCAGCCCGCTGCGGCCGCACCGGTTGTAGGTCATCGCATCATAGCGGTTGGCGGCGGGCAGGTAGGCCATCGAAATCTCCAGCGCGGCAACAGGGCAGACGACTTACATAGCGCGCCTTACCTGCATTCAACACCGTGAATGCAGGACCGAAGGCCTGATCGCCATCTCCATTGCCCTATGGGGCGATGACCGTGTTGCGGCCTTCACGTCATGGCCGGGCTCGTCCCGACCGTCCCGATCCGCTTGTGCGTGGCGCCTCACGAACCGAGATCACCGGCACAAGGCCGGTGACGGCATGGTGGCTGTGGCAGGCGCAGGTCATTCT
Source organism: Microvirga sp. jy35 (assembly GCF_056148915.1). Classification (NCBI taxonomy): domain Bacteria; kingdom Pseudomonadati; phylum Pseudomonadota; class Alphaproteobacteria; order Hyphomicrobiales; family Methylobacteriaceae; genus Microvirga; species Microvirga sp. jy35. The sequence continues at coordinate 190,320 of NZ_JBWBEW010000004.1, read as the reverse complement.
CAGAACCGCGTGACGACGCTGATGCCGAGTCCTTCGAACCGGTCCATTGCCATGAGAGCGGCAGGTGCCTCCTCCAGGCTCAGGTGCTTGCCTATGAGCCTCTGGGGCGCGAGCTTTCCAGCGCGGATCATCTCCATCATGTCCTGATAGCGGAAGGCCTGCATGCCGTGGCTGCCGTAGATCTCGAGCTCATGGGCGATGATCTGCGCCATCGGCACGGACGTGCGGGCATGATCGCCCACCATCAGACCGACCTGCACATGGCGTCCGCGGCGGCGCAGATTGGCGATGGAGTTGAAGCAGGTCACCGGGCTGCCCAGAGCATCGACGGAAACATGCGCGCCGCCCCTGGTGATCTCCTTTACCGCGCCAACCACATCGGCGGCATCACGGGCGTTGACGGTCGCCACCGCGCCCATCCCGCGCGCGAAGGCGAGCTTCTCCTCAGTAAGATCGACGGCGATCACGTTGGCCCCCATGGCGGTTGCGATCATGACCGCCGACAGGCCGACGCCGCCGCAGCCGTGCACGGCCACCCATTCGCCAGGCTTCACGCGCCCCTGGTCGACAATCGCGCGAAACGAGGTGACAAACCGGCAGCCGAGGCTCGCGGCAGTGGCGAAGTCGAGTTCCTCGGGAAGCATGACAAGGTTCGTATCGGCGAAATCCACCGCCACGTATTCCGCGAAGGATCCCCAGGCCGTGAAGCCCGGCTGGAACTGCTGCTCGCAGACCTGATGGTTGCCGGAATTGCATTCATGACAGTGGCCGCATCCGCCGACGAACGGCACCGTGACGCGGTCGCCCTTCTTCCAGCGCGTGACCTGCCTGCCAGCGGCAAGCACCGTGCCGGCGAGTTCGTGGCCTGGCACATGCGGCAGGACCACGTCGGAATCATGCCCCATCCAGCCGTGCCAGTCGCTCCGGCAAAGGCCCGTTGCCTCCACCTTGATCACAACCCCTTCCGCTGAAGGCGTCGGATCCGGAACGTTCTGCACGCGTGGCGGCTGGCCGAACTGCTCGAAGAGTACCGCTTTCATGATGAGCCCTTCCTCCGCGATGGGACAACGGCGGTATAGCGGTCGGGGCAGGGGAGGGCAAATGACGCGGGAGGAGACCTGGCGCTCCCCCTGTCATCCCCGCGAAGGCGGGGATCCATGAACATCACATTTCAAGAAGAGGCGATCAGCTTTGTGCCTCATTATGCACCGTCGGCGGTTATGTCCCGGGCTCCGCTGCGCGGCCCCGGGATGACGGCCTGGGATGTGAGGGACTGCACTCCATGCCGTTCAGATTACGTAGAAATCGTGAGAGTAGATCTTGAGGTTCTTGTTGAGGGTGGCGATCTTCACCTGCGCGGCCGAGCCGGTTCCATCCTTGTCGTAGTAGAGCGCGCCGGTTTCCTTGTCGTAGATGATCCGGTCCTCCAGATCCTGCGCGGCCTTGCCTTTCACGAACATGTCGGACTTGAACTTCACGCCCTTCGTCGATCCCTTGCCGAGTTTCGTGAAAATCTTGTCCTCGAGCTGGAACGAGTCGTACTTCGTGTTGAAGTCGTAGATCCGATCGACATTTGTGCTCTTGCTGGGCTTGGTGTCGAACACGAACACGTCCTTGCCCGTGCCTGTGCCGCCATAGAGCTTGTCGTTGCCGGTGCCGCCGTAGAGCTTGTCGGAGCCTGAGCCGCCATACAAAGCATCGTTGCCGGAAGAGGCTTTCAGCACATCGTTGCCGGAAGAGGCTTTCAGCACATCGTTGCCGCCTTGGCCCTTGAGCGTGTTCTTGCCCGTGTGGCCTGTGATCTCGTTGTCACTGTCCGAGCCGGTCAGGTTGGCTGACCTCTTGGACGATACGCCAGAGAGCTTGAGCACCTCCACCTCGGCAGAAGCTGATAGGGTGTAGGACGAGGAGGCCAGCACCGTGTCACGTCCGCCGCCTGCACTCTCCGCTACCACGTCGCCTGATCGCACTTTGTAGGCGTCATGACCCGCGCCGCCTTGCAGCTGTGCGGCGCCGCTGCCTGTCAGGATATCGGCATGGTTCGAACCGATAATGCCTTCGATGGAAATCCATGTGTCGCCGGCACCATCCCCGGAGGGATCCGCAAGGCTGGCGCTCACGCCCGCAACGGAGCTGGCAAACGATACAAAGTCGAAGCCGTCGCCGCCGTTCAGGATGTCGGCACCTGCGCCGCCATCCAGCGTGTCGTTGCCGCCTTCGCCGCGCAGGCGATCCGATCCAGCCGCCCCGCTCATGGCATCTCCGAAGGCGGAGCCGATATACTGATCGTCAGAGCCGGTGCCGATCACAGCTTGGCCAGCCTGCCGCGGGTCGACGATCTGAATGCCTCCGGAGAATTGAACAACGATCCGTCCATCCCTCAACACGGATAGGCCCTGGAGGTCGAACGATCCCGCTGTCACGGCCTCGTTCAGCATCATCTCTTCACTGATACGCCCCTTTTCGGGGTTGAAGATGGAGAGATAAACGTCGGAGACCGCAACGCCTCCATCGATTCTTGTCGCTTTTTTATATGCGGCAGCGAAGTCGCCATTGGGCACGGCCACCACATCCGGCAGGGCCGCCCAATCGTACGAACCAGCGGCAACAGGGATCTTACTGCCTATAGGCTTCGCCTGATCATTGAAGGCTTGCACGTACGGGATGTATGCAGGCTGATCGAGGTTGCCCATTTCAGTCCAGCCCACAACAAACCCGCCCTCCTTCAGAGCGGTGATCTTGATATCGCGTTCTCTAATGTTGGCTGCCGTGCCGCTGAAGATCGGCGCTAAAGGGATAGGGCCGGTCTCGTTCGCGGGATCGAGGATGAAAACTTGAAAGCTCGTATCGCTGTTACGAAGGGCAATGGCAACCTTTCCATCGGAGAGGGCAGCCAAGCTAACGACGGATCCAAAACCTTCTGTGCGCGTGGAGAAGGGAGTCTGTGCGAAGGGATAGGGCTCCGAGACAACGCCAGTGGGGCTTAGGATGCGCAGAAAGGCATCGCCCCCCAGGCTGCGGTAGGTGACAATGACGCTTCCGTCGCTGAGACCGATGGCATCGTCCGCTTTGTACTCTCCACCCTGGCTTTGGGGATCGCCATGGATGCCGGCAACAGGAATGGGCTTTCCAATCGGCTTTAAATCGCTTCCATAGAGTCCCATCCATGCTCCGGTGTGTCCGGGAGCGCTGGATACGATCGACCAGTTCAGGGCAATGCGGCCGTCTGGAAGTTCTACGACAGAATGACTGCTCGCGCCATGCACCAGGTTCTCCCAGAAGCCTGGATAATATGCGGACTCAAGAATCTTCTCTTCCTTCAGTGAGCCATCCGCATTGTAGATCCAGGCCCTCATCTTCATGTTCGGCGTCGCTGGATCTGTCTTGCCAACGACAAGGAAGGTGCCGTTGCTGAGCGCCGTCACATGAGGGTTGCCAACGGCAGACGAAAACGGGATCTGAGAGCCCCAGAAAAACGGTTTTGCCATCGCAGCCCCCATTGTGAGTGCAAGAATAGTGCCTCATGGCGTGGTGACGCAATGTTATGCAAAATCAGCAATAGGACAACCGTCTTGTTGCAGGAGCGTGGGCAGGCGATCTCAACCCCTGAAACGCCCGAACACCACCTTCGTCTCCCCGTAATCCCGCCGTTCGATCCCCTCGAAGCGCTCCGGCAGCGAGACCTCGACGCCCTGCGCCTCCTCCACGATGACGAGCGCATCCGGTACGAGCCAGCCGCCGTCTGCGCAGGAGCGGAGCGCCTTGGGTGCGAGGTCCTTGCCGTAGGGCGGGTCGCAGAACACCACGGAGAAGGGCGCGTTGGGCGCGGCCTCGCCCATGCGGGTGGCGTCGCGGCGGAAGAGGCGGGTGGCGCCGCCGGCGCCCAGGGCCTCAACATTTTCGCGAATGATGCCGCGGGCCTGCGCGCCGTCATCGACGAAAAGTGCGAAGGCGGCACCGCGGGAGAGCGCCTCCAGCCCCAGGGCGCCGGTGCCGGCGAACAGGTCGAGCACGCGCGCGCCCTCGATGGGGTCGTCGTAGGAATGCTGGAGGATGTTGAAGAGCGTCTCGCGCAGGCGGTCCGAGGTCGGGCGGATGGCGTCCGAACTCGGCCCCTTCAGCGAGCGGCCGCGCCAGCGCCCGCCCACGATTCTCATGGTTCAAACCTCATGAAGAGAGTCTCGCAAAGCTCACATTGAGCCTCATTCTAAGGGTCTGGATTGTAACGCACCGCCCCCATCCTGAGGAGCAGCGAAGCTGCGTCTCGAAGGAGGATCCAGTGCGTGCTGGAGGCGCCCTCGTCCTTCAGGACGGTCACTTCCGTGACCTCCTCAGGATGAGGGCCTGGGGCAAGGCCGCATAGGGAGCCAGCCCGGCTTGAGGCCTCTAACGCAGCTTCTCAGGGCGAGGTCGGTTTTTCCTCATGCTCCCTTAGCGGCGACCGCGCGGGCCGCCCTTGGAACCGCCTTTGAAGCCGCCCTTCGAGGCACCGCCCTTGGAGGCGCCCCTGGGACCGCTCTTGAAGCCGCCGCCGGCGCCGCCTCTCGGCCCGCCGCGCGAGGGACCATCGCCCCACGGAGGGCCGCGACGGGGACGGTCATCGTCGCCGCGGGCGCGGAACGGACGGTCTCCCTCGGAGCGGCGAGGGCGGTCATCGCCGCCCTCACGGGAGCGGAACGGCCGATCTCCTTGCGGCCTGCCAGGGCGGTCCGCGCCACCTTCGCGCGAACGGAAGGGGCGGTCGCCCTGGGGCCTGCGCGGACGATCCTCGGAACCCTCGTCGCGGGAGCGGAACGGCCTGTCGCCTGCCGGACGGCGCGGGCGGTCGTCGTCGCGGCTTGGACGGGCTGCGGCCTCACGCCCGCGACGGGCCGGAGCCGCATCGCGATCGTCACGGCGACGAGGGCGCTCCTCGCTGCCAGCACCGCCACGACCCCTGCGCGGAGCGGGTGCCTCCTCTTCCTGCGGCTGGCGCACCAGGCGCTCCACCCGGACCTTGCGGCCTTCCTTGGAGGTAATCGCGCCCACACGTTCGCGCTGACGCTCCCCGGACACAGCACGGGCTTCGCGCGGATCGGCGCCCCGGCGGGGCATCTTCTTGCTTGGTGCATCCTCGTCGGTCTCGCCGGCGCGCCACACGCTGCGCTTGGGGTCGAGGCGGGAGGGGCGCTTTTCGGGCTCCTCGTCGCGGCCGCGACGTTCGCCGTCACGGGCGCGGAACGGCCGTTCGTCATCGTCGCGACGGCGGCGCGGGCGCTCGTCATCGCGGCCGCGCGGGGACCGAGCAGGACGCTCGTCGCGCTCCTGTTCCTTCTTCGAGGAGCCGAAGGGCGCGATGGGCTCGCGCACGGGGCTCTCGAAATCGACACCGGCTTCGGTAGCCAGCGCTTCGCCGAGCTGATCCTTCAGCACCCTGGTGCGCACCTCTTCCACGAGGCCGACCTCGAGATCGCCGAGCTGGAACGGGCCGAAGGACATGCGGATCAGGCGGTTCACCTGCAGGCCCATATGCTCCAGGATGCGCTTGATCTCGCGGTTCTTGCCTTCGCGCAGGCCCATGGTGATCCAGGCGTTGTCGCCCTGCAGCCGGTCGAGGCGCGCCTCGATGGGGCCGTAGTCGATCCCGTCGATGGAGATGCCGTCGCGAAGCTTGTCCAGATCCGCCTGGTTCACCTCGCCATGGGCGCGCACCTTGTAGCGGCGCAGCCAGCCGGTGTCCGGGTGGGCGATGACGCGGGCCAGCCCGCCGTCATTGGTGAGCAGCAGCAGGCCTTCCGTGTTGATGTCGAGGCGCCCGATCGCCACCACGCGGGGCAGATCCTCCGGCAGGTTGTCGAACACCGTGGGGCGTCCCTCCGGGTCCTTGGCCGTGGTCACGAGGCCGCGCGGCTTGTGGAAGAGCCACAGGCGCGTGCGCTCCTTGGCGGGCAGGGGCTCGCCGTCCACGGTGATCATGTCGGCCGCCGTCACGTTGACCGCAGGAGAGTCCAGCACCTTGCCGTTGAGGGTGACGCGGCCTTCCGCGATCATCGCTTCCACGTCGCGGCGGGAAGCGATGCCCGCCCGGGCGATCACCTTGGCGATGCGGTCTTCGACCGGCTCCTGAGGCTCGGCCTGAACGGCGGGCTGCTCCTCGCGGGCGCGGCGCGGGCGATCCTCAGCGGAGCGGTCGAAGCGGCGCGGACGCTCGTCGCCGCCACGGCCCCGGAAGGGGCGGTCACCATCCTCACGACGCGGACGGAAGGGCTTGTCGCCACCTTCGCCGCGCGGGCGGAACGGCTTGTCCCCGGCGCTGCGGGCGCGGAACGGCTTGTCGCCGCCCTCGGAACGGCGCGGACGGTCGTCGCTGTCCCGGCTGCGGAAGGGACGGGCGCCGCCCTCAGGCCTTGGACGGAAGGGTTTGTCCCCATCGCGGCTGCGGAACGGCTTGTCTCCGGCGTCACGAGGCTTGCGCGGGCGGTCGTCGTCGCCTCGGGCGCGGAAGGGGCGCTCGCCGCCTTCGCGGGGCTTGCGCGGGCGGTCGCCGGACGAGGGGCGGCCACGGTCGGAGCGTCCCGGCGGACGGCCCCTGCGATTATCGTCGTTGCTGTCGGTCATGGGAGCCTGATAGCAGAGGTGCTCAAGAGAAGCGAGGGCCAAGGAATCAACGAAAGCAATGGGAACCACGAGACTGATGGACAACGCCGATCACAAGCCGCTTGATCCGGAACAGGCCGATCCCATGAGCGTGGCCTTCGACGAGGCCCGTGCCGCTGCCGCGCGCGGGGAGGTGCCGGTCGGGGCCGTCATCGTCAGGGACGGGCGCATCGTCGCCTCGGCCGGCAACCGACCGCGAGAGCTGCGCGACCCTTCCGCCCACGCCGAGATGCTCGCCATCCGCCGGGCCTGCCAAGCCCTCGACGACGAGCGGCTCACCGGCTGCGATCTCTACGTCACGCTCGAGCCCTGCACCATGTGCGCCGGAGCGATCTCCTTTGCCCGCATCCGGCGGGTCTATTACGCCGCGCACGACCCCAAGGGCGGCGCGGTGGACAGCGGCGTGCGCTTCTTCGACCAGCCGACCTGCCACCACGCCCCGGAGGTCTATGGCGGCATCCGCGAAAGCGAGGCGGCTGTGCTGCTGCGGGAGTTCTTCGAGGGCCGGCGCTAGATCACGTAGAAATTGTCCCAGATCAGCTTTTGACCCGCTTTCAGGGCGGCGATTTCAACCGCCTTGAACTTCGAGCCTGAGCCGTCGGCATCGTAATAGATGACACCTTTCTTCTTGCTGTAGATGATGTAGTCGTCTTTGTCCTTGGCCTTCTCCATGGCGAAGTACGACTTCTTCATCTGTGCCGGGCTCTTCTCCGATCCCTTATTGCCCAGCTTGGTGAAGACCTTGTTGTCGAGCCAGATGCTGTTGAAGGCCCAGTGGAAATCCAAGATCTTGTCCTTTTTCGTGGACTTGTTGGGCTTGGTGTCGAAGATGAAGACGTCGAACCCCTCGCTGCCCTTCAGCGTGTCGTTGCCCAACCCGCCACGGATCCTGTCGTTGCCTTTGCCGCCATCGATGCTGTCGTTGCCGCCTGCGCCAGAGATGTTGTCCTTGCCGCCCAGGCCATAAAATGTTTCGGACGAGGCGCCGCCGATGCGGGTATCATTGCCTTCCGTGCCGGTCCAGGTGGTGGAGGGCTGGGATGGAGGAAGGGGAGGTTGTGGCGGTTCGCCGCCACCCCCGGGAGTGATCACGGTCGTGACATCCTGCGCTTCCCGGCCGATTACCTCGACCATGTATTGATTACTGTGGCCGCTCTCGCCATTGCTCTGCCAGCTCACCGCATATGTATTGCCTGACAAAGCAGTGATGGACGGATCCCACTGGTCGCCGGCTGTGTTGGTGCCGACGCTCGTCGTTTGCAGAGTGATTTCGCCGTTAGCATTGGCAGCAGCGGCGTACAGGTTCTCGTCGCCATTTGTCTCGACGACGAATGCGATCGCGAAACCGCCATTGGCGAGTTGCTTGATGACGGGAGTGCCCTCAAGCGTGCCAGGAGGTTTGGTGAACGTGATGGGATTCCCGATCTTCGTGCCCGTGCTGTCCATCGCCTGCGCGCGCATGACACGGTTTTGTCCCTCGACATCTTCCCACGCTACGACGAACCGGTTCGTGCCAATGGCGCCAATGGCTGGATTGATCCCACTCACGACTCCCGGAACATCATCGATCAGAACTGGAGTCCAGTTTCCGTCATTCCCGGGAATGAGAACGCCGACATTGGTTCCGGTTCCATTATCAATCGGAACCGACAAGGCAATGACACATGTTCCATCTCCCAGGACCGTCGTGGCGTTGCTCCCATTGTTCGGTAGATCGTTCAATCCGCCATGATAAGTCGTTGTCCAGTTCGCACCTTCAGGAGCAAGAGAATGTCCGATCACTCCGGTGAAAGGCTGTCCCTCGAAAGTAGCTGATCCACGGTAGAGCACGGCGAAACCGCCGTCTGGTGAGGCGTGGAGTTGAGGAGCGTCCTCTGCTTCCGCATTCGGGCTGAGCGTCAGCAGGGTGCTGGAGGGTGCGAAGCTTGTGCTCAACACTTTGCCGACAACTGCCGAACCTGAGCCATCGCTCTTCACCCAGGCCACGATGGTCCGACCATCGGACAGGGTTTCGGCGGTAATCTCGCGATAGGACGCGCTCGCAGCGTGATCGATCAGGAAGTGGTTGCCCGCGGCTGTGCCATCAGCATTGAAGAGCTTGCCGTAGACGTAGGCACCGCCGCTCCTGTCGAAATCCGTCCATACCGACAGGAAGCGGCCATCGGCGTAGTGGGTGAGAGCGCCGCTGTTCCCTGTGGACCTCAGGTTGATATAGCTGTCGATGTTGTTTCCCATTTTCCGCCCTATCCTAAGTGGTCAGCAACTGTATAGCGTATCTTTCGTCATATATTGCTGCAACATTAAAGCGCTGTGCGATGGCGCACGGGGGCGTGCTTTACCCACTTGGGAGGGTGCCGTTTTCCTTCAGACCTCATGCGATCAGTCATAGGACAGGAGGCCGAAGAAAAAGCCCGGAAGCGGGATGCTCCGGGCTTTGATCCTTACCTTAGGTCAGTTTTAGCGGTTCTTATCCGTAGTGCCGGTGCGCGTGACGCCGGTGCTGCGGTCGTCGTCGACCTCGACCTCGGTCTTGCGCACCGTGTCGGAGACCGTTTCCGTGCGCTGATCGGCGTTCTTGCGCACCACCACTTCCTCGACCACACGGGCTTCCTTCGACACGACAGCCTCTTCGGCCCGCTCCTCCATCTCAATGGAGCGCTCACGGAAGAGGTCGCCATCGTTCACCGAGCCGGTGCGCAGGGTGCCTTCGGCCGGACGGCGTTCGACGGAAACGTGTTCTTCCCTGAGAGAGACCTGCTCCTGCACAGGGCGCTCGGTCACGTGGGAGCGGATGCGGACGCGGCCATGGCTGACCTCGCGCTTACCCACATGCAGCTCTTCCTCGGCGATGGGAATGACCTCGTCGCCCTCCGAGCTGCGGCCCTGAGCGTGCATGCGATCATCCTGAAGGCTTTCGCGACCGGTCATGGCGCTGCTGCCGGTCTGGCCGGTGCCCAGCATGCCGGCTGAGGTCGTTGCCGTGCCTCCCAGATCGGCGACGCCCGAACCCTGGTGGCTCCAGCCTTCCGACCGCCAGGCATCCTGCCGCTCGTCGAGGTCGAGAACATCGTCGTCGTCGAGGATGTCGACCACGCGGTCGACCTCGTCATCATCGCAGCGCACGGCAACGAGGGCGTGGCCGCGGCGTACGCCTTCCGCATAGGCGCGGGCGTCATCGTGCGGCACGCCGTTCGTGGTCAGGTAGTTCTCGACGCGGTCGTGATGCGATCCGCTGGAGCTCTCGTCGAAGCTGCTGGCGCCGTCCCACGTGCGATTGTCGCCGGAAGCCGTGAACAGGCAGATCTTGCCCTGCGAGATGCCCGATTGCTCCAGCTCGCGGACGATGGATGAAGCTTGAGAGTCGCTGCCGAAAAGGCAGGTTACGGTCTTGGCCATTGCACAAAATCTCCATGGGCCGCGTAGAACGGCACGGTTGCTATGCGTTTCAGGTGCTTCAGGGCAGCTGTGCCGCATTACTGCAAACATCGCGGCATCAGACGCATTGACCTATCAATTGCTGCTCGTAGACTTCGTTCCCAACAACGCGATGCTCACGGCGCAAATTCACGATGTGGAGTCCGTGCCATCCTCGGCCGGCACGCGCTCGATCACGGCGCGCTGCTTGCGAAGCTCCACCGGAGTTTCGACATCTTCAGTGGTTCTGCGCCTGTGGACGTGCAGTTCCTCTTTCAGGACGAGACGCTTCTCGACGACGAGGACTTCCTCGAGGATGGGAATGATCGTCACGTCGTCCTCGGTGCGGATGTCGGGAGCGTGATCGACGATCCGGTCGATGGGAACGCGAGTCACCTCGACAGTCTCGCCCTCGAGCGTGGCCTTGACCATTTCCGTCTCGATATCGACGCTTGTCCGGACGCGAACCTTGCCTGTTGTGACCATTCGTTTGTCGAGGCGCAGCTCCTCTTCCACGATCGGAATGACTTCCGTCTCGGAGGATAGGTCCTGTGAGTTCGGCTGGTCCGAGATATGCTTGGCCATGAAAGGGATCCCGTATGCAGCGGTGAACGTGCCGCTTGCATGACAGGTTCCTCCCGCAATGCCTGACGGGTCGATGCGATCGTTGGACTTCAGCTTTGCAGGAAAGCCTGCAGCGCCTCCAGGGTCGCGCTCGGGTTCTCCTCCGCCACGAAATGCCCTGACGTCACGCCGATGCCGTTCGCCTTCGGGGCGAAGCTCCGGCGCCAGACATCGAGAGGCTTCTGGTTCTGCCCCATCGGGCCGCTGACGAGATAGAAGTCGCTCCAGATCACGTATGTCGGGCAGGTGATCGTCTTGCCGGCTGCAAGGTCGGCCTCATCGGCTTCGATGTCGCGCGTGGCGCCAGCGCGGTAATCCTCGCAGAAGGCGTGGATGCGCGTGGGCTCGTTGCAGCTCTGCCAGTAGGATTCCAGCGCGCGGTGATCGAAGGCACCGAGGTCGCCCGCAGCAGACCACAGCCGCATCAGCCCTTCGAAGTAGGGGATCGGATCGCGCCCGATCTCCTCCTCCGGTTGGGCTTGCGAGAGATAGCCCCAGTGGGCCTCGGGAATCGCACCCGCCCGCATCTGCTCCCACACATGGTAGGTCGGCAGGATATCGAGGAGCGCGAGGCGCTCGACCCGACCGGGATGATCCAGGGCGAGCCGGTAGCCGACGCGCGCGCCGCGATCATGTCCCGCTACGGCGAAATGCACATGGCCCAAGGCTTCCATGACCTCGATCACGTCCCGGCCCATGGCGCGCTTGGAATAGGTCTCGTGCTTGGCATCGCCTCTCGGTGCCGTGGACCAGCCATAGCCGCGCAGGTCCATGCACACGACCGTGTGGGTCTCGGCGAGCGCCGGCGCCAGATGGTGCCACATGACGTGCGTCTGCGGAAAACCGTGCAGCAGGACCAGCGGCTGTCCGGTGCCCTTGCTGCGCGCGAAGACGCGTCCGACCTCAGTGTCGATCCAGTGGCTCTCGAAACCGGGAAAGAGATCGTCGCTCATGGTCAGCCGCTCGTGTGTTGTGGAATGGCCCCGACATTAAGCTAGAGCGCCGATCCTCGAAATTGATGGGTTGGCTCCGGAAAATGGGGCGCAACCCTAACGAGAGAAAACTTACCTAACGTCATCAGTCAATAGGGGTAGCAAGCTATTGCCGTTCGCGCTCCACGGCCCGCCAGCCGATGTCGTGGCGGCAGAATCCCTCGGGCCAGTCGATCCGATCCACGGCCTCATAGGCCTTCTTCTGGGCCTCGGCGATGGTGGAGCCGAGCGCAGTCACGTTGAGCACCCGGCCGCCGCTGGAAAGGATGCGGTCACCGTCCTGCCTCGTGCCGGCATGGAAGACGATCACGTCGTTGAGTTCCTCGGCCCGGTCGATGCCCCTGACCTCCGAGCCCTTCTCGACCGCGCCCGGATAGCCCTTCGCCGCCATCACGACGGTGAGCGCCGCCGCATCAGACCATTGCAGGGAGATGCTGTTCAGCATGCCGTCGCAGGCGGCCAGCAGGGCAGGGAGGAGGTCGGATCTGAGGCGCGGCAGCAGCACCTGGGTCTCCGGGTCGCCGAGGCGCGCATTGTACTCGATGAGCTGCGGCCCATCCTTGGTGAGCATCAGCCCGGCATAGAGAATGCCCGTGTAAGGCATGCCGCGAGCCTTCATTCCCGCAAGGGTCGGCTCGATGATCTCCCGCATGACGCGTGCCTGCAGCTCCGGCGTCAGCACGGCGGCGGGCGAATAGGCGCCCATGCCGCCGGTGTTCGGGCCCTTGTCGCCATCGAACACGCGCTTGTGGTCCTGGGCCGTGCCGAAGGGGATCGCACGGGTGCCGTCGCAGAGGGCGAAGAAGCTTGCCTCCTCGCCTTCGAGAAAGGCTTCGATCACCACCTCGGCTCCGGCAGCACCGAGACCGCCGCCGATCATCATGTCGATGGCGTCCTCCGCCTCCTCGAACGACATGGCGACCACCACGCCCTTGCCGGCGGCAAGGCCGTCAGCCTTCACCACGATCGGCACGCCGTAGCTGCGCACATAGGCCTTCGCCATCTCCGCATCGGTGAAGCGCCGGTAGGCGGCGGTCGGAATGTCGAACGCGGCGCAGAGATCCTTGGTGAAGGCCTTGGAGCCCTCGAGCTGGGCGGCGGCCTTGCTCGGCCCGAAGGCCTTGATGCCGGCGGCCTTCAGGTCGTCCACGAGGCCTGCCACGAGGGGTGCCTCAGGCCCGACCACCACGAAACCGACATTCATCACCCGGCAGAAATCGATCACAGCCTGATGGTCCGTGACGTCCAGGGCCGCATTGGTGCCGTGCTGCGCCGTGCCGGGATTGCCGGGGGCGATGAGGAGCTTGTCGCAGAGAGCACTCGCCTGGAGGCTGCGGGCCAAGGCATGCTCCCGTCCGCCGGAACCGATGAGAAGAATGTTCATGGGCTTGCCTCCCTGTGGTGCCCGCGCTCTTAGCGGCTCTCAAGCTCTTCGCCTACCCGGAAACTGCGCAGCCTGGGGTCTTTCGCAGGGCGCGGCGAAATGCACAGTGGATAGCGTGCCGTTGGCGCCGCCTGTTGCGCCCGTGCCCTTGGCAGGCCCCCGCGGCACGGGGTAGGTTCACGTCATGTTCGCAGACAAAGCCCCCTCGAATGCCCAGGAATGGTCGGTGTCCGACCTCGCGGGCGCCCTCAAGCGCACCCTGGAGGATGCGTTCGGCCATGTGCGCCTGCGGGGCGAGGTGTCGGGGTACCGGGGGCCGCATTCGTCGGGCCATGCCTATTTCTGCATCAAGGACCAGAATGCCCGCATCGATGCGGTGATCTGGAAGGGGGCCTTCTCCAAGCTGAGGATCCGGCCCGAGGAGGGGATGGAGGTCATCGCCACCGGGCGAATCACCACCTTCCCGGGCTCGTCCAAGTACCAGATCGTGGTCGAGAGCCTGGAGCCTGCAGGCATCGGCGCGCTCATGGCGCTGCTGGAAGAGCGCCGCCGCAAGCTCAATGCGGAGGGGCTCTTCGCTCCGGAGCGCAAGCGGCGCCTGCCGTTCCTGCCGCAGGTGGTCGGCGTCGTGACGTCCCCGACGGGTGCCGTGATCCGCGACATCCTCCACCGGCTGGAGGACCGGTTTCCCCGCCGCGTGCTGGTGTGGCCGGTGCGCGTGCAGGGCGAGACCTGCGCGGCGGAGGTCGCCGCCGCCATCCGGGGCTTCAACGCGCTCGAACCGGGCGGACGGATCCCGCGCCCCGACGTGCTGATCGTCGCCCGCGGCGGCGGCTCCATCGAGGACCTGTGGGGCTTCAATGAAGAGATCGTGGTGCGCGCCGCCGCCGAGAGCGCCATCCCGCTCGTCTCGGCGGTCGGCCACGAGACCGATACCACGCTGATCGACCATGCCTCCGACGTTCGCGCTCCGACGCCCACCGGGGCTGCCGAAATGGTGGTGCCGGTGCGCGTCGAGCTCATGGCAGCCGTCAACGATCTGTCCCGCCGTCACGTGGAGGCGGCGCTCAGGCTCGTCGAGCGGCGGCGCTCTGACCTGCGCGCCACGACCCGGGCCATGCCCAGCGCGGAGGCGCTGTTCTCGCCCAAGCGCCAGCGGCTGGACCTCGCCGCCACCAAGCTCTATCCGGCGCTCTCCCGCAATGCCCGCGGGCACGAGGAGCGGCTGCTCAAGGTGGCGCGCCAGCTCGCCCATGTGTCGCCGGTGGCGAACGTGGCCCGCATGCGCGCCCGCCTCGATGCGGTGGGACCGCGCCCCCACAATGCGGTCTGCCGCTCCATCCTCCTGCGCGAGGAGAGCCTCAAGCAAATCGGGCGCCGTCTCGTGGTCTCCCGTGAGACTCTGCTGCGCACCGAGCGAACGCGGATCGCTCGGATGAATGAGGTAATGAAGAGCCTCGCCGAGCGGCTCGGGCCGGCTCTCGAGGGACAGATCACCCGCAAGGCCAAGCAGCTCGATGCAGCCTCCAAGCTTTTTGAGAGCCTGAGCTACAAGTCCGTGCTCAAGCGCGGCTTTGCTCTCGTGCGCGATGCGGAAGGGCGGCCCATGAATTCCGCCGAGACCGTGCAGGACGGTCAGTCCCTGGTGATCGAATTCGCCGACGGCAAGGCCGATGCCACCGGCGGGCGCTTCGGGTCGCGTCCGCGACCCGTGAAGTCGAGGATCGTGGTGGCGGAGGAGCAGGGCGCCCTGTTCTGAATAAGGTTGGCAATCCGCCGGCGCAGTCCTTATGTGAGGGACAAGCGCAACGCATTTCTTCGATGTCATTCATGTTGAACAAGTTCGAACGCAGCGGCGGCGAGGCCGTCGTGCAATACCTCGACAGCAATCTTCGGGTGGTGAAGCCCGGAGCCTATGTGCGCTGCGCGGTGACGGGGGCCCAGATCCCCCTGGACGAACTGAAGTACTGGAGTGTCGAGCGCCAGGAGGCCTATGCCTCGCCCGAGGCGGTGATGATGCGCATCACCGGGCAGGACGCGGCCGGGAAGTAGGGCGCGCGTCACACAACCCGCAGGCGCCTCTCGTTGATGCGCCGCATGAGCAGGTTGCGAAGGCCCGTCTCGTTCTCGATCCGGAGCCGCACCGGCAGCGCCATCAGGTTCGGCCATGCAGCCGCAGGATCGGCAATCCGCACGAGATCTTTTTCCGTCGTGACGGGCAGGAGCCCGAGAGTTTCAGCCTCCTGCCGCAAGGCGGCCACCTCCTCAGGCTTGAAGGGATGGTGGTCGGGAAAGGCATGCGTCACGTCCACGATGGCACCGCATGCATGAAGGGTGTCGAAGAACTTCTCCGGCCGCCCGATGCCGGCAAAGGCCATGACCCTCCGGCCCCTGAGCGTCTCGGCGGCTTCCGGCGTCGGCTCGAGCGATGCCGTGAAGACGCGTTTGCCATGTTCGTCAGCCTCCAGGGCTGTCCGCCGTCCCGGCTCGCCGTCACCGATCACCACCACGGCATCGACCAGAGGCCATTGAGTCTCCATGGGCGCCCGCAGAGGTCCGGCCGGCAGGGGCAGCCCGTTGCCGATTCCCGTAGCTCCGTCGACGACCGCGATGGCGCAGTCCTTGATCAGCGACGGGTTCTGGAGCCCGTCGTCCATGATGACGACCGTCGCGCCGATCTCGTAGGCGAGCCGCGCTCCGGCCGGGCGGGAGCGGGACACGATCGTCCTGGCCGTTCGGGACAGAAGAACAGGCTCGTCGCCTATATCGGCAGACCCGTGCTGCGGCTGGACCCTGACCGGCCCCGCAAGACGGCCGCCATAGCCTCGCGACAGGAAGGCCGGACTCTCGCCCGCCGCATCCAGCATCGCAGCAACCGCAACGGCGGTCGGTGTCTTGCCGGCTCCGCCGGCCGTGAAGTTGCCGATGCAGATGACGGGCAGTTCCGCCAGCTCTCCGCGCCGTTTCATCCGGCCTGCCGCAACGGAACCGTAGATCAGGCCGACCGGGCGCAGCAGGTTCGCCTGCAGCGAAGGGGAGGGTTGCCACCAGAAGCGCGGAGCGCGCATCAGCGGCGGGCTCCAAGCTTGGCCTGCACGATGAAGGGCTCGACGGATTGCATCGTGCGATCCACAGCACCGCCCAGCGCCTGCACCGCATCTCCGGCGGCGCGGGCCATATCCCGGGTCAGGGCGGCGTTGCCGAGCATTTCGCTCACCGCCCGCGCCAGGCTGCTGCTGTCCTTCACCATGAGAGCGCCGCGGGACCGGTCGAGGGCGTCGTAGATCTCGACAGCCGAATGAACATGGGGGCCGTGCAGGATGGCGGCTCCCAGCTTGGCGGGCTCGATGGGGTTGTGCCCGCCGATCGGCACAAGTGTTCCGCCCACAAGGACGATGGGGGAGAGCCGGTAGAACAGCCCCATCTCGCCCACGGTGTCGACCACATAGACGTCCGTCGCCCGGTCGGGATGAATCCCTTGCGAGCGGCGCCCCGCCCGCAAACCCGACTGACCCGCGAGGGCAGCAACCTCGGGTCCCCGGTGCGGATGGCGCGGAGCGATGATGGTCAGGAGATGGGGGTGGCGTTTCGCCAGGGCGCGGTGAACGGCGATGATGGCGCTTTCCTCGCCCTGATGGGTGCTGGCGGCAAGCCAGACCGGGCGTCCTGCGATCAGTCCTGAGAGCTGCGCCACCACCCGCGGATCGGCGGGCGGTGGGGCGGCATCGAACTTGATGTTGCCGGTCACGACCACGCGGGGCGCGCCCAGCCGCGCCAGCCGCTCCGCATCCTCGGCGGTCTGGGTCAGGCAGAGGGCGAAGCGCTCCAGAAGCCCCCTGATGATGCCTGGCATCTTCTGCCAGCGCCGGTATGAGCGATCCGACATGCGGCCGTTGACCATGACGAGCGGGATGTCCCGCTCCGAGAGCGCCATGATCGTGTTGGGCCAGATTTCCGATTCAGCGATAAGGGCCAAGTCCGGCTGCCAGTGATCCAGAAAGCGCCTTATATAACGTGGCACGTCGAGAGGCACAAACTGATGCACGGCGCCAGGCGGGAGACGCCGGGCGATCAGGGCGGCCGAGGTCTTGGTTCCCGAGGTCACCAGGACGGAGAGACCGCGTTGCGTCATGCGCTCCACGACCGGCAGGAGGGACAGGGTTTCGCCGATGCTGGCCCCATGGACCCAGATCAGGTGGCCCTTGGGCCGCTGCCTGCTGGGATGGCCCTGGCGCTCGCCGAGCCGGGTCTTGTCCTCGCGACCCTTGCTCTGACGCCAATAGAGGAGGCCCAGAACGGCGGGCTCCAGGATGGACACGAGGGTGCGATAGGTCCTGAAAACGAACGGCAGGCTCATGCCCGGGAGCCTCCCGCAAGCATGGTGCTGGCCTTGGCTCCCGGATCTCTGGAGCCGACAAGGGCATAGGCTCGCTCGTGAACCCGATCCAGCTCCCGCTCAACAAGCTGCCTCAGGCGCTCGAGCGCGTGCTCGTCCGCGTCCCTTGGTACCGGGACAGGTTCGCCCAGCACAATGGCGCCCCGGCCGAAGGGCAGGCCGATGCTGGCCCGATCCCAGCTGTTGAAATCGATGCGGCGGCTCGTGACCACGGCCACGGGCACGATCGGCCGTCCGGACAGCTGCGCGAGGGTGACGATGCCCTGGCCGCACACCCGGGAAATCTTCGGGATGTCGGCGGTCATCACCACCATCTCGCCTTCGCTCAAGGCCCGCAGCATGGCGCGCAGGGCCTGGGCGCCGCCCTTCTTGCGGATGTCCCGGCCGCGCGCGCCCGAGCCGCGGATGGCCCGGACCCCGAGGTGGCGCAGGGCAATGGCATTGAACTCGCCGTCCCCTGAGCGGGAGACGAGGCTTGCGGCCCTGTCCTGCTGCCGCTTGGCGAAGTGGATCATGAAATGCTGCCCGTGCCACATGGCGGCGATCACGGGCATGTCGATCCGGTCATAGGCATCAGCCGGCTCCATGACGAACCGGTTCGTGCGCTGCACGAGCTTGAGATAGGCCGCCACCAAAAACCCGATGGCTTCCTGCACCGCACGGGAGCGGGTGATGCGCTTGACGAGACCCATCGTGTCCGGGTCAGCCCTGCTGCGGATCCAGCAGGCGATGGAGGTGGACGATGAAGTAGCGCATCTGCGCATTGTCCACGGTCGCCTGGGCCTTGGCTTTCCAGGCGGCATGGGCCGAGGCGTAGTTCGGGAAGACCCCGACGATCTCGAGCTTGGAGAGATCCTTGAACTCGGTGGATTCGAGGCTGGTGAGCTCGCCGCCGAAAACCAGATGCAGGAGCTGCTTGCCAGGCGTGTCGGTCATGGTGATAGGGCTCTTCTGACGAGGGTTGTAACGATTGAGGCTGACGGAGCCAGGATGCTTCAGGCTCTCATGGCTCCAATAGCACGAGGATGCAACCGTGACGCAACGGCAATCATCTCATCGTGGGAGGGCGTCGGCTTGTTATAGACGGGGATCGAACCGTCGAGCCCGGTCAGGCGGCCTCCCGCCTCCTGCAGGATGAGATCGGCGGCGGCTATGTCCCAGTCCTGGGCATGAGCCGAGACGAGGCCCACATCGATGGAGCCGTCCGCCACCCGGGCGAGCCTGAGGGCCAGCGACGGAACCTTGGGCAGGCGCTCGACGGGATTGATATGCCGCTCGAGCCGGTCGACGAGGGGCTTGGGGCCTGCCACCCGTGCCGCGCCCGGAAAGGCCGCCGCCTCGGGCAGCCGCAGCCTCACGCCGTTGCTCCATGCGCCTTCAGCGAGCCTTGCTTCATAGAGACGGTCGTGGATCGGAGCATGCAGGATGCCCAGGACGGGCTTGCCGTCCCGCACCAGGGCAATGGAGATCGCCCAGTCCGGGTGGCCCGAGGCAAAGGCCCGTGTGCCGTCGATAGGATCGACGATCCACACATAACTTCGCTCGGGCCGCGCCGGATCGTCGGCCGTTTCCTCGGAAAGCCAGCCGGCCTCGGGCAGCAGCTCGCAGAGGCGGTTCTTCAGGAAGGTATCGAGGGCGATGTCCGCCTCGGTCACAGGGGAGCTTTGCCCCTTGTACCAGAGCTTGGCGGCCGTCTGCTCACCGGCGCGGAAGAAGGGCAAGGCCAGGTCTCCCGCCCTGCGGGCGGCATCACGCACGGCCGGAGCGAGGGCCGAGAGAGAAAGGGGTGAAGGGGACAGCATCGAACCTGAGATGGGAACTCCAGGCGGGAGATACCATATCTCACCTGCCATTCCCGGACTTTTCCAGAGCGGTAGGTGCGATGCTTTAAAACGGTCTTGGGAGCTGGATCATGCAGTCCAGGGTCATGGCTGCGAACAGGATCAGGCCCGCATCCCGGTTCGACCGGAAGAGGCGCAACGCGCCCGTGCCGTCACGGCGATCGATGCGGACGACCTGCCGCCCCAGGTGAAGGGCGAACAAGCCTAAGCCTGCGAACGAGACGATTCCCGCCCCGGCCTGCACGAATGCGGCAGCGAGGAAGATTGCGGTAAGGGCGTAGCAGATGCCGATGCCACCCTTCACCTGCTCGCCGAAGAAGCGGGCGGAGGACTTGATCCCGACGACCTCGTCGTCCTCGATGTCCTGCAGGGCATAGATGGTGTCGTAGCCCACCACCCAACTGATGCTGCCGAGATAGAGCAGGATTGCCGCCCAATCCAAGGACCCGAAGGCGGCGGCCCAGCCCATCAGGGCGCCCCAGGCGAAGGCGAGGCCCAGCACGATCTGCGGCATCCAGAAGAAGCGCTTCATGAACGGGTAAAGGGCGACGATGCCGAGCGAGGCGAAGCCGGTGGCGATGGCGAAGCCGTTGAACTGGAGCAGAACGATCAGGCCGACGAGTCCCAGGAGGACCAGAAAGGCCAGGGCGCCCTTGAGCGTGACCTGACCCGAGGGGAGGGGGCGCTGGCGTGTCCGCTCGACCTTCGTGTCGAGATCGCGATCGACAATATCGTTGTAGGTGCAGCCTGCCCCGCGCATGGCCACCGCCCCGATCAGGAAGAGCAGGCAATGGAGCGGATCGGGCCATGGCCGGCCCGCGTGAAGCGCCGCAAGCGCCGCCGACCACCAGCAGGGAAGGAGCAGCAGCCACCAGCCGATGGGGCGCTCGATCCGGGCGAGGCGCAGGTACGGCTTGAGCGACGGCGGCGCCCACCGCTCGGCCCAATGGCCTCTGACGGCATCAGGCAGGGAGGGTGCGGTAGGGCGCTCCATGGAAGTCGGGTGCGAGGCTTAGAGAGCGCCCTTCGGAACGCTGAGGGTGCCGGTCAGGCCGCCGCCCATCTTGCCTGCCAAGCCGCCCTGCTGGGCTTGCTGAGCTTGCTGGGCCTGCTGCTTGGCGCGCTTTTCCATCTCGGCCATCTTGGCTGCTGCCTGGCAGGCCTGGCCTTTGATCTCCTGGGAGCGCTGGTGGTCCTTGCCGAAGCCTTCGACCACCTGGTCAGGGATCTGGCACCAGTCCTTGTTGTCGGTCATCCATTTCTGACCGGCATTGCCGTTGGTCACGAGCTTGGAGAAGACCGTGCAGGCGGAGCGCGGGTCGATCTGCTTCTTCTTGCCGCCGTCGGTCAGCTTGTTGATCTGCTGCACGAGGCTCTGCCGCTCCTGCAGGATCTTCTGCCCTTCCTGGCAGACGTTCGACTGCGCGAAGGCAGGAGTGCTCATGAAAAAGCCGGCAACGGCAAACGCAGCCAGAAGATGCGAACGGATAAGCGTCATGCCCAAAATTCCCTCGAAAAGCCTGCGACGTCTCGCATGCCTGCGCTCTGTTATCAGGTGAAGGCCCATGAGGCCAAGAGGCGAATGGTCGCCTCAGGCTCAAGCTGTGCCATTCGGCACCTGAATTTCCCGTGACCAAAGCGGCCGCCCCTCTCCCTGGAGGCAGAGGAAGTTGATACAGGTTGGGCGGCTCAGCGCAAGGTTGTCATGGCTGAATACGATTTCAACGCACCCCGGCTCTTCGTCGACATGCCCCTTCAGGGCGGCGCCAGGATCGCCCTGGATCGAGGGCAGGCCAACTACCTGCTGAATGTGCTGCGACTGAGGGGCGGGGATTCCGTCCTGATCTTCAACGGCCGAGACGGGGAGTGGCGCGCCGAAGTGTCCCCGGAGGGGCGCAAGGCCGCCGATCTGGTGTGCATGGAGCGGACCCGCGAGCAGAGCCCGGCACCCGACATCATCTATGCCTTCGCGCCCCTCAAGCACGCCCGTCTCGATTACATGGTCCAGAAGGCCGTGGAGATGGGGGCAGGCGTTCTCCACCCCATTCTCACGCAGCGGACCCAGAGTTCACGGGTCAACCTGGACCGGATGCGCAGCAATGCCATCGAGGCGGCCGAGCAGTGCGGCATCCTGTGGATACCGGAAGTGCGCGAGGAAGATGATTTAGAGCGCTTTCTCAAGAACTTGGACGGGGAGCGCCTGGTGATCTTCTGCGACGAGGATGCGCCCGTTTCCAACCCGGTCGAGGCTTTGGCCAAGCTTGGGAACATTCAAGCTGGTCTGGTTGTTATTGTGGGACCCGAAGGGGGCTTTACCGATCAGGAGAGAGCGCTTGTCGCTGCCCGCGAAAGATGTGTTTGCGTATCGTTGGGGCCCCGAATCCTGCGTGCCGACACCGCCGCTGTGGCCGCACTGGCAATCGTTCAGTCCGTGCTCGGCGATTGGAACTGATCTCATCGTTCGACGACGGCTCAAGCCGATCTGCCTCTAGCCTCAAAAGCTTAGCAGTTTCACGCCGCTTCGCCCCATTCCGGCCCCATTGAGCCGGAGTTTGGGCGATCGCCGCAGGCCGGTCCGCATGGGCGAGGATCATTTCTGAAGAATAAAGAAGGACACGAGGAAATGAGCTGGGATTTCAAGTTCGGCATCGAGGAAGAGTACTTCCTCAACGATGCGCCCAGACGGGATATCGCCAAGGGCAAGATCAAGGAGTTCTTTGCTGCCTGCCGGGATCGGGTTTCGGGCGATATCCAGCCCGAAATGCTGGAGCCGCAGGTCGAAATCGCCACCAAGCCTTCCCTGGAACTCGCCGATGCCCGTGCACAACTGGCCGGTCTGAGGGCCTCCGTCGGGGCGGTCGCCCGCGACTTCAACCTGTCCATCATGGCGTCCGGCACTCATCCGCTCGCCGTCTGGTCGCGGGTGCGCCCCACGGCGCAGCCGCGCTACGGCAAGGTGATGCACGACCTGCAGATGCTCGGAAGCCGCAACGTGCTGTGCGGCATGCATGTTCATGTGGAGGTGCCCGATCTGGGCATGCGCGTGGATATCATGAACCGGATCCAGCCCTATCTGCCGCTACTGCTGGCGCTCTCCACCTCCTCGCCGTTCTGGCAGGCGCAGCGGACGGGCCTTCTCGGCTACCGGCTGGCGGCCTATCGCGAGTTGCCGCGCACGGGCCTCCCCGACCTGTTCGAGAGCGCACAGGACTATCAGCGCTACATCGATACGCTGGTGGCCGCCCGCGCCATCGAGAATTCCAGCTATGTCTGGTGGGTGATCCGGCCGTCCCTGAAGCATCCGACCCTGGAGCTGCGCGTGGCCGATAGCTGCACGAGGGTCGACGACACCATCGCGATCGCGGCGCTCTATCGCTGCCTCGTGCGCCGCCTGAGCCTCGACACGAAGCTCAATTCCGGCCAGACCGGCGCCTCCCGCGCCATCAATGACGAGAATGGCTGGCGCGCTCAGCGCTACGGCATCCACGGCAGCTTCGTCGACGAGAAGAACCGCACGGCCAAGCCCGTCCGCGAACTCCTCGACGAGACCCTGGACCTCGTGGCCGAGGATGCAAAGGAGCTCGGCTGCCAGCGCGAGCTCGACCTCGCCCGCTGGATCGTCGCCCGCGGCACCAGTGCCGACCAGCAGCTGACCCTGTTTACCGAAGCGGTCGGCCGCGGCCTGTCGAACCGGGATGCCCTGGCCGGCGTGGTCGACTGGCTCAGCGCGGAGACGATGGGGGAGCCGGCGTTCCGGCATTGACAGGGGCGCAGAGCCCTCATCGTTTTGTGCATAGGTCCCGCATTGCACCTTGGCGTTAAGCCCCTTATGGAATCCCGACCCTGAGTCGGCGCGCCTTGAACGCGCTTTTTGATGAGGTGATGCATGGCGCGGGACGTATCCGATACGACCCCCATCGGTGCGCGGTCGGAGCTCGTGGACTGGATCGCCTCCGGCGAGAAGCCGCGCGAGGACTGGCTGCTCGGCACCGAGCACGAAAAGGTTCCCTTCTACAGAGCCGATCTCTCGCCCGTTCCCTATGACGGCGGCCGAGGCATTCGCGCGCTCCTGGAGGGTATGCAGGAGCGCACCGGCTGGGCGCGGATCATGGAGGACGGCCACCCGATCGGCCTTGCCGACGACCAGGGCGGCGGGGCGATCTCCCTGGAGCCCGGTGGGCAGTTCGAGCTGTCCGGCGCTCCCCTCGCCAACCTCCATGACACGGCCCGCGAGACGGCGCAGCACCTCGCCGACGTGAAGGCTGTGGGCGACAAGCTCGGAATCGGCTTCCTCACCCTCGGCATGAGCCCGCTGTGGACGAGGGATCAGACGCCGGTGATGCCGAAGGCCCGCTACCGCATCATGACGAACTACATGCCGAAGGTGGGCACCCTCGGGCTCGACATGATGTACCGCACCTCCACGGTGCAGGTGAACATGGACTACGCCTCCGAGGCCGACATGGTGAAAAAGCTGCGCGTCTCGCTGGCGCTGCAGCCGATCGCGACGGCGATCTTCGCCAACTCGCCCTTCACGGACGGCAAGCCCAACGGCTATCTGTCCATGCGCTCCAACATCTGGCTCGACACGGACCGGAACCGCACGGGCATGATGGCCTTCGCCTTCGAAGAGGGCTTCGGCTACGAGCGTTATGTGGATTGGGCGCTCGACGTGCCGATGTATTTCGTCAAGCGCGACTCGATCTATCACGATGTGGCGGGGGCATCCTTCCGCGATCTGTTCGCCGGCAAGCTCGCGCAAATGCCGGGCGAGCGCGCCACCCGCTCCGACTGGGCGAACCACGTCTCCACCCTCTTTCCTGAGGTGCGTCTCAAGCGCTATCTCGAGATGCGCGGCGCGGATGTGGGCAATCTCGAGCACATCGTTGCGCTCTCGGCCTTCTGGACCGGCATCCTCTACGACGAGACGGCCCTCGATGGGGCCTGGGAACTGGTGAAGGCGTGGAGAGCGGAGCAGCGCGAGCAGGTGCGCGCCGACGTGCCGAAGCTCGCGCTCAGGGCGAGCATCGCCGGTCGCACCGTCCAGGATGTCGCCCGCGACGCCCTGGCCCTGTCGCGCGCCGGCCTCCAGCGCCGGGCCTGTCTCGACGGGACTGGCCAGGATGAGGCGCGCCATCTCGCTTATGCGGAAGAGATTGTGGCTTCGGGCCGCACACAGGCGGAGCGCCTGCTGGAGCGCTATCACGGCGCCTGGGGTGGATCGGTCCTTCCCGCTTTCACGGAATATATGTTCTAGGTCTGGCGTTTACTTCCGGACGCGATAGTGCCGTTGCGGCAGTTAGCTCGCCTTCATGAACACGAGGGCTAGAGAGGCTGTACGCCGATCACTATATGTTATAACAAATAACAATCTGGCCTCTAGCAGCGAAGCTGCTGATCCGGTGTGCTTGAGCCAGGAACAACGATCAGGAGAACATCATGGCTGCTCTGAACATCGCAGCGTTCGGTGGCACCATTGCTGCTCCCATCGGCACGACGGTCTTTCTCGACAGCGGTCAGGATGCGCTGCTGACCGCTGACAACCGCCTTTCATCCCTGTCCGTTCGTGTGGTCGGGACCTCCGATTTCATGGAGCAAATAGGGGTTCAGGAGGAGGGCGGGGTTCAGATCGTATTTGATACAGGGCCCCGTTTCACTGTAAAAGTCGGTGGCATCCCAATCGCCTATGTGTCCGGTCTAAAAACGTACAGCGCCACCTTTGAATTCACCAGTGAAGCAACAACTCCTCTCGTTCAGCAGCTCATTCATGCCTTAACCTATACCAAAATGTCAGGCACGGCTGACGAACCGAGCAGTGTCGAATTGTCCTTGAAGGATATCGGCGGCGAGGAGATGACCGTTGCCATCACGGTCGATCTGACCGCCAATGCCGCTCCAACCGATGTCGGGCTCAACGTTCAAAGTATCCGAGAACTAGCTCCGAACGGGAACTGGATCGGCGATCTCTCGGCCGTCGACACTCCGGGCGATACATTCACCTATCAGCTGATCGACAGCGCGGGCGGGCGCTTCAGGATCGACGGCAGTCAGCTCGTGGTCAACAAGGGAACCCTGCTCGACTACGAGCAGAACACATCCCACACCATTCGGGTTCGGGTGACCGATCAGGGCGGACTTTCCTTCGAGAAATCCTTCACCATCGAAGTGAGCGATGAAGACAGGGAGATTGTCGTGGGCACGGCCGCACATGAGGTTTTCGTCGGCGGCTCCGGGAGCGACAGGCTCGACGGCGGATACGGCAACGATCGCCTGACCGGTGGCAGGGAAAAGGACACGTTCATCTTCAAGAGCGCCCTGAGCAAGATGAAGAACGTGGATACGATCACGGATTTCAACCGCAGGGACGATACGATTCAGCTCGAGAACAAGATATTCAAGAAGCTGACCAAGACCGGCGCCCTGAAAAAGGATTTCTTCACCATCGGACCCAAGGCCAAGGACAAGAACGATTTCATCGTCTACGACAAGGCCAAGGGCCTCCTGTATTACGATGCCGATGGTTCGGGTAAGGGCAAAGCGGTCTTGTTCGCCAAGCTCAAGGCTGCCATCGACCACAAGGATTTCTTCGTCATCTGAGACGCGGTGGCCTGAGCCGCCGACCGGTGATCGGGCAGACCGTGGTCAGGCGGCTTTCTCGCTCGCCACGCGGTTGCGCCCGCTCTGCTTGGCGCGATAGAGGGCGGCGTCCGCCAGCGTGATCAGATCGTCCGGCCGGATGCGGGAGCGATCCAAGCTCGGAATCCGGGTCGCGCTGCCGATGCTCACCGTGAGGATGCAGCCCGGAGGGTTGGCCTCGTGTCGCACGCGAAGAGACTCGACCTTCGCACGCAGGTCCTCCGCAATGGTCGCCGCATCGGCCTCGTCTGCTCCCGGCAGGAGAATGGCCAGTTCCTCGCCGCCGTAGCGCGCCGCCACATCCCCGGGCCGGCGGGCTGCTCCGGAAACGGTGCTGGCGATCGTCCGCAGGCACTCGTCACCCGCCTGATGCCCATAGATGTCGTTGTAGGCCTTGAACTGATCCACATCGATCAGGAGCAGGGACACGGGAGTCTTCTGGCGGGCGGCGCGGAGCCATTCCAGTTCCAGCTGCCTGTCGAAGGTCCGGCGGTTGGCCAGGCCCGTCAGGCCGTCGGTGGTGGCCAGGACGGCGAGTTCCGCTTCTGCATGCTCCCGTCGTCGAAGGGCTCCTGCAAGGGTCCAGCCGAGCGAACCGATGGTGAGGATGAGCAGACCGATGATGCTGCCGCGGAAGACGAACTCTTCGTTCCATCGCGCGAGAGCCTCGTCCCGTCCGACGGCAGCGATCACCCCGACAGGGAAGATGTGGTTGCGCTGATAGCCGCCGATGCGCGTCAGTCCATCGATCGGAGACACGTAATCGTAGTTGCCGGAACCTCTCGCATTCCTGAATTGCGGGTCGATCAGGACGTTGGACCCGATTGCACGCTCGATATAGGGATAGCGCGACAGGATCGTGCCGTTCTGGTGAATGAGGGTGATGGTGCCCTGCGAACCGACATCGAAGCGGCCGAAGAAGTTTCCGAAATAGCGGGGCGGGATGCTCGCCTGGACAACGCCTCCGAAGCTTCCATCGGGCTTGTTGAAGCGCCGCGAGAGGGTCAGGATCCAATCGCCTCCGAGCGGATCGCGGATCAAGGGCCCGACGAACCATTCGCCGTTGGTCATTGTCCTGTGGTGCTGAAAGAAGGCGAGATCGCCGATGTTCACGCGCCCGCGGTGGCCGGGCAGCGAACTGCTCAGGAGGGTTCCGTCCTCCCCATAGATCGTCAGGGCCTTGATGCGCTGCAGCGGCTGAACCCGTTCGACGAGAAAATCGTCCAGGCGCGTGATGGCATCCGGCAGCGTGCCCCCCGTCTCGACCCGGTCCACCACATCCACCAGGAGCGCGTCCGCGAGCTCGAAGGTGTCCTGCGCGTGCTGGGTCAGGGATTTCGCCAGGTTCAGGGTCTCGGCCCGGATCCGATTGATCTCGTGATCCCGCTCATGCCAGTCGCGCCATCCCTCGAGGCCCAGGATGGCAAGGCAGACCACCAGCACGAAGACCCTGAGGCCTCGTGCCGAGGATCTCGGCTTTTCCTGAGCGAATGCGGTCATGATGCTCCCACCGTACCGGCCCAAGCTAGCCTGAGGCTAACTTCAGGCCGAGGATCCCGGAGACGATCAGGCCTATGCAGACCAGACGCATCGCCGTTGCCGGCTCGCCGAAGAGATGGATGCCGAGCAGGGCAGTCCCAACGGTGCCGATTCCCGTCCAGACCGCGTAGCCGGTTCCGACCGGCAGGGTCTTGAGAGCAAGGCCGAGGAGCAGGACGCTGACCACCATGCTGAGGCCCGTGAGAACCGAAGGAACCAGCCGGGTGAAGCCCTCGGTGTATTTCAGGCCAATGGCCCATCCGATCTCAAAAAGACCCGCAAGGGCAAGCCAAGTCCATGCCATGACAGGACCTCCGTCATAGGCAGGGCCGTCCCTACCGTGTGTCATGAAGGCGAGGTCGTCCTCGACCTCCTCGGATATAGAGGGTCCGGAAAACCTTCTCAACAAAATCCAGGCGCGGCCAAAGGTCTGCCTCTCATCTTATTTACCGGCTTCCTCGGGAGGCTGGGCTGTACGGCCCAGGGCAGCATACGGGTCGAACGGGGTGTAGATCTGGTGCTTCCACTCGTCGCCGCAATTGACGCAGATCGACCGCACCATGTGGTTGCTCCGCTCCAGGCGCTTGAGGAGCTTCTGCTGCCGCTCGATCGCCTCGTTGACCTCCGGCTCGATGCCGGACGGGCGGACCGTGAGCCGGAGCGGCTTGTCCTCAGGGGTGCCCTGGGCCAGGGCCGGGCCCGTGAGCAGAAGAAAGCTGGCGGTCCATAGAAAGCGGGTCATCGGGATCCTGCGGCTGATTTGGCCCCTCCGACTGGACTCCAGGCGACACTGTTTCGTCAAGGCGGGATCGGCGCCCTGAGGCTTTTGGCTGCGGCGGATTCTTCCACCGCAGCCTTGCCCAGGTCTTCAGAACCTCACGCTCAGGCTGCCGCGCACCGTATGCTCCTGGTCGCGATGCCCGATGGCGCCGTCGTACATGAGGCCGACGGTGACATTCTCGCTCACCTGCCAGTTCAGGCCCGCCTCCACCACGAGGCTGTCCCGGTCGATGGGAGCGCCGACCACAAGGAACGGCGTGGGGAAGCCCTGTACGGCAAAGCGTGCCTCGGGGGCAGCGTCGCCGAAGGCATGGCGCCAGCCGAGCATGCCTTTGAAGGTCACGGTCCCGGCGCTTGTCGGCATCGTGGCGACAACCCGTGCACCGAGGGTGGAATAGGTGGTGTCGAAGGAGGCCACCTCGCCGGTAGCCCGGAACGGGGACGCGTTCTCCACGATGTCGTGGCCGCTCACATGCACATGGGCGAGCCCCAGGAACGGCTCCAGGGTGACGCGGTCGGACAGCCGGAACGTGTAGCCGACCTCCCCGAAGATCTGCACGGAATCGGCGGAGGTGTCCGTCTCGCCGCCGCGGAAGCGGCCGGCCACGGCGCCACGGGCAAGGTCGATCTCGTGGTGGGCGTAAGCCACGCCCCCGCGCAGCGTCCAGGCCCCGAAAGCGGCAGATCCGTAGGCGCCGATGTGGAAGCTGTCGATGTTGCCGGAAGCGGACGCCGCGTCGATGTCGAAGGACGTAGTAAGATATCCGGCCGCGATGCCGAGGCGATAGGGCGTGCCGAGGCCGCCATCCACCCCGACTACGATGCCGCCCGTGGTCCGCTCCATGGCGGCGGAGGTCGGGGTTGCATCGGTGCGCCCGATGGAGCCGAGGACCTTGCCCCATACGCCCCAGCCGGTTCCCCGCGAGGCCGGAGCCGTCACGACCGGCGCAGCCGCCGGGGCGTTCCGCCCGGGCAGGTCCGCCGTGTATTGAACCGGCACCGAGTCGATCGCCACGAAGGACGGAACCGCCCCCATGGCATCGGAGGACGAGCAGCGCAGGCGGCAGAGGATGGCCGCGCGGAACAGGTTCTCATGATGCAGGATCGTGATCGGCGGCGTGGTCTCGGGCTGCAGGGGAGGGGCGGGTCGGGGATTAGGGTTTCCAGGGTCCTGCCCGGGATCCGGATTGGGGCCGGGCCCGAAGATCGGGAGGAGTTCGAGATAAACGTTGTTGGCGTCCTTGGTCAGAAGCGGCTGGAAGAAGATCAGATCATCCACGTCGCTGAACTGACCTGTCACGCCCTGCCTCGCAGTCAGGATCGTCCAGCGCCCCGGCGAATAGGTCGCCCGCTCCGCATGGACTTCGACCGTGCCGCCCTGGATGCTGGCGCGGCCATCGGCCACGATCCGGTCGCTTTCGAACCGGTTGTTGAGGTCGACCCGGTAGGTGGTGCCGGCGGCGATGTTCACGTCTCCCCTGACGTTCAGGGTGCGGATGTCGCCGATTCCTGCGCGGGTCGCAGCCCCGTCGACGCCAGGAGACAGGATGCTGCCCGGCAGCGCATCGATGCTGCCGACGGTGCCGGTGCCGCCGAGCGTTGCGCCCCGATGCACGGTCATGTCCGATCCGCTCATGCTGCCGGTCACGAGGAGCGTGCCCTCGCGCACGGCCCAGGGCATGGCGGCGTTGTTGTCGTGCTGCGCAGTCCAGGTGGAGGTGTCGACCTTCTCGAACCGCTCGAACTCACGGTACCTGGCGGTGGCGCCGATCTCGCGCACGTCGAAGGTCGCATTCGTCCGGCCGCCGAGCTGGAACGTGTCCGTGCCCGCGCCTGCGCGGACATGGCCTTCGATCCTCGAACTCGCGCCGATGAGGAAGGAGTCGTTGCCGCCAGCCAGGTCGACCGCCGTGCCCTGCGCGGCTTGCGTGCGGATCGTGCCGAAATTCTCGACGGCCTCCGATCCGTGCCGGCCGCGCACGGCCACCTCGTCACGGCTTTCAATCGTGCCGCCGTCCCGGTTGATCACCGTGTTTGTCTGACCGGCATTGCTGATGATGTAGAGACCTTCGCCGTCGCTGCCCAAGCCCTGCACAGTGCCGCGGTTCTCGACCCGGTTGCCGTTGCCCTCGACCTTGATGCCCCGCGCCTCGAGCCCCGATGCGGTGATCGTGCCTTCGTTCGTGACCGTGCCGCCGTTGCCGATCAGCCGGATGCCGTCGGCCGTGTAGCCGCTGGTCGTGATGGTGCCGCTGTTGGTGATGGTGGCGTTGTTTGCGGGTGACGTGGTGCCGCCGCCATCGGCGCGGATGCCCTCACCGCCGGCGCCTGTGGTGCGGATCGTGCCTGAATTGACGAAGCTGTTGTCGTGGCCTTCCGCAATCATGCCTCGGGCGGAGGAGCCCGATGTCTCGAGGGTGCCGCTGTTGCGCAGGGTATTGCTGTTGCCGCGCGCGATCAGCGCTTCCGATGACCGCCCCTGGGTCGAGACGGTCCCCGTGTTGACGAGGGTGTTCCTGCTGCCCGTGGCTTCGAGACCGTCCACCGAGTTCTGGGTGGTCGAGACCGCGCCGTTGTTGGTGATCGTGCTGCCGTTATCCTCCGCATAAATCGCGTTGAAGGCCTGATCCCCATTGCCGCCGGTGACGGTGATGGTTGCGCCGTTGGCGATCGTGACGGTGCTGTTTCCCTCCACGCGGATGGCCGTCTCGCTGGTCTGCATTACGGTGTCAGCCTGCACATCGACCGAGGACGGCGTGTTCTCCGTCGCCCAGTAATGATTGGTCGTTGCGCCCGAACACACCACGCGCGTCTGACCGCCCGAGACGCTCGACGTGCAGGCCGCATGCGCCGAACCGGAGAACGCCGTTGCGGCAAGGGTCAAGGCCAGCACGCTTGCTGCGGATGGCCAGCAGAGAGAAGGGATTGCCGGTTCGGCCGAACCGGCGCTTGGCCGCTGCTGGCTAATTGAAACAACCGACCCTGCGTCGCCTCGGTCCGACATGTCGCATCCTCCCACCCGTTATTGTGTAACGGGTTCAGCTAGGAGGAGCCTGCAGTCCGAATACTCTTCGTTCAGGGAGGAAAATGATTCTCAGGAAAGAAAATGATGGTGATCATCCAACAATGTGCGTTTCCGCACATGAATGATCGACCTGATTCTTAGACCGCCTCGGAAATCGGTGGAGCTTGACGTCCGGAGCCAGTCCAGAGCTGGCGGCGCAAACTTCTCCCGAATACGGCTTCCAAGGGAAGCCGATCAACGGAAGGAGGAGCCCGGCCTTGCCACGGCCGGGCGCCCCTCGATCAGATCTGCCGCACGGCGCCCTTGGCAGCACTGGTCGCCAGCATGGCATAGGCCTTGAGGGCTGCCGACACCTTGCGCTTGCGAGGCGCGGCCGGCTGCCAGCCTTTGGCCTCCTGTTCGGTGCGGCGCCGCTCGAGCTCGGCGTCGTCCACTGCCAGGTGGATGCGCCTGTTCGGAATGTCTATCTCGATCCGGTCGCCGTCCTGCACGAGGCCGATGGTGCCGCCTTCGGCCGCTTCCGGCGAGGCGTGGCCGATGGACAGGCCCGAGGTGCCGCCCGAGAAGCGCCCGTCGGTGATGAGCGCACAGGCCTTTCCGAGGCCCTTCGATTTCAGGTAGCTCGTAGGGTAGAGCATCTCCTGCATGCCGGGCCCGCCGCGCGGACCCTCGTAGCGGATGACCACCACGTCGCCGGCCTTGACCTTGCCGTTGAGGATGCCGCTCACCGCGTCGTCCTGGCTCTCGAAGACGATGGCCGGGCCGGAGAACACCAGGATGCTCTCGTCGACGCCCGCCGTCTTCACGATGCAGCCGTCGAGGGCGAGGTTGCCCGAGAGCACGGCGAGGCCGCCATCCTTCGAGAAGGCATGCTCCGCATCGCGGATCACGCCGGAGGCGCGGTCCGTGTCGACGCTGTCGTAGCGGCTTTCCTGGCTGAAGGCTACTTGCGTGGGCACGCCGCCGGGGGCCGCGCGGAAGAAGTCGTGAATGGAATGGGAGTTCGTGCGCCGCACGTCCCACCGATCGAGCGCCGACTTCATGCTTTCCGCGTGAACGGTCGGGATGGAGGTGTCGAGCAGCCCGGCCCGGTCGAGTTCACCAAGGATGCCCATGATGCCGCCGGCGCGATGGACGTCCTCCATGTGCACGTTGGCGATGGCGGGCGCGACCTTGCACAACACCGGCACCCGGCGCGACAGGCGGTCGATGTCCGCCATGGTGAAATCGACTTCCGCCTCGTGGGCGGCGGCCAGGAGGTGGAGCACCGTGTTGCTCGATCCGCCCATGGCGATGTCGAGGGTCATGGCGTTCTCGAAAGCCGCAAAGGTGGCGATGGAGCGGGGAAGAACGCTCGCATCGTCCTGCTCGTAATAGCGGCGGGCCAGATCGACGATCAGGTGGCCGGCTTCCACGAAGAGGCGGCGGCGGTCGGCGTGGGTGGCGAGCGTCGAGCCGTTGCCCGGCAGCGACAGGCCGAGCGCCTCCGTGAGGCAGTTCATGGAATTGGCCGTGAACATCCCTGAGCACGAGCCGCAGGTGGGGCAGGCGGCGCGCTCGATGGCCTCGATGTCCTCGTCGGCGATCTTGTCGTCGGCGGCCGCCACCATGGCGTCCACGAGGTCGAGCTTCTTGGTCACGCCGTTGAGCACGACCTTGCCCGCCTCCATCGGGCCGCCGGAAACGAACACCACCGGGATGTTGAGGCGCATGGCGGCCATCAGCATGCCGGGGGTGATCTTGTCGCAGTTCGAGATGCACACCATCGCGTCGGCGCAATGGGCGTTGACCATGTACTCGACGGAATCCGCGATCAGCTCGCGGGAGGGCAGAGAGTAGAGCATGCCGTCGTGGCCCATGGCGATGCCGTCATCCACCGCGATGGTGTTGAACTCCTTGGCAACGCCGCCCGCCTTCTCGATCTCCCGCGCCACCAGCTGGCCGAGGTCCTTCAGGTGGACGTGGCCCGGCACGAACTGGGTGAAGGAGTTGACCACGGCGATGATCGGCTTGCCGAAATCGGAATCCTTCATGCCCGTGGCCCGCCAGAGGCCGCGGGCGCCGGCCATGTTGCGGCCGTGGGTGGTGGTGCGAGAACGATAGGCTGGCATGACTTCCCCTAATTCTGTGGCGCCTTGTTCATCTGAAATTGCGCAATTTGCAAGAAAATTTGCCATTCCTTGTGGTCGCGCCTGCATTGCCGCAATGGAATTGCTGAAGGCTGCTCCCGTCCTTGATAAGGCTCACGCGGTCATCTCCGGGACTAGCCCGGCCATGACGGGTGAGCCTTGCAAAACACATTCCCCTATGGCTAAGGCGTCTGATCCGTATCCCCCAGGAGCGAAGACGCTATGAACGTCGACCACTCCATTCCATCCCTGCGTCGGGTGGTCGCCATTGTGGCGGCTCTCAACCTTGGCTATTTCGGAATCGAGTTCGCGGTGGCGCTCGCCATCGGATCGGTGTCGCTCTTTGCCGACAGCATCGATTTTCTGGAGGACGCCTCCATCAACCTCCTCATCCTCCTGGCCTTGAGCTTCACGGCAAGGATGAGGGCCCGGGTCGGGATGCTGCTCTCCGCCATCATCCTCGTGCCAGGGCTTGCCACCCTCTGGATGGCCTGGGAGAAGTTCCAGGCCCCGGTGCCACCCGAGCCCTTGCCGCTGTCGCTGGCCGGGGCAGGGGCTCTCGCGGTCAACCTCGCCTGCGCGCTCCTGCTCGCCCGCTACCGTTATCACGGCGGCAGCCTCACGAAGGCGGCCTTCCTGTCCGCCCGCAACGATGCCTTCGCCAATGTGGCGATCGTCGCCGCAGGGCTGGTGACGGCGGCCACCCTCTCCGCGTGGCCCGACCTGATCGTCGGTCTCGGCATCGCGGCGATCAATGCCGATGCGGCGCGGGAGGTCTGGGAAGAGGCTCGCGCGGAACACCGGGCTGAAACGCCTGAAGCTTGAGGTGCGTTGTCCTGCTTGAGCCCATCCTCACAAAGCAGGACCGCGCCATGCTGACCAAAGACGAACTCGATGCCCCGGCCCATCTGCAATACGAGCCCATCGGCACGGCCGGCCAGGGCCACCCCAGCGATGTACGAGAGTTCAAGACGTTGCGGGAGGCCGTGCATTGGGCCATGAACAACGAAGCGCCGGCCGGAATGGAAGCGGTGATCCGCGCCAATTCAGGCGCCGTGCTGGGGCCTCGGCATCTCGAAGAGATCTGGTCGAGCCTGCAGGGGCCTTAAACCCAGCCCAGGCTCAAGGCCCCCACGGCGAGATACCGTCCGGTCTTGGCCAGCGCCACGAGCGGGATGAAGACCCGTAAGGGCTCCCGCAGCAGCCCCGCAACGATGGTGAGCGGATCGCCGATGACCGGCACCCAGCTCAGCAGCAGGGTCCAGCGTCCGTAGCGGTGATACCAGGCCTCGGCCTTGGCCATCTGGTGGCGCTTCACCGGAAACCAGGGCCGATCCTCGAAATGGGCGAAGAAGCGTCCGAGAAACCAGTTCACGACGGATCCTAAAATATTGGCCACGCTCGCCACCAGAATGAGCACCCACCAGGTGTAGTGCTCGGCCACGAGCATCGCGAACAGTACGGCTTCCGACTGGAACGGGAAGATCGTGGCCGACAGGAAGGCGGCGGCGAACAGGGCGCCGTGTTCGGCAAGATGCGGCATGAGGCAGGATGACCGGTGGGGAAAAGCAGCGTGAGGGCCTAACGCTAGCGCATCGTGCGGAAAAGTGGATCCGGTTTTCCGCATTCAACGATGCGCCAGCCAAGAGTTGAAGCATCGGATAGAATCCCAAAAGTGGGTCCACTTTTGGGTCCGATGCTCTAGGAGCGTTGGCATGCTTCCCGCGCTGGCGCAATCGTGAGCCGCTTGCATCGATCCGCCAACCTGAATACCTACGGCTCATTGTGACGCCGAAGGCAATCGGCTGAACCGTTTCGTTGCAGCCTTCAAGGCCCTCAGGAAGATTTCCCTTGGATCAGTTCGACGTTATCGTGATCGGCGCGGGCGCCGCCGGGATGATGTGCGCGGCGGAGGCCGGCAAGCGCGGGCGATCCGTGCTGGTCATCGACCATGCCGCCAAGCCCGGCGAGAAGATCCGCATCTCCGGCGGCGGACGGTGCAACTTCACCAACCTGAATGCGGCGCCGGCGAAGTTCATCTCGCAGAACCCGAGCTTCGCCATTTCGGCGCTGCGCCGCTACACTCAAGCCGACTTCATCGCCCTGGTCGAGCGTTACGGCATCGCCTATCACGAGAAGACGCTTGGGCAGTTGTTCTGCGACGGCTCGTCGAAGCAGATCGTCGAGCTGCTGCTCAACGAGATGCGGCAGGCCAGCGTGGAGCTTCGCCTCTCCACCTCCGTGCAATCCGTCGAGAAGACACCCGAAGGTTTTTCGCTCAGGCTCTCGCAGGGATCGGTGCAGTGCCGTTCGCTCGTGGTGGCGAGCGGCGGCAAGTCCATTCCGAAGATGGGCGCCACCGGCTTCGGTTATGAGCTCGCACAGCAATTCGGCCTGAAGCTCGTCGAGACGCGGCCGGCGCTTGTGCCCCTGACCCTGGAGCCCACCCTGTTGGAGCGGCTCTCGCCCCTCGCAGGTGTTGCTGTCGACGCCGTTGCAGTCTGCGGCAAGACCAGTTTCGCCGAGGCGCTGCTCTTCACCCACCGCGGCTTGAGCGGCCCGTCCATCCTGCAGATCTCCTCCTATTGGCGCGAGGGCGACGAGATCGCCCTGACCATGCTGCCGGGCGTGAACCTGTTCGAGGAGCTGCGCGCCGCGCGTGCGCAGAACGGGCGGCAGGCCCTGCAGACCGCCCTGTCGGCGTTCCTTCCCAAGCGCCTGGCGCAGCTCATCGCCGAGAGCGAGAAGGGACTGGCAAATCTGGCGGATTATTCCGACAAGCGCCTTCGCGCCATCGAGGAGGCGGTGAACCGGTGGCGCTTCAAGCCGGCGGGCTCGGAGGGCTACCGCACCGCCGAGGTGACGCTGGGCGGCGTCGACACCCGCGAGCTCGATTCCCGCACCATGGAAGCCAAGGCGGTGCCGGGCCTCTACTTCATCGGCGAGGTGGTGGACGTCACCGGCTGGCTCGGCGGCTACAATTTCCAGTGGGCCTGGTCCTCGGGCTGGTGCGCGGGCCAGGCGGCCTGACGTCTGCGCCAGTTCCTGCCGCATCAGCGGGATGCGGGTTCCGTCGCGATATCGAACTGCAGCACCTCTTCGCGAGTCCCGAGCTTCTCGTAAAGCGCGATGGCCGGGTCGTCGCCGTAATCCGCCTGCACATAGATCACCCATGCGCCACGCTCCGCGGCGATCCCGCGCAGGTGCTCGATGAGAGCGGTCGCGATGCCCTGCCGCCGATGCTCCGCACTGACGGCAAGATCATAGATGTACACCTCGCGCCGCGCCTGCTCGAACTTGTCGAGTTCATAGGCCACGAGCCCCCCCAAGACATTTTCCCCGGCCAACGCCACCACGGCGAAGACGTGCTCCTTCGCGAGCAGCCCCTCCAGGTAGGCATCGTCAGGCTGCTCCCCCGCGTAGGTCTCGGGGTCAGCAAAAGCCTCGCCGAACAAGGCGTTCAGCCTGCGAAGAATGGGAACGTCTGTTGGCCTGAGGCGGCGGAGCGTGACGGCTGGCGAGAGCATGGCCCGAGGATAGCACGATTGCGGCCGCGGTTGAGCCCCTCGACGCGGGCATCCGGCTTTGCGCGGCCGATCTAGGCCGCCGAGGCCTCAATCCCTTGCATGTGCGCCAGGACACAGGACCTTTCCGATAGGAAGCTTTTCAACCCAAGGTTCATTGAGGTCGGCATGCCATTCATTGATATAAAGTTGCAATGACAAGATCCAGTAAGGACACCTTCGACAATGGGGGCTTAGAGGAGCATTCGATGATGAAGACTCTCTACGCTCTGCCCTTCGTCATGGCGTCAGGACTTCTTGCCTCCCCGGAGGCCGACGCACTGACGCTGGACAATGGCCGGAACATCAATGGCCGCAACATCAACGGCGGCGGCTTGAATGGAGGAAACCTGAATGGTCTCACCTTCAATGGGCGCAACATGAATGGCCGGAATATCAATGGTCTCGCGTTCAATGGAACAGCCCTTGATGACACCGTCGGCCATGCCACCACCGTCATCCTGAAGGATGGCGAGCGTGTCACCCTCAAACAATCCCAAAGGGAGGACCTTCGCCTGCCAGCAGGCGGGGGTCTTCATCGGGGACTCCCCATCGTGTTCGAACCGTTTAGCTTCCTCATCTCGGCTCTGGGGATCTTCCTCATGCCTGACGTCGCGCAGGCCGCGGGCGGCCGCCTCGAGGTCGATGGAGGCGAGTTCCGTCTGCGCCTCGAGGATGGGCGCGTGCTCGCCCGTGAGGCTCTTGTCGGCGCCCGCGTGGTGATCGACAGCGGAGGGCAGACCGTTCAGGTTCTGATCGACTCCGTACAGGAGGAAAAGACGGTCTCACAGGAGCCGCTCGTGCTCTACCGGCTTCTCGTGGAGGAGGCTGATGGTCATGCACCGTATGATGTTTGTAAGCCCGATTCCCGCGGGCGACGCCTAGGGCTGCCGCTCTTCAAGGGAGCAGGGATCGCCTTCACCTGCACCAGCGGCGCGGAAGGCAAGTGCATTCTGATGGGCTACCGGCCTTGGGATGTCCGAGCCGATGTGCCGATGCGGGACCTTCATGCCGCCTGTGTTCACATGGTGCGCGCCGATTACGGCGGCGACGATCATGCGACCACCCGTGACGGCACGATCATCGACGTCTATGACCGCTTCGGAATCCAGATGCCGGAAGCCACCGACCCGTTGCCGTTCGAGGCAGCCTGGGGCAGGAGCGGCGCCCTCTGCGTGGCGCATCCGCGTATTGCGGAGAACGTCAGCCTGGACGCCCTGGCGCAACGCTATCCAGCCCTCAGCGGCCGCTTGGGACCCGAGGCTTGCACGGAAGAGGCGATGCGCAACCATCCGGACGCACTTCTCTTCAACCGCTCGGCCCTTACCGTCCGCTGACCAAGCGCTCCATTTCTGGGCTCATGGCTCCGGTCGTGCTATGCTGTCCAGCATCGGGTCTTACATCGGGGAGGGTTCCATGCAATCAGGCATGGTCCTCATCTGGATCGGCGCTCTGCTCATCATCGCCGGGATTGTGGTGGCGGCAGGCCAGGTGCTCCGGAAGGGACGCCTGAGCGATGCGCACCGGATGGGTTCGGCAGGTGCGGGGACCACCCTGGAGCCGCAAGGACGGGTGCGCGCCTTTCATCCCAAGCACCACTGGCCCAGCATCGCGCTCGTTGCGCTCGGCATCGTCCTGATGCTGGCCGAAGCGGCCGTGTGACGATCCTCAGCGCTTGAAACCGAGCGGAGCAGGTCCAGTTGATGTCCCACCCCGCCATATGTGCGGCGGCATCCTCATGCATTCAATCGGAGATCTCCATGCAGCAGCGTCAGCTCGGTCAGTTGCAGGTGTCGGCCCTCGGTCTGGGTTGCATGGGCATGTCGGAATTCTACGGCAGCGGCGACGAGGCTGAGTCCATCGCCACCATCCACCGCGCGATCGAGCTCGGCGTCACCTTCCTCGACACCGCCGACATGTACGGCGTGGGCCGCAACGAGGAGCTGGTCGGCCGCGCCATCGCGGACCGGCGCGGCAAGGTCGTGCTCGCCACCAAGTTCGGCAACGTGCGCGGACCCAATGGCGAGCGCCTCGGCATCAGCGGCAAGCCCGACTACGTGCGTCAGGCCTGCGAGGCGAGCTTGAAGCGGCTGAAGGTCGACGTGATCGATCTCTACTATCAGCACCGCGTCGATCCAGAGACGCCGATCGAGGACACGGTCGGCGCCATGGCGGATCTCGTGCGCCAGGGCAAGGTGCGCTATCTCGGCCTCTCGGAAGCCGGGCCCCAGACCATCCGCCGCGCTCACGCGGTTCACCCGATCGCAGCGTTGCAGACGGAGTACTCGCTGTGGAGCCGCGACCCGGAGGATGAGATCCTGCCCACCGTGCGCGAACTCGGCATCGGCTTCGTGCCCTATTCGCCGCTCGGCCGCGGCTTTCTCACCGGGCAGATCAAAAGCGTGGACGATCTCGCGGAGGACGATTTCCGCCGCAACTCGCCGCGCTTTCAAGGAGACAATTTCCAGAAGAACCTCGACCTCGTGCGCGAGATCGAAGCCATGGCGCGCGAGAAGGGCTGCGCGCCCTCTCAGCTCGCGCTCGCCTGGGTGCTGGCACAAGGCAGCGACATCGTGCCGATCCCCGGCACCAAGCGCCGCCCCTATTTGGAGGAGAATGCGGGGGCTCTCGACGTGAGCCTCACGAAGGATGATCTCGCACGCATCGGCCGCATCATCCCGCCGGGTGCGGCGGCCGGAACGCGCTATCCCGAGCCTGGAATGCGGATGCTGGGGCTCTGATCCTCACGCCGCCGACGAGGCGTTCGCGGACAGGGACTCCAGCGCTCCGGCCTCGTCGATGCGGCGGACGAGATCGTCCACCTCTTCCTCGGTCTGGTAGATGCCGAAGCCAAGGCGCAGGCGCTGGCCGCGCACGTCGGTCACCACGCGCAGCTGCTTCAGGTCGTCATGGATGGCTTGCGCGGCGGACGTCTGGAAGGTGAGAAAATTGCCGCGACGCGTCTCGTCTGCCGGCACCAGGGGCGAGGCGTGCTCGAACAGGGCCGAGCTGCCGACGCGGCGCAGGAAATGCTGCTGCAGCGCCTTGGCATGGGCATGGATGATCCCCGGCGTGATGCCCTCGTCCGCGAGCCAGCGCATCACGGCGTTGAAGCGATAAAGGCCTGTGGGATCGAAGGTGGCGCCCATGAAGCGCCAGCCGTCCT
Organism: Microvirga sp. jy35; assembly: GCF_056148915.1. Taxonomy (NCBI): domain Bacteria; kingdom Pseudomonadati; phylum Pseudomonadota; class Alphaproteobacteria; order Hyphomicrobiales; family Methylobacteriaceae; genus Microvirga; species Microvirga sp. jy35. Next base: position 150,195 of record NZ_JBWBEW010000004.1, on the reverse strand, counting down.
CGCTGTAGCCCACCTGTCCGCCCTGCGCGTTCGTGAGGTTGCCGAAGGCGGCGTACCAGCCGGTGTCGCGCGGGCGAACGCCCCAGCCGGGCGGGCAATGCATGAAGCACGCGCCTTCGCCGGCCATGGCATATTTGTAGCCGCCGGCAATGTAGAACACGCGATCCGCGATGCTGCCGAGATCCGTCGGCCGAGCCATGAAGCCGTGATAGCCGTCGATCACGATCATCGCGCCGTCGCGGTTGCACTCCGCGAGGTGGCGCCCGTCCAGGGCGAAGCCGGAATTGAAGAACACCTGGCTGACGAAGACGAGATCGTAGCCCGCCTGAGCGGCCGCGTGGAAGCGATCCTCGAAGCTGGCGAAAGGCTCTGCCGGCACACGAGTGACGGACACGAGCCGCTCTTCCTCCAACCGCGCGATCTGCCGCGTGAAGGAGTGGAACTCGCCGTCGGAGGTGAGAATGCGGATCGGGCGATCGGCGGGAAAGCAGGAGAGGATGCGCTTCAGGAGTTCGTGCGTGTTCGGCGCCACCGTGATGGTGGAAGGATCCGGCAGGTTGAGATGCCCGGCCACATGGCCGCGGAACTCGTCGAGCACCGGGCCCAGAATGTGCTCCCACTTGTCGTCCATCAGGCGGGCGGCATCGTCCCAGGCCTGCAGCTGCGCCTCGCGCGTCACGTCGGGCCAGGGATGATGGCTGTGGGCCGCGAAATGCAGGCGGTCGGGCTCGGTGTTGAGGAAGCGGGAGAACTGGGAGCGAAGATCAAGCATGGTGCTCTCAACCTGATTAAAGCTTGCCGCGCACGGACCAGAGTTCAGGGAAGAAGTATCTTTCCAGCGCCTTGCGCAGGTAGCCGACGCCGCTGCTGCCGCCGGTGCCGCTGCGCATGCCGATGATGCGCTCGACCGTCTTCATGTGCCGGAAGCGCCATTGCTGGAACGCGTCCTCCAGATCGACCAGCTCCTCGGCCAGCTCGTAGAGATCGAAGTGCTCGCCCGCGTGGCGGTAGATCTCCTCCCAGATCGCCTCGACGCCGGGATGCGCCGTGTAAGCTTGCGTCACGTCCCGCTCCAGCACCTCGGCGGGAACGGAATAGCCGCGGCGGGCCAGCAGGCGTAAGGCTTCGTCGTAGAGGCCCGGCGCCCGATAGGCCGCCTCGAGCTGCTCGGCGAGGTCGCCCCGGTGCCGGTGCGGCGCCATCTTCACCGCGTCCTTGGCGCCGAGCTTGAACTCGACGAGCCGGTACTGCCAGGACTGGAAGCCGGAGGATTTGCCGAGCGCCGGCCGGAAGCTGAGATAGTCCGAGGGTGTCATGGTGGAGAGCACCGTCCAGGCCTGGATCAGCTGCTCCTGGATCCGGTTGATGCGGGCCGTGCACTTGAAGGCGGGCTGGAGCTCGTCGGCCCGGATATGAGCCAGTGCGGTGTCGAGCTCCCGGTTCAGGAGCTTCAGCCACAGCTCCATCACCTGATGGATGGTGATGAAGAGGAGCTCGTCGTGCTCGGAGGTCAAGGGGGACTGGGCGGAGAGGAGGGTGTCGAGCTGGAGATAGTCTCCATAGCTCATCCCTTCGGAAAAATCGGTGTGGATCCCGTCTGTCGCTGCCGACAAGTCTTTCTCTCCCTGATGTCTTCCGCTTCGATGCGGATTATCGTCCTGCCGTAGGGGCCTACAACGAAAGTAGGACATTGCAGCGGGCTTGTCACGTCGGCTAAAGCATCGGACCCGAAAGTGGAATGCACTTTTGGGATCCATCCGATGCTTCTTTCATAAATGAGAGCATCGTTCTTGGCGGAAAACCGGGTCCACTTTTCACTGACGTGGCCCTCTGGGTCCGCACGATGCTCTACCCGGAATTGGCTTTCCGCCCCTGAGGCGGTAGGTTGCCGCCCCTGAACGATCCCTCATGGAGAGACTCTCGCATGACCGCCACGCTTCCCGACCGCCTGTCTTCCAACCCGGACAGCCCCCATTACGACGAGGAACTGCTGGCGAAGGGGATCGGCATCCGCTTCAACGGGGCCGAGAAGACCAATGTGGACGAGTACTGCGTGAGCGAGGGCTGGGTCCGGGTCACCGCCGGGGCTGCGAAGGACCGCTTCGGCAATCCGATGACCATCAAGCTCAAGGGCAAGGTCGAGCCCTACCTCAAGACCCAGGAATAGGCATTCGCGTGTCTAGCCCTGCCGTTGGGGCAGGGCTAGACGCGCCATAGCGCGCGCCCCAAGATGAGGATCAAGTCGTCAATAGGGGCCGGAGCCTCGGAAAGGCTTGTCCTGAATGGCCTCTGCGAAGGCTCTAGGTATCGTTGCGATGGCTTGCATGCTCGCCGGGCCGGCCTTCGCTCATGACTGGTATCCGGCATGGTGCTGCGGCGAGCATGATTGCCGTGAACTCATCGAAGCCCGGGGAGAGACGGTGACGGAAACCGCCGATGGCTGGCGGCTCTGGGACGGGCGCCTCATCGGCCGCGAGCATGCCAAGATGTCGCCGGATGCCAAGTTCCACCTCTGCGAAGAGCCGAGGACCCGGGCCATTATCTGCTTCTTTGCTCCGCAGGGTGCCTCGTAGAGGAACTCCCGACGAACGGCCCGATACGAGCGTCCTGTCGAATCACGAATCATAGGCAGGCCCAAAAAGGAAGCGCCCGCTCTTGAGAGGGGCGCTTCAAGGTCCGACCCGTAGGGGCAAATAAAGGTCGTGAGCCTCTCTATTCGTAGAGTAATCCGGCTAAAGTGTGACCAATCGTTGCGCCAATTGAGCATGTCAAGAGAGCATATGTGATATTCTGACGCAAATGATCGTTTATTTGCGAACTATTAGGCCTTGATTGGCCCCGGATGATGGTTTATCCCGGGTTAACCGTAGGGGCAAATACGGTTGCAAGGGTCGCGAACACAGTCAAACAATAGGACTGGGCGTGGCCCTTTTCTTTTTATTACTAGGAATAGGGTCCGTTACTTGGGCGCGCTTCGCATCGCCTGCAGCCGCTCCATGGTGGCTTTGATGTCCTCGGCCGCCTTCGGTCCTCGGATGGCGATGACCCCGCGATCCATCGTTTTTCCATCCGCATCCTTCCTGCCGTTGAAGAAGGCGTCCCTTTGCTCCTTGGACATCTTCAGCAGGGTCCGAGCTTCCGTCTCGATCCGCCACTCCTCGGACCAGGTGCTGACGGGCTGGCCGGTGAGTTCGGAGATGGCTGTCGTGTCACGGGAGTAGGTCATGCGGTCAGCATGGCATCAAGAGGTGAAGAGAGCGTTGAGCGAAGCCGCTCCCTCAACTTGTAAACCGCGCCCCGTAGTGAGTTCCATCCGTCCAGATCAGCCGCGCCTTGGCTGTTGCGCCGGCATCGGGGATCTGAAGCTCGAATTCCAGGGGGATATCGGCGGGAGGGGAGATCACAAGGCGCACGCCGGATTGCGACAGGTCCCAGACGGAGCACTCGATGCGGGTCTTCCGGTCCGGATCGCCGATCCACCCTGCGAGCACGGTGGCGAAGCGTTCGTCCGATCGGCGTTCAGGCATTCCAGGGGTCATGCACGGGATCCCATGATTCGTGAGGGATCCGTTATAAGCAGGCGGGCTGGCGCGAGGCTATCCAGTTCCCGCCCGCCCTATCGATCGATGACGCCACATCTCACGCGTGCCCGAGCGGCCCGTCGATGATCACGTGCGGGCACAGGCGCGAGCAGCGCTCAATCCGCCCGTCCACCCGATAGATGTTCTGCAGGAGGGTGGGGGTGATCACCGTGTCCACCGGGCCGCAGGTCACCATGGTGCCGGCATCGATCACCATGACCCGATCGGCGACGCGCAGCACCTGGTTGAGATCGTGGATGGCGAGCACCACGCAGATCTCCCGTTCGCGGGCAAGCGAGCGGATCAGCGCCAGGACCTCCACCTGCCTGTGCAGATCGAGGGCGCTCGTCGGCTCGTCGAGCAGGAGGATCTTCGGTTCGCGCACAAGGACCTGGGCAAGCGACACCAGCTGCCGCTGACCGCCGCTGAGCTCGTTGAGGCCCTTGAAGGCAATCGGCTCGATCCGCAGGTTGAAGAGGACGCGGTCGACCTCCTGCAGATCCTCGTCCGTGACCTTGCGCGGCGTACCCTGCTTGCGCGCGAGCAGAACGGATTCGTACACCGTCAGAACCGTATTCACGGAGGTGTCCTGCGGCATGTAGCAGACATGGCTCGCGTGCGCGCTCGATGCACCATCGTCGACGCGAATGTCGCCCGGTCCGTCGAGCAGGCCGGCGATGCGCCGGAACAGGCTCGACTTGCCGGCGGCATTCGGCCCGATCACGGCGGTGACCTCGCCGCCTTTCAGCGCCGGCGTGGTGACGCCGGAGAGCACCTCCTGCTTGCCGTAGAGAACGCCGACATCGGTGAGTTGCAGGGTCGCTACCATGCGCGCCTCCGGGTGGACATGATCAGGCTGAAGAGGAACGGCACGCCGACAAGCGCCGTGATGATGCCGATGGGAAAGATCGTGCCGGGCACGATGGACTTGCTGACGACCGAGGTGAGCGAGAGGATCGCCGCGCCGGACAGAACGGAAGCAGGCAGGAAATAGCGCTGATCCTCGCCCACCAGCATGCGGGCGATGTGCGGGCCCACGAGCCCGATGAACCCGATGGTGCCCACGAACGCCACCGGCACGGCGGCGAGCAGGCTGATGATCATCATGGTCTCGAGCCTGAGCCAGCGCACATTGACCCCGAAGCTCGCCGCCTTGTCGTCGCCGAGGCGCAATGCGGTGAGCGCCCAGGCGCGGCGCATGAAGAGGGGGAGGGACACAGCAACGACGGCCGTGGTGATGGCAAGCTTCGGCCAGGTGGCGCGGGTCAGGCTCCCCATGGTCCAGAAGACGACTGCGGACAAAGCCTGCTCCGAGGCGAGATACTGCACCAGGGCCAGAAGCGCATTGAAGGTGAAGACGAGGGTGATGCCGAGGAGCACGATGGTCTCGACGGTGACGCCGCGCTGCTGGCTCATGAAATGGATGAACAGGGCCGCTGCCATCGCCATGAGCAATGCGTTCAACGACACCACGTAGTCGATGGCCCATGGCAGGAAGCCGATGCCGAACACGAGGGCGACCGAGGCGCCGAAGCTCGCGGCTGCCGAGATGCCGAGCGTGAAGGGGCTGGCAAGCGGATTGTTGAGGATCGTCTGCATCTGCGCGCCGGCCGCGGAGAGCGCTGCGCCGACCACAACAGCCATGAGCGCCACCGGCATGCGGATGTCCCAGATCACGACGCTGATCTGCTGCGAGACCTCCGCCGAACCCATCAGGGCCAGCACGACCTCGTGCATGGAATAGCGTGCGGGACCCAGACCCAGATCGGCGATCACGGAGAGAACGAGAACGACGGCGAGCGCAAGAAGCACGAGCTTCTTGCGGTGCACGAGGACGCGGTAGGCACCGCGTCCTTTGTCCACGGCAATGGCAGGGGAGTGGGCCAAGAGCCTATTCCTTGTCGGAGAGGGAGACCCAGTAGCCGGTCTTGTAGGGCACGGGCAGGAAGCGCTCGTAGAGCGTCTTCATGGTTGCGTCGGGGTCCACATCCTTGAACAGCTCCGGGTGCAGCCACTTGGCCATGGCCTGGATGGCGATGAACTGGTACGGGCTGTTGTAGAACTGGTGCCAGATCGCGTGGACCCGGTTGTCCTTCACGGCCTTCACGCCGGTATAGGCGGGACGCTTCATCAGGCCGGCGAGCTTGGTTCTCGCCTTCGCCTTGTCCGCGCCGGAGCCGACGCCGACCCAGGCGCCGCCGGGCACATAAAGCTCCCAGTTCGAGCCCGTGACGATGACGTGATCGGGATTGGCCGCGATGATCTGCTCGGGGTTCACGACCCCGAAGGTGCCGGGGATGATCTTGGCAGCCATGTTCTGGCCGCCGGCCACCTCGACGAACTTGCCGAAGTTCTCATTGCCGAAGGACATGCAGCAATCGTCCGAATAGCCGCCGGCGCGCTCCACCATCACCAGAGGCTTTGCGGGATTGGCCTTGGCGAGGCGCTCGGTCACGAGATCGATCTGTGCTTTTCGGAACGCGATGAACTCTTCAGCGCGCGCCTCCTTGCCGAACAGCTTGCCGATGAGGCGCATGCTCGGATCGGTGTTCTCGAAGGGCTTCTCGCGGAAGTCGACGAACACCACCGGGATGTCGATCTTGGCGAGCTTCTCGATGAGCTTGGCGTCGTCGGTGGCGGTCTTCGCCTCGATGTTGAGGAGGATCACGTCGGGCTTGAGCGCGACCGCCTGCTCCACGTCGAAGGTGCCTTCCTTGAAGCCGCCGAAGGTCGGAATCTTTTCGATCTGCGGATACTTGGCGAGATAATCCTTGTAGCCGTCGAGATCGGCCTTCTGCAGGTCGTCGCGCCAGCCGACGACGCGCTTGAACGGCTGGTCCGTGTCGAGGGTGGCGACGAAATACATCTGCCGGCCTTCGCCGAGGATGACCTTCTCGACCGGCGCCCGCACCTCGACCCTGCGGCCGGTGATGTCCGTCACGGTGATCTTGTCGGCGGCATGAGAAGGAGCGGGCAGTAGCCCGACGAGTGCCAGGGCGGCACCGAATACCAGTTTGGAGAGTTGCATGATGCGCCTCGCAGCAATTGAGAAAGCGGGCCTCTCCTAGGTTCGATCCGATAGTCACGCAAGCGATATCTTTTAGAATTACTTTAATTAGAAACAGTAAAACTCCAGTTTTTAATAATTCTATTCTACAGTTTAAAACAGTTCTAGTTTGACCTCTTGCGATTCATTCCCTAGATGGGCGCCGGAATTCACTTCCTGCCATGGACTTCTCATGAACGCGAACTACACGCTCCGGGACGAGATCAGGGATTACTGGTCGGCACGCGCGGCAACCTTCGACGAGCAGGTGGGGCACGAGATCTTCTCGGAGGCGGAACGGCAGGCATGGCGCGATCTGTTCCTGCGCCATCTCGGGCCGGGCGAGGGGCGCAGGGCACTCGATCTCGCCAGCGGCACGGGCGTGATCTCCCATCTGCTGCACGGCCTCGGCTTCGACGTCACCGGCCTCGACTGGTCGGACGCGATGCTGAACCAGGCGCGGGCGAAGGCAGGCCGGCGCGGTGCCGACATCCGCTTCGTGATGGGGGATGCCGAGCGCACGCTTGAGCAGCCGGGAAGCTACGACGCGCTCGTCACGCGCCATCTGGTGTGGACGCTGGTCGACCCGAAGGCGGCCTTCAGGGAATGGCACTCCCTGTTGAAGCCCGGCGGTCGGCTGCTCATCGTGGACGGCGACTTCGTAGCGGATACCCTGGTCAAACGCATGATCCGGCTCGTCGAGAGGCTCGTGCCGGGGCTGGCCAGCGCCCCGCATGCGCCCAACGCCATTCGCGAGACCCATGAGCGGATCCTGAGGCGAGTTTACTTCTCGAAGGGGGCGCGGGCTGAAGACGTGGCGGCCCTGCTGCGGGAGGCCGGCTTCGCCCAAGTCACCATCGACCGGAACCTCAAGCCGATCCACCGGGCGCAGGCCAAAAACCTGCCGCTGCTCAAGGGTCTCGAGCGCGCGACGCAGCACCGCTACGCCGTCCTCGCGGTGAAGGCCTTATCCTGAAAAGCCCTGGCCTGCCTGTCGCAACCGTGCTCTCCTGATTTGTGCGGAACCTCGATCAGGACCGGGAATGAGACGCCGCTGCCGAACTCTTGCGCTTTGCATCCTGCTCACACCGGTGCCTCCCACTTGGGCGCAGCAGGATGCCGATGCCACCACGCCGGCGGGGCTGCCTGCCATCGGCAAATGGATGCTGACGGCCAAGGGAGTTCCGTCGGACTGGCTCGGCGAGGTCTACCGCGGCAAGAACCTGCGCGAGCCGATCAACGTCATCATCGTCGACGAGGGAGCCTCAAGCGCGGAGGATGCGAAGGCGAGACTGCTCGCCGCCGCCGCACGCGCCGGCTATCCCGTCCGCTTCGGACATTCGGCCGGTTATCAGGGCTTCATCGGCGGACAGCTCTACCGCCAACTGCCGCAGGGCAGGGACGATGCCTTCTCCAACGACCTGTTCGAGGTGAGCAACAATCACGGCCGCATCTTCGGGCCGCATATGGTCGGACAAGCCTATCTGTTCACCGGCGCCTTCAGCCGCGAGGAGGTCGATCCGTTCCGCGACCCGCCGCACCAGTACGGCTCGTTCAATCGGGCGCGGGACGACTTCACGCAGAGGCTCGATCGCAGCACGTCCTACAAGGTGAGCGGCTTCGTCAGTCTGGGCAACGCGCTCATCGACGATCCCAAGCTCACTACGGGCGACCACGACGGCATGGCTGTGGTGGTGCGGGCAGGGCAATGAGTGACCTGATATCCTCCACGTCATCACCGGCCCTGTGCCGGTGATCACGATCAAGAGAGGCGTAGCGCTCATCCGTAGCGGGATGGCCGGCACAAGGCCGGCCATGACGTGGTGGGTGTCATCCCCGGCGCACGAAGTGCGGGAAGGGGATCCATGGCACTGAGCCTGTGGGTGGATTCTCTTCCCCTCCGCTACGCTCCGGCCGGGAACGACACTGAAACTCAGGCTGTCTGGCAGACCTACCCTGCGAGGAAGCCCGCCAGCGCCCTCGGGTCCACGTTGCCGCCGCTGATGATGACGCCGACGCGCTTGTCCTTGCAGGGCACGAGCCCGTTCAACGCCGCGGCCCCCGACAGGCAGCCCGTGGGCTCGACCACGATCTTCATGCGCTCGATGAAGAACCGCATGGTGTCGACGAGCTGCGCATCCGAGATGGTGAGGATGTCGTCGACGAGCGCCCGCATGATCGGAAAGGTCTTGGCGCCGACATAGGTGGTCTGCGCCCCATCGGCGATGGTGGCGGGGACGGGGATCTTCACGATGCTCCCTGAGCGGAACGATTGCTGCGCATCGTTGCCTGCTTCAGGCTCGACGCCATAGATGCGGCACTCGGGCGAGAGCGCCCTCGTGGCAAGGGCAGATCCGGCCAGCAGGCCGCCGCCTCCGGTGCAGACGAACAGCATGTCGAGGGGGCCGACTTCCTCGAACAGCTCCTTGGCGGCTGTGCCTTGTCCTGCGATCACGTGCTCATGGTCGTAGGGCGGGATGAGGGTGAGGCCGCGTTCCTCCGAGAGCCTGCGCCCGATGGCCTCGCGGTCTTCCGTGTACCGGTCGTAGAGGACGACCTCGCCGCCGTAGCCTTTGGTGCCGGCCACCTTCATGGCCGGCGCATCCTGCGGCATGATGATGACGGTCGGCACGCCCTGAAGCTGCCCGGCATAGGCGATGGCCTGGGCGTGGTTGCCGGACGAGAAGGCCACGACGCCGCGCTTCTTCGCCTCGGGGGACAGTTGCGCGATGGCGTTGTAGGCGCCTCGGAACTTGAAGGAGCCCCCGCGCTGGAAGTTCTCGGCCTTGAAGAACAGCGTTCCGCCCGTCCGGTCGTCGGCGGTGCGGGAGGTGAGAACCGGCGTGCGGTGTGCTGCGCCCTCGATCCGGCGGGCCGCCGACAGCACGTCGTCATAGGTGGGAAGCCCCGGCGGGATGGAGCGAAGGATGTCCTGCTGTGCTTGTGCGTTCATCGGGTATCCATGCTCCCAGACGTTCTCGAATCGCCACGTCGCCGCCCCTGCAGGGCAGGATCCGGCCATGGCCTTTCCATAGCAATTCCAGGGGATCCTTGTCAGTAAGGGATTGCACGCCTGCGGCTCCCGGATCGCCTAAAGCGGAGCTCCCGCCGGAACGGCCGTCCGTCCAAGCCGTTCACTGTGATCAAGGCAAAGGCTCAGGAGGAGGTTTCCCATGGACCTATGGCAAATGGTGGTGTCCGACCACGCGAATATCGAGGAACTCTGCCGCGAGGTGCTGAAGGCCACGGGCTCCGGGCCCAACAGCCGCTCCGAGCTTTACGACGATCTGCAGGACGAGCTCGAGCGGCACATCGCAGCGCAGCAGAATGTGCTCTATCCCGCTCTGGCCCATCACGAACGCACAGCCGTCTATGTGGCCGATCTGGAGCGCAAGCAGGATGAAATCCTGCGCCAGGTCGACGAGCTGGCCGCCCGGCCCGACAAGGACAGCCACGACTGGGCTGTCGACTTCAAGGATCTGACCGGTTCCATCCGTCATGCGTTCACCCTGGAGGAGAACGGGGTGATGATCGTCGCCCGCGGCGTCTTCTCTCCCAGCGAGCTCAAGAGCCTGCAGCGGGATTATGAGCGCGAGCGGATCGCATCGTACGAATCCAGCCGCTGGCACATGCCTCAGGCGATGATGCCGAGCCGCTACGGCCTGCCCACAGGCACCGTTTTCGGGGTGCTCGCCGGCATGATGGCCGTCGGCGCCGGAGCCCTTCTGTGGAGCATGAACCGGTCCGGCTCCACAGGGTCGCGGCAGAACAGAGATCTGCGCGCAGCCCCGCGCCGTCCGCAGCCGCCGTTCCCGCTCGAGCCCGGCGTCATCGACCGCAGCCTCGAAGGCTCGCGCCGCAGCCGCATGAGCGGCATGACAGGGCAGACGTCTCCCAGGGCCGGGGCATATTCCGCCGCTGGCTCGTCCTCGGCAGGGGGTGCTGCCGCGGCGGCACCGAGACCCTCCACAGGATTAACCGGCCAGTCGGGGCAGGGCGGCGCACAGGCTGACGATGCGCTGCTTCATGGCGCCGGCGGATCCTCTCCGGCGGCGGGCGGCAGCCCCTCTGACGCCAATTCCTTCTCCTCGGCGCATCCGCCCCGCGCACCCTCGGGGCTCTCGACGCCGCTGCAGCCGGGCGGGACACTGCCGGCCGGCGGTCCCGCGCCGTCAGCCGGCGCAATCGGCACCGGCGGTGCCCAGACGGGCGCGGCGGATTCACGATCGCTGAAGCGCGACGGGCACTAACACCCTAAGGGCCTCGCGCGGGGCGCGAGGCCTTCTCCATGCTCGGCATGCATCCGGCAGGACGAGGCAATCCCGTATGCTCCCTTTGGCGCCGAGCGCGTCACAACCATCCGGGCGGTGCCATATTCAGGCTTGCGTGAGCCAGCCTCGCTCCGCAGCTTCCGCTCCCTCTTCCCCAGCGGCACCCGACAGAATCCGTGAAAAACCTTTGTTTTTCGCCGAAAACTTCCCCTTCCACCCGAAATATTAACCAGCCGGTAACCATAACTGGCGCCGAATAGATTTCATTCCGTTGCGTAAGAAATCGCGACAGCTCGATCCGCCTCCGCTCTCCGAACATGTTCTACGGTTTCCCGGAGAACCTGCTGGTGATGCCGTCGCTACAACAGTCTTGAAGGGTAGGAGAACAAAGGATGGCGAAAGTTCTTGTGGTGACATCGGGCAAGGGAGGCGTCGGCAAGACGACCTCCACGGCGGCCCTCGGCGCGGCGCTGGCCCAGTCGGGACAGAAGGTGGCGATGATCGACTTCGATGTCGGCCTGCGCAACCTCGATCTGATCATGGGTGCCGAGCGGCGGGTGGTGTATGACCTGATCAACGTGATCAAGGGCGATGCGAAGATCGAGCAGGCGCTGATCCGCGACAAGCGCGTGGAGACCCTGCACCTGCTGCCGGCCTCCCAGACCCGCGACAAGGACAATCTGACGGACGAGGGCGTTGCCCGCGTCATCGAGGGTCTGCGCGAAAAGTTCGACTGGATCATCTGCGACAGCCCGGCCGGCATCGAGCGCGGCGCGACGCTCGCGATGCGCCACGCGGATGTGGCCGTGGTGGTGACCAATCCGGAAGTCTCCTCCATCCGCGATTCCGACCGCATCATCGGCATGCTCGACTCCAAGACCTTGAAAGCGGAGAACGGCGAGCAGGTGGAGAAGCACCTGCTGCTTACCCGCTATGACGCGGCCCGCGCGCAGCGCGGCGAGATCCTCAAGGTCGAGGATGTGCTCGAGATCCTGTCGATTCCGCTTCTGGCGATCATTCCGGAAAGCACCGAGGTGCTGCGCTCCTCCAATCTCGGCGCCCCGGTCACCCTGGGCAGCCCGAACTCCGCACCGGCGCGCGCCTATCTCGATGCCGTGCGGAAGCTGCAGGGCGAGACGATCGTCGAGGTGCAGAAGCAGCGCGGCCTGTTCAGCAAACTCTTCGCCAGGAGGGCCGCATGAGCCTCTTCAGCTTCTTCAAGAAAAATACCACGTCCGCTCCGGTGGCCCGCGAGCGTCTTCAGGTCCTGCTGGCGCATGAGCGCACCATCGTCGGAGGCGGCGAGTCCGATCTCGTGGCGATCCTGCGCGAGGAGATCATGGCCGTGATCGCCAAGCACTTGGCGGTGCCGCAGGACAAGGTGCAGATCAAGATGGATCGGGGCGCCTCCGTGTCGACCCTGGAAGTCGACATCGAGATTCCTGCTGCATTGACGGGCTTGCGCCCGGCCGCATGACAAAACGTGATCGCAGGCTGCGCTGTCCAGCCTGCGATCCTGCCCCTATACTGGCCATCCGCGATCCCGCTCCGCCCGGAGGTGCTTCATGGATGACGGTGACTGGCCTGAACTCTCCTATCCTGCCTGGCGCGAGACGGCTGCGACCCTGCAGCTCTGGACGCAGATCGTCGGCAAGATCCGGCTCGCGCTGACGCCCTGGCTCAATCACGGCTGGCATGTGCCGCTGTATGTGTCCGCGCGGGGCCTCACCACCTCGCCCATGCCTGTCGGCCGCGAGATCCTGGAGATCGAGTTCGACTTCATCGCTCATCGCCTGCTCGTGCGCACCAGCCGCGGCGACGAGCGCATGCTGCCGCTCCGGCCGCAGAGCGTCGCGGCATTCTACTCAGGCCTTCTTGGCCTCCTCGACGAGATCGGCATCGGGGTTTCCATCAGGGACATGCCGAACGAGGTGCCGAACCCCGTCCGGTTCTCGGAGGACCACGAGCATGCGTCCTACGATGCCGATGCGGCCCATCGTTTCTGGCGCGTGCTGGTACAGACCGACCGGGTGTTCAAGCTCTTTCGCAGCGGCTTCCTGGGCAAGGTTTCGCCGGTGCATTTCTTCTGGGGCAGCTTCGATCTTGCGGTGACGCGCTTTTCCGGGCGCGAGGCGCCGCTCCATGCCGGAGGCGTGCCCGGCCTGCCGGATGCGGTCACCCGTGAGGCCTATTCCCACGAGGTCTCGAGCGCGGGCTTCTGGCCCGGCAGCGATGCATATCCTCAGGCTGCCTTCTATTCCTATGCATACCCCGAACCACCGGGATTTCGCGACGCGGCGATCCCTGAGGGCGCGGAGTTTGATCCTGCGCTTGGTGAGTTCATCCTGCGCTACGACGTTCTGCGCCAGGCGCCCGATCCCGATGCGATGCTGCTCGACTTTCTGTCGTCCACCTATGCGGCGGCGGCCGATGCCGGCCGCTGGGATCGCGCCGCTCTCGAATGTGCCTTCGGCGCTCCGGCACGCGTGCGCGATGTCTGAGAGACATCGTTTCGAAAGGTGATGACGTTTCGGAAAAGATCGTCATTCCACGCAAAATCCGAGCATCTATCCCGAATTGCCGTTGATCCGGCCGGATCCCGGCAGTTTGCCACGCCAGTGCCACATCCCGCCTCTAGCCCTGGCACTGAGTGCAAAGACCAACCCGGTCTCCTGCACGCACGCTCATCCAAGAGTGGAGCATCCACCGCGAGTAAAGGTGCGAGGACCCCATGCAGATCGGCGACTTGTCACGAACCCAACATCAACTCGAGCGGCGCGACAGCGCAACCCGGCAGGCGATGCGCGTCCTTCTGGTGATTGGCCTCATGGCCGGCGGATCGCTGGCCCTGTGGCTCTCCGCAGGCAGCAGCGCTTCCATGGGCGGGATGGTCACCGCTGCGCCGCCCCAGATCCTGGCAGGCGACCAGCCGTTCGTGGAGCAGCTGCAGCGCACCGAGCGCGTGCAGGTGGCCAATGCGGATCCTGCCGCGGCCATGGCGGCCTCGGGCCCGCCGGCGGAAGCGGCTTACGTGCCTGCGTCCGGCCTGCAGGACTCCGTCCCTGCTCCCATGGCGGCCAACCCGTCGCCTCCTGCCAATGAGCAGGCCTCCGCCGCTCCGGAGCCGGCTGGAGCAGCCTTCGGCCAGCAGACGCAGACGGTGTCAGCTCCTCCCGCCGACATCGACATGACAGGCACGGTCGCCCGACATGCGAGCCTTGCCGGACCTGCGCCTCCTGAGAGCCCTGCCGCTGATCTGGTCGATCTCAACCGGGCCTCCTTCGAGCAGCTGAACTCCCTGAAGGGCGCGGGCGCCCTCGGCCGGGCCATCATCAAGGGCCGGCCTTACAGGTCCGTCGATGATCTGGTGAAGAAGAAAGTTGTGCGCCGCCCGGTCTTCGAGAAGATCAAGGATCAGATCAAGGTGCAGTAGGGACGGCAAGCCCCGCACTTCAGCGCCCGTCAACAGCGCGAATTCCTCGACACGGACCTGCTCCTGCCAAGGCCGCTGAGGCACCTGCTTCGAAGGCAGGCGGCACGTTAATCCAGGAAACCTTGCGTAAGAAGCGCCGCATGAGGGGTGCGGCGCTTCTCGTGACGTGGCGGGATCAGTTGGCCTTGGCGGCTTTGACCGGGTCCTTGACGTTGGGGATCGTGGCGAACTCCACGTTGTAGAGCTCCCCGTCCTTGCGCTCCACTTTCCGCACATAGATGTTCTGGATGATGTCGCGGGTCTGCGGATCGATCGACACCGGACCGCGCGGGCTGGTCCAGCTCATGCCCTTCATGGCGTCGATCAGCGCCTGGCCGCCCTGGCCGTTGGTCTTCTTCAGGCCCTCGTAGATCAGGTGCATGCCGTCATAGCCGCCCACCGCCATGAAGTTCGGACGCATGTTGTTGTTGGCCTTCTTGAAGGCTTCCACGAAGGCCTTGTTCTCAGGGCTGTCGTGCGCGACCGAGTAGTGGTGCGTGGTGATGGCGCCGAGAGCGGCATCCCCGATGTTGTTGAGCACCTCGTCGTCCGTGACGTCGCCGGGCCCGATCAGCTTGATGCCGCTCTTGTCGAAGCCGCGCTCCACGAACTGCTTCATGAACTGCGCGCCCTGGCCTGCGGGCACGAACACGAAGAGCGCGTCGGGCTTGGCGTCGGCCACCTTCTGCAGGAAGGGCGAGAAGTCGGGGTTTGCCAGCGGCACCCGCAGGTTTTCAACCTGACCGCCGGCCTTGGTGAACACACCGGAGAAAGCTTTTTCGGAGTCGATGCCTGGACCGTAATCGGAGACCAGCGTTACAACCTTCTTGATGCCGTTCTTGGCGGCCCAATCCGCCATCGGCTCGGTCGCCTGGGGCAGGGTGAAGCTGGTGCGCGTGATGAAGGGCGAGGCTTCCGTGATCGTCGCCGTTCCCGCCGCCATGACGACTTGAGGAACTTTGGCCTGCGTGGCGAGCGGCGCGGTGGCGAGCGCCAGCGGCGTGAGGCCGAAGCCCGCCAGCACGTTCACCTTCTCGTTGACGATGAGATCCTGGGCCGTGCGCTTCGTCGCGTCCGCGACGGCGCCATCGTCCTTGACGAGCAACTCGATGGTCTTGCCCGCGACCGTATTGCCCTTCTGCTGCATGTAGAGCCTGGCGCCCATTTCGACCTGGCGCCCGATGGCCGTGAAGGGCCCGGTCAGCGGCAGGATCAGCCCGACCTTGACGGTCTCCTGCGCCTGCGCGCCCGAGATGGCGGCCATGAGCGCGGCGGCGCCTGCGGCCAGGATAAGCGTTCTGCGGTGCATCGTTGGTCCTCCCATCGTTTTTCTTGGCTGTCTTATGGCACAGGATGAACAAGGATACTCGCGCGGCCAATGGATAAAGCAAGCAGGAGATTGGACGAATCGAACATCTCAGGGCCCATGTCCGTCACGGTCACGCGAGGGACTGGGTGTCTCCGTCGATGGCGATGGCCTGACCGGAGATCGTCCGTCCACGCGGCGAGCACAGGAACACGATCTGATCGGCGATCTGCTGCGGCGTCACGGCGGTTCGCAAGGAGACATGCCGGAGGAACTCGCTCTCCATCTCCTCGTAGCTGACCCCGCGAGCCTGAGCCTTGCTGCCGATCACGCGGCGGATCCGTTCGCCTTCCACGACTCCCGGAAGGATGGCGTTGACCCGGATTCCGAGCGGTCCCAGCTCCATGGCAAGGGTCTTGGTGAAGCCCACGACCGCCCACTTCGCCGCCGCGTAGGGGGAGCGAAGGGGAAAGCCGAAGCGCCCTGCCGCGGACGATAGATTGATGATGGAAGCGTTATGGCTCTTCTGCAGGTGAGGGACGGCCAGGCGGGCGCAGTTGAACTGCCCCGTGATGTTGACCTCGAGCGTTCGGTCCCAGTCCTCAGGCTCGACCTCATCCACCCGGGCGGTCGGGCCGGCAATGCCCGCATTGTTGACGAGAACGTCGAGACCGCCGAGCTCTTGTAGAGCCTCGTCGAAAAGGCGGCTCACATCCTGCCGGTTCGCAACGTCGGCACGGGAGCGGGTGACATCCGGATCGCTCGTCGTCAGGGAGGCGAGCGCCGCGTCATCGACGTCGCAGACATGCACCTTTGCACCCTCGCGCACGAAGCTTCTGGCGATTTCCAGGCCGATGCCGGCGGCACCGGCCGTCGCGAGAACGCGCAAACCTTGGATGGCCAAATCCATGACAGACTCTTTCCGTCGCTTCACCACACAAGAGATAGGGCCGGGCGGACCCGGCCCTATCGTTGTCGATCGCGATCAGCCCTTCACGAGGGGGCAGCCGCCTTCGTTGAGAGGCCGGAAGGCCTGATCGGCCGGGATCGTGGCGAGCTGCTTGTAGAGATCCCACGGGCCCTTGGACTCGGCCGGCTTCTTGACCTCGAACAGGTACATGTCGTGGATCTTGCGGCCGTCCTGACGGACCATGCCCTTGCCGAACAGCGGATCGTCGGTGGGCATCTCCTTCATCTTCGCCATCACCTGCGCGGTATCCTTGCCCTTCAGGGCCTCGACGGCTTTGAGGTAGTGCAGCGCGCCCGCATAGACGCCCGCATGCACCATGGTGGGCATCTTGCCGCCGTTCCTGTCGGCGAAGCGCTTCGACCAGGCGCGTGTCTGGTCGTTCTGATCCCAGTAGAAGGCCTCGGTCATGACCAAGCCCTGGGCCACCTGGAGGCCCAGGGAGTGAACGTCGGTGATGAACACGAGGAGCCCCGCGAGGCTCTGCCCGCCCTGGACGATCCCGAACTCCGCCGCCTGCTTCATGGTGTTGGTGAAGTCACCGCCTGCATTGGCAAGGCCGATCACCTTGGCGCCAGAGGACTGTGCCTGCAGGAGGAAGGAGGCAAAGTCCTGACCGGGGAAGGGATGCCGCACGGTGCCGACGATCTTGCCGCCGGCCTTCGTCACCAGGGCCGAGGTGTCGCGCTCCAGGGCGTGACCGAAGGCGTAATCCGCCGTGACGAAGAACCAGGTGTTTCCTCCGCGCTTCACCATGGCACCGCCGGTGCCGTTCGCAAGCGCCCAGGTGTCGTAGGTCCAGTGGACCGTGTTGGGCGAGCACTGGGATCCGGTCAGATCGGAGGTGCCGCCGCCTGAATTGATCAGGATCTTGTTCTTCTCGCGGGCAATGCCATTGACGGCGAGCGCCACCGAGGAGGTCGGAACGTCGAGAATGACATCGACGCCTTCCTGATCGTACCATTGCCGGGCAATGCTGGCGCCGATATCCGGCTTGTTCTGGTGGTCCGCCGCGACGATGTCGACCTTGATGCCCTTCTCGGCCGCCTTGAAGTCCTCTGCGGCCATGCGGGCCGCGATCACCGATCCTTCGCCGGTGAGGTCGGAGTAAACGCCAGACCTGTCGTTCAGGACACCCAGCTTGACCGAGGTCTGCGCCTGCGCCGCTCCTGTCATGGCCAAGGCGGCCAGGGCGCTGAGAACATAACGTGTCTTCATTGTTTCCTCCCGTTTTTTTAGGACAGCCATCTTAGGCATGCCTGCAAAGGATTGGAAAGCCGGACGACGGCGGTAGCCCGTCTGCAGCGTGGCACTCTCCATTGTTCAAAAGGCTGTGTTCTCCGGTCCCTTCGTTTGCAGCATGCGGCGCGCATCGTCCGGGGTCGCGACCGTGAGGGAGAGCTCCTCGAGGATGCGGCGGATCTTGCGAACCTGATCCGCATTGGACGGCGCGAGCTCGCCCTTGCCCAGATAGAGGTTGTCCTCCAGGCCCACGCGCACATGCCCGCCGAGGATGGCCCCCATGGTCACGAACGGCAGCTGATGGCGGCCGGCGGCGAGAATGGAGAGATAGTAGTCGTTCCCGAACAGGCGGTCGGCTGTCGCCTTCATGTGCATCAGGTTCTCGGGCTCCGGACCGATGCCGCCGAGGATCCCGAAGATGGCCTGCACGAAGAAGGGCGGCTGCACGAGTCCGCGGTCGGCGAAATGGGCGAGGTTGTAGAGGTGGCCCACGTCGTAGCACTCGAATTCGAAGCGGGTGCCGAGCGCGCCGAGTTCGGTCATGCCCCGCTCGATCTGCGTGAAGGTGTTGGACAGGATGAAGTCCTTGGTCATCGCCAGGTAGGGCTTTTCCCAGTCGTTCTTGAACGACGCGATGCGTCCGCCGGCGCCGGAGATGTTGAAGTTGAACGATCCCATGTTCATGGAGGCGATCTCGGGCTGAGCCCACTTCGCCGCGGCGAGGCGCTCGTCGAGGCTCATGCCGAGTCCGCCGCCGGTGGTGATGTTCACGATGGCACTGCTGCCGTTCTTGATGGCCGGCAGGAACTGCCGGAACACCTCGGGGCTCTGCGTCGGGCGGCCGGTCTGCGGGTCCCGCGCATGCAGGTGAAGGATCGCGGCACCGGCCTCTGCCGCCGCGATGGCGCTCTCGGCAATCTGCTGCGGCGTCACCGGCAGGTAGGGCGACATGCTGGGCGTGTGGATCGACCCGGTGACCGCGCAGCTGATGATGACTTTGTCCGCTCGCTTCATCGAAACCTCCAAGCCGTGAGACCGGCTCGCCCATAGGGAACAATCCCCAGGTTATGCGCAATGGCCGGTGCGGGTCCATAGAATGCCGCGTTGAGGCGGGAGCAGCGCATCATTTTCAATCAAAATGCGCCCCGTTCCGTGCTGCATGAACCACTTCTTAACCAAGAACAACAACTTATAGCTTTCTCTGCTCCCGCAAGAATTCAGATGAAGCTGACGGAAGGTTCTTCCGCGTCGGATTGGGCAGAACATCACGACAACCAAAAGAACTGCAGATTCTGGGGGACTGCATGCGCATGAAATTCGGTATCGGGACGAAAATCCACTCCATTACATTGACGGCTCTGGTCGGCATCGCTGCAATTATCGGCGTCGCATTGTTTCATCTGCGTGAGGAAATCACTCAGGCGCAGATGGTCAAGACCCAGCATGTGGTCGAGTCGGCCTATGGCATCCTCGCGCATTACGAGGCGGAGGAGCGTGCCGGCCGCCTGACCCGCGAGGCCGCCCAGAAGGCGGCAGCCGACGCGATCAGGGTCCTGCGCTACGACACCCAGGAATACTTCTGGATCAACGACATGCATCCCAAGATGGTGATGCATCCCATCAAGCCGGAACTCGTCGGTGCCGACCTGACGGAGAACAAGGATCCGACGGGTCTGCGCCTGTTCGTCGCCTTCGTGGACAAGGTGAAGGAGAGCGGCGCCGGGTTCGTGCCGTATCTGTGGCCCAAGCCCGGCGCGCAGGAGCCCGTCGGCAAGATCTCCTACGTGAAGGGCTTCAAGCCCTGGGGCTGGATCATCGGCTCGGGCGTCTACACGGACGACACCGCCGCCAAGGTGTGGAGCACGGCTCTGAAGCTCCTGTCCGGCGTGGCCGTCATCGTCCTGATCATCGGCGTGGTCGCAACCTTCATCGGCCGTGGCGTGACCAGGCCCATCCTGGCCCTCGGGCAGGTCATGCGCTCCCTCGCAGAGGGTGAGCGGCAGATCGATGTGCCGGCCCGGAACCGCAGCGACGAACTCGGCGCCATGGCCCATGCGGTTCAGGTGTTCAGGGACACGCTGATCGCCAAGGACGAGGCGGACAAGGTCCATGCGGTGGATGCCGATGCGCAGGCGCGCCGGGCGCAGCGCCTCGATCAGCTGACCCGCCAGTTCGAGGCGAATGTCGCAGCCCTGACCCAGATTCTCTCGACCGCAGCGGCCGAGATGGAGGGCACGGCCCAGACCATGGCGGCCACGGCCGAGCAGACCAACGTGCAGTCCCAGACCGTTGCGACGGCGGCCGAGCAGGCATCCCTGAACGTGCAGACCGTGGCTGCGGCCACCGAGGAGCTGTCCATCTCCACCCGCGAGATCGCTGCCCAGATCTCCCAGTCGGCAAGGGTCGCAGGCGCTGCCGTCGAGGAGACGCGGCGCACGGACGTCACCGTTCAGGCTCTGGCCAGCACGGCGGAGAAGATCGGCGCCGTGATCGCGCTCATCAACACCATCGCCGGACAGACCAACCTGCTGGCGCTCAATGCCACCATCGAGGCCGCAAGGGCAGGGGAGGCCGGCAAGGGCTTCGCGGTCGTGGCCTCGGAGGTGAAGGAGTTGGCGAACCAGACCACCAAGGCCACGGAGGAAATCTCGGCTCAGATCGTCGAGATCCAGCAGGCGACCCGGGAGGCGGTCAGCGCGATCCAGAACATCGGCAGCACCATCAGCCAGATGTCCGAGACCTCCGTGGCGATCGCCGCGGCGATCGAGGAACAGGGCGCTGCGACCGGCGAGATCGCTCGCAACGTGCAGGAGGCCGCCCGCGGCACCGCGTCCGTGAGCGGCAGCATCATGGACGTGAGGCAGGGAGCCGAGCAGACAGGCACGGCCGCAAGCCGCGTGCTTGGCGCAGCCCAGCAGCTGGCCCGGCATTCCAGCGATCTCAGCCGCGAGGTGCAGAGCTTCCTCACGGACGTGAAGGCCGCTTAAAAGCAAACCATAAGAAGTCCCAGGCCGAACGGATGCTTCGGCCTGGGGCAGCCATCCTGTCGATTTTCGGGCACCCCATTCCCGTGGCAACCATTCCCGGCTAAGAGTCCATCGTCTCTTCGCGAATTGGATTCCAATCTATGGCCGCCAGCGTTACCGACCGTTTCCTCCGCTACGTCGTCATCGACACCCAATCAGACGCCTCCTCGAAAACCCAGCCTTCCACCGAGAAGCAGAAGGATCTCGGCCGCCTGCTGGTCGATGAGCTCCTGTCCATCGGCGTCTCCGACGCGCATCTGGACGAGCACGGCTACGTCTATGGGACCATTCCGTCGAACACGCCGAAGAACAGCGTGCCGGTCATCTGCATTTGCGCGCACATGGATACGGCGCCGGACTACTCCGGCACGAACGTCAAGCCGCAGATCGTCAGGAACTACCAGGGCGGCGACATCCGGCTGCCGGGCGATCCCAGCCAGGTCATCCGCGTCTCTGACCATCCGGTTCTGAAGGATCTGATTGGCCACGACATCGTCACGTCGGACGGCACCACGCTGCTGGGTGCGGACGACAAGGCAGGTATCGCCGAAATCGTGGCCGCCGCCGAGTTCCTGATCAACAACCCGGACATCAAGCACGGCACGATCCGCATCCTCTTCACCACGGACGAGGAGATCGGCCGCGGGGTCGACAAGGTCGACCTGAAGAAGCTCGGGGCCGATTTCGGCTACACCATGGATGGCGGAGTCGCCGGCAGCATCGAGGACGAAACCTTCTCGGCGGATGCGGTGGAGATCGCCATCAAGGGCGTGGCGATCCACCCGGGCCAGGCCTACGGACGAATGGAGAACGCCATCAGGATTGCGGGCGATATCATCGCGCGCCTGCCGAGGGACATGGCGCCCGAGACCACGAAGGGCCGCGACGGCTTCATCCATCCAACCGGTGCTTCGGGCGTGATGGAGAAGGCGCATCTGAGCTTCATCATCCGCGATTTCACGGAAGAGGGCCTCAAGGCCAAGGAGGCTCTCCTGGAGGACATCACCCGCGAGGTGATGAAGGCCTATCCGAACTCCAGCTACACCTTCGCGGTCAAGGAGCAGTACCGCAACATGAAGGAGGTGCTCGACCGGCACCCGGAGATCATCGAACACGCCGTGGAGGCGATCAGGCGCGCCGGCATGGAGCCGCGGCGCGACAGCATCCGCGGCGGCACGGACGGCTCGCGCCTGTCCTTCATGGGCCTGCCCTGCGCCAACATCTTCGCCGGCGGCCACGCCTTCCATTCTCCGCTGGAATTCGTCAGCAGCCAGGACATGGACAAGGCGGTGAAGACCATCGTCGAACTCGCGCGTGTCTGGGAGGAGCGCGCGTAAAGCGCCTCCTTCGTTTGTGTCCGGCGCATAGACCCGGTTTCTCAAAGCCGGCAAGGCGGGTGCCAGGGACGACCGCCTTGCCGGCTTCATGTTAATTGCGTTGCGTCAAAGAAGGGCAGGGGCCCGGCAAGGGCCACGCATTGAAGGGCGGCTGCGCGGAGCCTCTCGGATTCGCGCAGCATACCGGTTCATCCTACATCTGGCGGCTGCCGTTCCGTGCCAACGGCAGCCAAGCCATCAGCCGTATCCTCTCGTTTGCTTCCGCCTCCACGGCGATCGTGCCGCCGATGCTCTCGATCTGATCCCACAGGCCCGAGAGGCCGAGATGAAGAGCGTTTTCCACCGATTCCAGATCGCCCGATGCGGGGGCATCCGCCGTCACCACGACGTGGAGCGCATCGGAATCGGAGCGCGCGGAGACGAATGCGCTTCTGATGGTGTCGTCCCGGTCCGTGCTGTCGAGGCAGACCTGAACAAACCGGGATGCACAGATCTTGATGAAGTCAGGGATGGCGCACGGCGCCGGGATGTCGATCCTGCAATCAACTGTCATGCGTGATCTGTCCTCGTGATCGCTGACGATCTTCTGCATCGCATCCGCAGGCGACAGGTTCTTGACCTCCGGCAGCTGAAGCCCTGCGCAGATATCCCAGATGTCGCACAGCGCCTTCGACAGGGCATCGCGGACCGCCGGCAGCTCCGCCCCTGTCGGAAATTGTCGATCGAGGGTGTTCAGCTGCACAAGAGCAAGGCTGATGGACTGCCCCGGGCCATCGCGCAGGTTCAAGGCGACACGGGGCATGAAGTCCGCATTGCCATCGGGTCGATCCCGGCCCGAACGTTCGACCCGTGCGCGCAGGACCTCGTTCTGGCGCAGCAATTCCTTGAGCTGCATGATCCTGTGCGACAGCGAGCCACGCATATGGTCGATGGCCTTGCTGCCTTCCGACACGATGGAGAAGAGCGCTCCGATGATCGCGATGGCGACCAGCGCCGTCACCGCCCAGCTCTGCCAGTGGGCATGGGACAGTTGCTCTTTGAGCGCTTGAGCATCCTCATAGAACTCAAGAACCGCAATCACCTCTCCGCTGCGGATGTCGCGGACGGGAGCATAGACCTCCAGCATGGGAATGCTGATGGCGCGCTCTCCCTCGTTCTCCTCGTGGTAGAGATGATCGACCTCCGTGCCCACCGCACCGGACCAGGCTGCGAGCTGGTGCGGACTGGGGGGAAATCTCTTGCCGACGAGATCACGGTCGCTGCTGTAGACGATGTGACCGTCCTGCTTCCAGATCTTGATCTTCAGGACATGGGCTCGAACGGCGGGCTGGACCAGGGCTTCGTTCAAAGCCTGGATGCTGGCCTCCGACAGGGTGTCGCCATCAGCGAGTTCCTGAAGGTGCGGCGTGAGAAAGGTGTTGATGTAGAGGGCGGCCGACGCGCCGGCGATCTCGGAAACGCCCGTTTCGATCTTTTTCGAAACCCACGTGCCGAGAACCATCATGGCCACGACGAGCGCCGCTGCCGCTACAAGGGTGAACTGCCGCTTTAGCCCGTGCTTTATGCGCAGGAAGCTCTTGAGCTCATACCCGTCGATCTTGCCCTCATGACTGCGCACACGATCCCTCCCGTTGGAGTGACCTCCAACACAATCCGGCACGGGGTCATGGTGTGCCGTTCTTCTTGTTGTTTGGTGCTATTGGGGCAGACGACCTTTGTTCTTCCGATCAGACGCCGCTCTCTGCAGGAGCGTCTGTTTCGAAGATTATCCTTAAGCGTTCATCTGCGGCAACTCGGTTCACCCTTGAGGCGGCTATGGACCAGGGGGGGATTCGGAGTACTCCCAAGGATGTATCGGGATGGTCGGCAGGCTTCAGCCGCCCTCAAGCCTGGAGAGCCGATTTCAACACGAGTTCAGCGCCAAGAAGCAGCAGGCCGACAAGAAACCATTGCCGGAACGTCTCGGGGCTGACCCTGCGCCTGGCAACCTGCCCCAGCCACATGCCGGCGAGCGCGGGCGCGATCGCGAGAAGCGAGAGGGCCAGGCCATCGAGCCGGAACGCTCCACGCCATCCCAGTCCGATCGCAAGGGCGACCGTCGATACGGTGAAGGACAATCCCAGGGCCTGGATCAGGTCGTCCTTGCGCAGGCCGAGGGCCTGCAGATAGGGAACGGCCGGGATGACGAAGACGCCCGTGCCTCCCGTGACGATGCCTGTCGTCAGGCCAACCAGGGGCGACAGCAGGTTCTCCCAGCGAGCCGGGACGGAAAGCTGCCGGGCCAGCAGGGTAAACCCGGCATAGGCGACAAGTGCTGCTCCCAGGCCCGCCGTGGTCCATCGGGTGTCGCCCTCGGCCAGAACGAATGAGCCGGCCCCGTTCCGAGCACGATGCCCAGCATCATCGGCCACAACCGCCGGATCAGCGCCGTGAAGCTCGGTCCGGTCGCTAACTGCCACACGTTGGTGACGAAGGACGGGACGATCAGCAAGGCGGCCGCCGCCACGGGCGACATGAGGGCGCCCAGCGCTCCCATGGCCACCGTCGGCAGACCCATGCCGGTCACACCCTTGACCATGCCGGCAAGGAAGAAGGTCAGGCCGATCGAGAGCATGAGCCACGGAGACGGATCGAACATGGCCTATTGACCCACGGGGGAGGGGGAGCGCAATGCGGATTCCACGTAGCGAGCCTTCGCGGAGAGACCGGATCAAAGGAGAGCGCTCTCCGGCGCCGCCGACGGGCCGCAGGGATGGAACGCCTCGGCGGGCCGGGAATTGCCTTGGAGGCGGCCACGGGGCCGCCCCTGGAGGAGTTTGCCCGATGCCCAACCGCATGCAGGACGGTCAACAGCCCGAGGCTCTGCGCTCCCTGAAATCGGCCGCCAAGGCGGGGAGCCGGAAGCCCGATGATCAAGGTCTCGAGGCCCGCGGCGACACAGCGCCGGTTTCAGCCCCTCCGGAGCAGGAGCAGGACGCCGCCGCCAAGGTGCTCCAGGAGGGCGTGAAGAAGAACCCTCGCGGAATGGAAGAGGCGGCCAAGAAGGCTCCCCGGCGCTGATCGCCTGTACCTGTCTTCGCTGCGCCGCCGGCCTTACCCGCGCCAGAACTGGGGAAAGAACAGGATCAGCACCGTGAACAGCTCCAGCCGTCCCAGGAGCATGCCGAAGCACAGGAGCCACTTGGAGGCATCCGGAAGCGTGCCGAAGTTGCCGGCCGGGCCGATGATCGGGCCCAGGCCCGGGCCGACATTCGACAGGGCCGACACGGCCGCGCTGGCGCTGGTGAGGAAATCGAGGTCGAATGCCATCAGGGCCACGGTGAGCGCGCTGTAGCAGATGAAGTAGAGCGAGAAGAACACCACCACCGACCCGATCACGTCGTCCGGCAGCAGACGGCCCGCATAGATGCGCGGAAACACACCCCGGGGATAAAGCAGGCGCAGGAACTGGCTCTGCAGCATGCGGATCATCACCTGGAAGCGAAAGATCTTCATCCCGCCAGTGGTCGATCCCGTGCAGCCGCCCACGAACATC
Source organism: Microvirga sp. jy35 (assembly GCF_056148915.1). Taxonomy (NCBI): domain Bacteria; kingdom Pseudomonadati; phylum Pseudomonadota; class Alphaproteobacteria; order Hyphomicrobiales; family Methylobacteriaceae; genus Microvirga; species Microvirga sp. jy35. The sequence continues at coordinate 124,412 of NZ_JBWBEW010000004.1, read as the reverse complement.
AGCCCGAAGAACAGGCCGACCATCAGGTTGCCCCAGAGCGTGTAGTCGGCCGTTGCATAGCCGGTCGTCGTCACCACGGACACCACGTTGAAGGCGGCCAGCCGGAGGGCATCGGCAAATTCATGCCCGGTCACCAGGATCAGCCATGCTGCAACCGCGATGATCAGGACCACCAGGAGCGTCGCCAGGAACCGGACCTGGCTGTCGCGCAGGGCGTCGCTCTGTCCCTGGAACAGCCGCAGGTAAAGCACGAACGGCACGGCGCCCGAGAGCATGAACAGGGTCGCGATCCAGTGCAGGGCGGGGCTGTTCCAGTGCGCCATCGAGATGTCGGAGGTGGAGAACCCGGCCGTCGAGACCGTCGTCAGCGCATGGGCGACGGCATCGAACGGCGTCATCGCCACGAGCCAATAGGCAAGGGCGCAGGCTACCGTGAGGGCCGTGTAGATCAGGACGATGCCGGTCGCGATCTCCCGCACGCGCGGCATCACCTTCTCGGATCGGTCGGAGGATTCCGTGCGGAACAGCTGCATGCCGCCGACGCCGAGGGCGGGCAGGATCGAGATGGCGACGCCGATGATGCCGATGCCGCCCAGCCACTGCAGGAGCGCCCGCCAGAGAAGAATCCCTTTGGGAGCGTCGTCGAGACCGACGATGACCGTGGCGCCGGTCGTCGTCAGGCCGGATACGGACTCGAAGAATGCGTTGGTGAAGTGGTCCCTCAGCTGGGCGTAATCGGAAATGTAGAGGGGGATGGCCCCGAACAGGGCAATGGTCGTCCAGGCGACCGGCGTGAGGAGAAAAGCCTGGCGCAGGGTCAGCCCCCCGGACAGCCGGCAGCGGGTCACGTGGGTCAGTGCTGCGGCGCAGGCGAAGGTGATGAAGCTGCCGATGAGAAAGGCTCTCCAGTCCGGATCGCCCGTGAGGGCATCCACCCCTGCGGGCAGCAGCATGGCCGCCGCAAGCGCAAGGAGCATGCGCCCTGTCAGGTGAAGGACCGGACGGATGTAGGGTGGGGCCCAACCGCCCGGAAACGATCTCTCGCGCATCGGTCGGCCCTAGTTTCCTGTACCGGTCGACGGACCGGCCAGGATCGCCTCCGCTTTGCGCAGGGCCCGGTAGGCCACCACGGCGATGATGCTGTCGCCGGGATGCACCCGGGACGAACTGGTCGGAATGATCACCTCGCCGTTGCGGACGATGGCACCGATCAGCATGCCGTCGGGCATGCCGGCTTCGCGCAGGGTGCCCTTCACCAGCCGGGAGCCTTCCTGAGCCGTCGCCTGGATCACCTCGCCGAAATCCTCGCGGAGCGTATAGAGGGCGGAGATCGAGCGGTGGCGCACATGGCGCAGGATAGTCGAGATGGTGATGGCGCTCGGGCTCACGACCGCATCGATGCCCAGCGCCGGCAGCACGTGCTCGTAGGAGGTCTTGTTCACCAGAGTGATGGCCCGCGTGCAGCCCTCGCGCTTGGCGAGCACGGAGGCGAAGATGTTAGTCTCGTCGTCGTTGGTCACGGCGATGATCGTCTCGGCGCTCTGGACATTGGCCTCGAGCAGCACCTCCTTGTCGAGCGCATCGCCCTGGATCACCACGGCGGAATCGCGGAGCTCGCGGGAGATGTACTCGGCCCGCTCCCGTGAATGCTCGACCATCTTCAGCGAGACATACGGAGCATGGCGGGCGATCCTGGTTGCCAGGTTGAAGCCGACATTGCCGCCGCCCACGATCACGATGCGGCGGGCGACCTGCTCCTCGTGGCCCAGGAAGGCCATGACATTATCCACGCGGGCGGTCTCCGTGATGACGTAGACGTCGTCGCCCTGCTGCACCTGATCCTCGGCCCGCGGCACGAAGGCCTGACCGTTGCGCACGATGACGCCCACGACAATTCCGGAGCCGCCGGAGGTGGCGAGCTCCCTCATCCGCCGCCCTACCAGGGAGCATGAGCCCGTGTTGCAGTGGACGCCCAGAAGCTGGATCCGGCCGTCGGCCAGCGGCACGGTATCGAAGGCGCCGGGCGTCCTGAGGCGCCGCACGATGCCGTTGGCGACCTCCACCTCGGGCGAGATGATCACGTCGATGGGAAGCTGGTCGGAGGCGTAGAGACCCTTCCAGATCGGCTCCAGATAGCCATGATGGCGGACACGGGCGATGCGCCGGCGAACATTGAACAGGGAATAGGCCACCTGGCAGGCGACCATGTTGATCTCGTCGGACTGGGTCACAGCGATGAGCATGTCCGCATCCCGCGCGCCCGCCCGCTCGAGAACTTCGGGATGAGAGGCATGGCCGACCATGCCGCGGACGTCGTAGCTCTCGTCCGCCCGTCTGGCCTGATCGGGTGAGATGTCCACCACCGTCACGTCGATGCCCTCGGAGGCGAGATGCCGGGCTATAGTCGAGCCGACCTGTCCGGCACCACAGACGATAACTCTCACGGCAACCTCATTCCCCAGATACGCTCGCTTCCGGGTTATGTAGGGCACATGGCGGTGGAATACACAAACCGGCCTTCAGGGCCGGCTCTCCTTTAAGGCGGGCGGCCTCATGTTTAGAGCGGGAACCTTATGGACGGCCCGCTTCCGATGCCTGGGAGCCGGGCGATCAGCCGATCATCTCGAGGACGATCTGGCGGATTTCCTCCCGGGACAGGCCGGATGATTGCGGCTTCGGCGCAGACTTGGCCTGCAGGAGAGCCTTGGCATGCTGGGGGGACTTTTTCGAATTCTGAGAGTGAATGGCAGTCGACATGATAAACCTGTGGCCGCACCGGATGAAGCCCGGGCAGCATAGTTGTGAGTAGGGCCGTCGGCGCAATGCAGCGACAGGCACGATTCCGCCCGAAGGGGCTGGGGTAACAAACGATGGGAACGGTAAGCGGGCTCGGCGGCTCGATCACGAGCTAGGGAGAGCAGGCCGAACATCTCGGTTGGGTAAGACCAATATGGGGCATTCGCCAGCTCATGGCAAGATAAAACTTTGCAGTACCGGACAAGGTCGACCGGCTCCGAAAAGTAATGAACATCGCCGAACTATGGCCAAGTGACGTTTTCCAAGAAAAGCGTGGCCTCTTCGAAGATCAGGATTATTCCGGGCGGCGAAATTCTCTCGCAGGACGGCCTTGTATTGGCCGCAAGTGAGCTCTATATGAAGCCTATCGACATTTGGCCGGACAATTGGGCCGTTACGCCTTGGCATGCCAGGCGCACGTTCAGACGCTCTTCCCAAACTTCGACGAACCCGAGCCTGAGGTCGTGCTTTCGCACGTGCCCTTGGCTTACGTGCACTGATGCATACACTCAAGGAATACTGCCATGATGACGGGCACCGTTAAGTTCTACAACGATCAAAAAGGCTTCGGCTTCATCCAGCCGGACAATGGCGAGAAGGACGTGTTCGTCCACGCCACGGCTCTCGAGCGTGCCGGCATCCGCGGCCTGCGCGAAGGCCAGAAGGTCTCCTTCGACACCGCCGAGGACCGCCGTTCCGGCAAGGTCGCCGTCAACAACATCCAGACGGCCTGAGAATGACGGGCGCGTCACACAGCGCCTGATGAATATGAAGCCGCCCCCCGTGGGGCGGCTTCTGCTTTGTGAAACGCCATCTTCCGATGGCGATACCGGCGAGGACGCGATGAATACCTTTCGAAAAGCCTCTCCTGCGAAATCCGTGATGTTCGTGGTGGATTATTCCGATGCCCGCAGGGCCTATCTCTGGGTCGACAACCCCGGGAAAGCCAGCGATCCCCGCGCTGTCGGGCTGATCGCGCGAGCCCAGCAGGAACAGGGCACTCTCCCGGGCGGCGACATCGCCAGCATCCGGCGCGTTCGGTAATCGGCCTCGGTTGAACGAGACGGCAGACAGGATCAATGAGCGGAATGAAGCATCAGAATTTCGGCGAGCGGCTCAGTGCGGCCAAGAACGCGAAGCAGGCCATGGCGGCAAAGTTCCGGCAGCGCCCGGGACCTGACGACCCGGCGGTTGCTGAGCGACGGGCTGCTCGGGCCTCGGTGAGCGCCGCGCGCGAGGCCCGGTTGGCTGAGCGCGAGGCCCAGCGTCTCGCCGATGATGCCCGCATGGCGGCCGAGCGCGAAGCCCGCGCGGCCGAGCAGGCGGAGCAGGACAAGCTTCAAGCGGAGCAGAACGAGCGGATGGCTGCCGAGAAGGTCGCGGACGACGCAAGGCTCGAGGTCGAGCGCAAGGCGGCCCGCGATGCCCGCTATGCGGCCCGCAAGGCCCGCAAGTAGCGGCTCGGCCCGGCGCATCCTGACGATCGCGTCCGATCCGGCTGAAACAAGGAGGAGATCAAGCGATGTCTCACAAGTTCAAAGTTCGACAGATGGTTCGGCTGACACAGCCCGGATTTTCCGATACACGGACGAGTTCCGGCAACGTCTATGAGGTTGTACGGCTCATGCCGGCCGATCAGACCGGCGAAGTGTCGTACCGGATCAAGTCGGGCGTGATCGAGAGGGCCGTCCGCGAGGGCGAAATTCGGAGCGCCTAGGCGCCCGTGCCTCGAACTCCTCGTTTATCAATCCGCCAGGCGCAGGCCGGGGCGGAGCAACACACCAACATATAAGAGAGGACATCCATTGCAGGTTCTGGTGCGCGACAACAACGTCGATCAAGCCCTCAGGGTGCTCAAGAAGAAGATGCAGCGCGAAGGCATCTTCCGCGAAATGAAGGCGCGTAAAGCCTACGAGAAGCCTTCGGAGCGGAAGACCCGCGAGAAGGCCGAAGCCGTCCGGCGCGGTCGCAAGGCCGCCCGCAAGCAGGCGATCCGGGAAGGGCTGATTGCGGCTCCCAAGCCGAAGCCCCGTCCCGGCGCTGCCGGCGCTCGTCGCCCGATGGCGGCTCCAAGCGCGGCGCCTCGCCCAGAGGCCGCAGAGTAAAGCCGACCGCATCGGGCCCGAGGGTGGATTTGCACTTTCGGTCCGATGCTCCGCTTTCAGGCGCAAGGCGCCTTTGTCAGGTTCCCAGGCGGCGCATGATGAATCACGCGCCGCTTCGTCTTTCATCGACAGTCGATCCGGCATCGCGGCCGATCGTGGCGCGGATCGAGCACCGTTTCACCTGAAGCATCTCATTGTCATGCAGCTCCTCCGCTCCAAACTCTTCGACGTCTATCTGGCCCTCTGGACCGGCCTCTTCGCGCCTGTTCTGGCCGTGCTGTGGCTGTGCGGCTCTCCCGAGCGCGGCGTGCGCCTGGCATCGCGCCTTTGGGCGCGCGGCATCCTGGCGGGCCTGAGCCGGATCGTCGGCCTGACCTATGCGGAGCGCGGGCTTCACAACATCCCCGACGAGCCCTGCCTGATCATCGCCAATCATCAATCGACCTGGGAGACCCTGGCCTTCCTGGCGCTTTTCCCGGATGTGGCCATCGTGGCGAAGCAGGAGCTGCTGACCATCCCGATCTTCTCGTGGTTCCTGCGCAAGTCGCCGATGATCCTGATCGACCGGGAGAGCGGCTCGAAGGCGGTTCGGAAAATGGTGGACGAGAGTCGGGCTGCCCTCGCCCAGGGGCGTTCCGTTCTGATCTTCCCGGAGGGCACCCGCAAGTCCGTGTCCGAGCCCATCGCGTTCAAGCGCGGCGTCGAGCTTCTCTACGCGAAGCTCGACCGTGTGGTCCTTCCCGTCGCTCTGAATTCCGGCCATTTCTGGGGGCTGGACCAGTCCGTCAAGAGGGGAGGGACCATCTCGGTGTCCTATCTCGATCCGATCCAGCCGGGACTGCCCGGCAACGAATTCACCCGCAGGGCCGAGCAACTCCTCGAGGCCGAGAGGCGGCACTCATGGCCGCAGGCCGCCTGAGCGAGGCCTGCTGCCGGGCGCGCAGGTTCAGGCGATGGCCCGCATTGGCTGCGGAGGGCCTTGGGTTTCCGCGATGAAAGCCGCGATGGCGTCGCGCGGCATCGGCTTGGCGATCAGGTAGCCCTGGGCCTGCGAGGCCCCGGCCATGCGCAGGGCATTGAGCTGCTCGTGCGTTTCGACGCCTTCGGCCGTCGTGCTCATCTTCAGGTCGTTGGCGAGGCCGATCGTGGCCTTGATGATCGCACGGCTGCCCGCCGATTCGATCATGCCGCGCACGAACGACTGATCGATCTTGATCTTGTCGAACGGAAAGCTCCTGAGATAGCTCATCGACGCATAGCCCGTGCCGAAATCGTCGAGGGAGATCCCCACCCCCAGGCCCTTCAGCCGCCTGAGCGCCGCGGTCGCTTCCTCGGTGAGCTTGACGGATTCCGTGATCTCCAGGACGAGGCGGTGAGCCGGCATGCCGGAGAGGGTCAGGGCCTTCGTGACGCTGGCGAAAACGTCCCGGCGCTTGAACTGCACCGGGGAGAGGTTGACCGCGACCTTCAGCGGGAGATCCCAGGTCATGGCCGTCGCGCAGGCCTCCTCGAGGATCCAGTCGCCGATCGGAGCGATGAGGCCCGAGTCTTCCGCGGTGGGAATGAACTGCAGGGGCGGGATCATCCCCTTCGTCGCATGCTTCCAGCGCACCAGGGCCTCGCAGCCCCACATCCGGTTCGTCGCCAGATCGAGAATCGGCTGGTAGAACAGCTCGAACTCCCGGTTGTCGAGGGCGCTCTTCAGGGCTCCCTCGAGGGCGCGGCGTTCCGCGCGGGAATCCTGGATGTTCGGGTCGTAGAACCGGTAGCTGCTGTCGGGGTCGGACTTTGCCGCGTAGAGCGCGACATCGGCCGATCGCAGCAGTTCCGTCGATGTCTTGCCGTCGGAGGAGGCGATCGCGATGCCGGCGGAGAGCCCGACATCGATCTCCGTGTTGCCGGCCGTGCAGGGAATCTTCATCGCGGCCTGGATGGCCGTGACCAGATCCGTGACCTGCTGCCGGCCCCTGACCGGTCTTTGAATGATGGCGAATTCGTCGCCGCCGATGCGGGCGATGAAGTCGCTCTTTCGCAGACGCTCGCGCAGGCGGCGCGCTACGGTCTGGATGATCTCGTCTCCCGCGCCATGGCCGTGATTGTCGTTGACGTCCTTGAACCGGTTGAGATCGAGGAGATGCAGGGCGAAATCCGTGCCGGATCGCTGCGAGGCGAGAGTGGTCCGCTTCAGCTCCTCGATGAAGAACGGCCTGTTGGGAAGCCTGGTCAGGACATCGTGGCGCGACAGGTAGCTCTCGCTTGCGGCCCTCAGGATGCCGGTTCTCACATGCCTTAAGCCCATCAGGCTGGCGGTGTCGACCGCCACGCCCATGAGATAGGCGATGAGCCCGATCACCCGCGCCTCGAGGCGCTGTCCGGCCATGAGCTCCGCCACGGTGCGGCTGACGGCGATGCCCCCCGGATAATGCGCGAGCGGATGAAGCGCGAACAGCCGCTCCTGCCGGTCGATCCAGCTCACGTCGCGAATGAGCGTCGGGCTGTTTTTCGCGATCATCCGCTGCAGCGGGGTGTCGGGCTTCCAGATCCTGCGGCCGAGCGCCCGTTCGGAGTTCGGCATCTGCGCCAGAACGATGCCGTCGCGCCGGTAGAGCGTGACCGCCGACGAGGGCTTCTTGAGATGCTCCTTGTAGAGCGCCTCGAAATGGCTGAGGTCGATGGTGGAGACGACGATGCCGAGGAGGTTGCCTTCGGTGTCGTTGATCCTGCGCGCGAGCGACAGAACCTTCTTGCCGGTAGCCCGGATCCGCATGGGCTCGCTCAGGTACGAGGTGAGCGTCGGATCCGCCGTGAGGGCCTGGTGATAGGATGTACCCGAAAGATAGATGGGATCGGACATCGGGCGCGGGTTCGAGGTGCCGACGAGCCGCCCCCGGGCGTTGACGAGATCGATGCGCACGATCTGGGGCAGGGCGCAGGACGCCCCGACCAGAACGGCCTTCGTGGCCTGCGACGCGGCAAAGCCGTCGAACTCCCCCGCGCGGAGGCTCGCCTGCGGGATGCGGTCGACCAGGTCGCGCAGAACGCCCTCGATGGACTGGAAGATGCCGTCCGTCCGCTCCTGAAGAGCCAGCGCGAGGTTCGCCAGATCGCCCTCTGCGCGCGCGAGATCGTCGGTGTAGCCCCGCACCAGGAGAAGCACGATGCCGACGATGAGAGCCGTTGCGAGAACGAGGCCGAGGATGATGATCAGGGAGGCGGGCACAACGGGTTTCGATTAGGCCTGTGAGCGACGATCTGCGCCACAATCTGCCCGGAGGTGTGGTTATTCCGTTAACTTTTGCCCGGACCGGGCTTCCTTTAGGGAAAAAAGCCGAACCCGGGCCGTCCGGTGCGGCGCAGGGCTCGTCGAACCCGCTCTCCGGCCCTCGAACCTCATGACCGGTCAGTGGTCCTGGCGAGCGGCCCGGACACGCGTCGCCGGTTCAGCCGCATGAGCGCAGGATGCCCTCGGGGCAGATTGCCGCCGGGGAAGGCGAGGGGCACCGGGCCGGCGGCTGTATTCCCTGCGGCAGGTTAGAGCATCGTTCGGAAAAGTGGATCCGGTTTTCCGCCTGAGACGATGCTCTCATAAGGGATGAAGCATCGGATGGCTCCCAAAAGTGCAAATCCACTTTTGGGTCCGATGCTTTAGGCGACGGGAGCATCGACCCTACAGACGACCCCCGTGGGAGCGAATGCGATCTCCACCTGGCCATCGAGATCGTTGGCCAGGCTGCGCTCGATCAGCCGGGAGCCGAAGCCCCGCCGGCGAGGAGCGACCACCGGCGGCCCGCCGACCTCCGTCCAGCGCAGGGACAGCCTGGGCGGTGCGGTGCCGTTGCTCACGCTCCACGACACATCGATGGTGCCGGTCTTGTTCGCCAGCGCCCCGTACTTCACCGCGTTGGTGGCCAGTTCGTGCATCGCCATGGCCAGCGCGAGCGACATGCGGGGCGTCACGCGCACATGGGGACCGGTGATGCGGAACCGGTTCTCGCCGGAGGTTTGATAGGGCTCGAGAGCCTTCTCGATGACCTCCACCAGGTCGGCTCCATCCCAGCTTTCACGGGTGAGCACGTCGTGCGCCCGGGAGAGGGCGAGAAGCCGCCTTTCCAGGGCATCGCGCGCGTCCTCTTTCGTGTCCGACGTGCGCAAGGTCTGGGCCGAGATGGATTGCACCGTCGCCAGGGTGTTCTTCACCCGGTGGTTCAACTCGTCGATGAGCAGCCGCTGGTGCTCGGCGGCGCGCTTCTCCTTGTCGAGAGCGGCCCTCAGGCGCTCCTCGCCTCGATGCAGATCATCGAGCCTGGCGCGGGCATCGTACTGCCTGCGCCGCCCGCGCAGGGCTGACCGGGCGACGCTCACGAGCGTGCCCGGGTGGAAGGGGCGCTCCAGGAACACGACGTTGCCGAGGACCTCGGAGAGACGCGCCAGGGCCGGATTGCGCTCGATGCCCCCGCCGCGAAGGGTGAGGAGCACGAAGGCGAAATCCGACCACGCGGGCTGATCCGACAGCCAGTGGGAGAGATCCTTCAGGTCCGCGGTGCGCAGCGCCTCGTCGGTGACGAGTGCGAAACCCGCGCCCTGCGCGATCTCGCGCACGAGCGCCGCCATGTCGAGGCAGATCTCCGACGTGATCCCCGCGCTTCTCAGAATGTCTGCGGCGATCATCGCATCCCGCCCATGAGGCGCCAGGATGATCGCACGCTCCGAATGTGAGTGAAGAACGTCGCTCATCCTCAGCGGTCTTTGAGAAGCTGCGCGCGGTCGCCGTCGGTGAAGACCGGGGTCCCGCGCAGGATGCCCTGGAAGCCCTCCAGAGGTTCGCCGAGGGAAATGCCCCGGTTGGTGATGCGCATCTCGCGGATCGTGTTCTCGTGCGACCCGAACCGCTTCTTGACGATCGAGATCGCCCGGCGGACCTGACCGAAGGCCTCGAAGTAGCGCAGCAGGATCACGGTGTCGGCCAGGTAGGTCACATCGACCGGGGACTTCATGTCGCCCACGAGACCGTGCTGCGCGACCGTCAGGAAGGTCGAGACGCCCTGCCGGTTCAGGTATTGCAGCAGCTCGTGGATGTGGAGGGTCAGAAACTGCTCCTCCGGCATGGCGGCCTGATAGCCGTTGAGGCCGTCGATCACCACCGTCTTCACGCCGTAGCGGTGGATCTTGGTGCGCACCCGGTCGGTGAATTCGCCAGGTGAGAGTTCGGCGGCGTCGACCTGTTCGATGAACAGGTTGCCGGAATCGCACAGCGCCTTCAGATCGATGCCGACCAGCTTGCATCGGTCGATCAGCAGACCGAGCTCCTCGTCGAAGATGAACAGGGCCGCCTTCTCGCCCCGCGCGGCCGCCGAGATGGCGAACTGCACCGTCAGGAGGGACTTGCCTGTGCCGGCCGGCCCCATCACCAGCGTGCTCGAGCCCTGCTCGATGCCGCCGCCGAGGAGCGCGTCGAGTTCGGCCACCCCGCTCGTGAGAACGTTGCGGGCAAAGCCCGTCTTGTGCTCGCCGGAGACCAGGCGCGGAAACACCTGAACGCCTCCTTCGACGATGATGTAGTCGTGGAACCCACCCCGGAACGACTGGCCGCGATACTTGATCACCCGCAGGCGGCGACGCTCGGCGCCGTAATTGGGCGTCAGCCCCTCCAGGCGGATCACCCCGTGGGCGAGGCTGTGAACCGTCTTGTCGTTGGTGTCCGTGGTCAGGTCGTCGAGCAGGAGAACCGTCGCGCCCTGGCGCGCGAAGTAGTGCTTCATGGCCAGGATCTGGCGGCGATAGCGCAGGGAGCTCTGCGCCAGAAGGCGGATCTCCGACAGGCTGTCGATCACGATGCGGACCGGTTTCGTCCTGTCGATGGCGGCGAACACGGCCCTGGTGGTTTCGCCGAGTTCGAGATCGGACGAGTAGAGCAGGCTCTGCTGGTGCTCGTCGTCGAGCAGGTTCTCAGGCGGAACGAGCTCATACACGTGAACGCTGTCGCCGAGGCTCCAGCCGTGCGATGCCGCGCCGTCGCGCAGCTCGGCTTCCGTCTCCGACATGGTGACGTAGAGCCCGGTCTCTCCGGCCTTGGCCCCGTCGAGCAGGAACTGGAGGGCGATTGTGGTCTTGCCGGTGCCGGGGCTGCCCTCCAGCAGATAGACGTGGCCGGGCGACAGGCCTCCGACGAGGATGTCGTCCAGGCCCTCGACCCCGGTCCGGGCTTTCGGAGCGGGTTGAGGTTTAGCAGTCATGATGAAGTCCGATCTCGGCCTGCAGAGCGGCCGGAAGCGTGTGGGTCGGGATCAGCCGAAGGACCCCTGTGAGCGCCTGCTCCGCATGCCACAGGTCGTGCTGCTGCTGCCGCTCGAGCCAGAAGCTGGGCGTCGTGCCCGAGAGGCGGGCGAGGCGGGTCGCCATGTCCGGGCTGACCGCCGCCTTGCCGGCAAGAATCCTGTGGAGCGTCTGGCGGGCGATGCGAAGCTCGCGGGCGGCTTGGCTGACGGAGAGGCCGAGGCCGGGCAGAACCCGGTCGCGCAGAATCCATCCCGGGTGGGACGGAGCCACCGGGAAAGCGTCTCGGGAGCGGGGCATGATCCAGCCTTTGTTGTGCCGACTGTAGCGTTATGGGTGACAGGTCGCGAAAGGCAAGGACCTTGGCTGCTGCCAGCCCCATGTCCAGCTGATACCAACCCCATGTCCAATGGCGCAAGGCCAGGCCGAAAGCACCTTGAAGTTGTGGCAGAGGGGTTCCTGCCGCTCCTGTAGGGCTAGGGTTAGCTTAGGTTAATGGCAGCCCTCCTCGGGTCGGATAAGGCAGAGGGTGTCCCCGCACGCACCCGGCGAGCAGGGCATCCTGGCTGTGTCTGGAGAAGCGGGCGTGTCCACGAACAAACTCAACAATGGCACCGTTCTGTCAGAGCCGGAGGCCCTTGAGGACCTTCTGAACCTCAACAGTGATCCTGGTCCGGAACCGACCCTGCCGCCCCATGTGGCGAGCTTCCTGGGCGAGCAGCTCCAGGCCTATTACGCCCAATTGATGAGCGAGCCGGTGCCCGATCGCTTCGCTCAGCTCCTCGCGCAACTGGACGGGAGACGGAGCGACCAAGATGGCGAGTGAGGATCCGGTCCGTCAGGCGATGCTCTCCGCCATTCCGCACCTGCGCGCCTTCGCCATCTCGCTCACCGGCAACGTCACCTATGCCGACGACCTGGTGCAGGCGGCGCTTCTGCGCGGGCTCGAGAACCTCGACAAGTTCCAGCCCGGCACGAGCATGCAGGCCTGGCTCTTCACCATCCTGCGCAACCAGTTCTATACGGACATGCGCCGCAGCCGCCGGGAGGTGGACGATCCGGAGGGAGCGCTCGCCGGCAAGCTCGCGGTCATGCCGGAGCAGGGCGCGCGCCTGGACTTCTCCGACATGCAGGTGGCTCTCGCCAAGCTCAGCGTCGAGCAGCGCGAGGCGCTGCTGCTGGTGGGCGCGGAAGGCGTGTCCTACGAGGAGGCGGCGCAGATCTGCGGCACCAATCTCGGCACGATCAAGAGCCGCATCAACCGCGCCCGCACCCGCCTGGCGGAACTCCTGGCTCTCGATGCGCAGGAGGATCTCGGTCCCGACCGCCTGGTCAAGGCGGCGTTGTTCATGCAGATGCCCTGAGCCGGCCCCGGGCCCATCTCCTACTTGCCGGCCGCCTTCCGCAGGGCCGCGTTGATGCGGTCCTGCCATCCCGGACCATCCTGCTGGAAATGTTCGAGCACATCCTGGTCGATCCGCAGGGTGACGCTCTCCTTCACGCCAGGGATGGACGGAGCCTGCGACGGTCCCTCGATGGGCTTGGTCGTAACCTTCTTGAAGGCAGCTTCGGCCGCCCTCAGGGGATCCGTGGGCCTGCGTCCTCCTGGTGGTCTCGACATGTCTCTCTCCCCATGGGCTGTTGCTTCGGAGGCTTGTGCGAATGAACCTCGTTCGCGCCCTGCAGGATATCCGACATGGCGGGTCTGTGCCAAACCGGGAAGGCCGCCGCCGTTCCAAGGGAGCCGGGCAGGCAGGTCGGGCGCCACAGGAACGAGACCTGATCATCTCTGTTGACCTCCATGTTCATGAGGAGGTCGAGGTTGGCCATGACGAAGCTTAGACGCTTATCGGCTGTTCTTGCAGGATGCATTCTCGCCAGCAGCCTCGCCACGGGTGTTGCCGCGCAGCCCAGGATGGATCGCGACTGGGATAATGGCCGCGATTGGCAGGACCGCGATCGTGGCTGGGAGCGCAACAGAGACTGGCGGGACCGCGATCGCGATCGCGGTTGGGAGCGTGACAGGGTTCGGCGGGATCGCGACTGCTATTACGAGACCCGGCGGGAGCGGAACCGTTTCGGCGAAATCATCGTCCGGCGGTACCGGGTTTGCGAAGAGTAGCCCGTTGAGGCCGGTGGTCGAGGGCGACCGCCGGCCTTGAGATCCTACTGGGGTGTTGCCGGAGTCGGCGAGGGCGCGCTCGTTGCCGCGCGAGGCTGCGATTGCACCCGATCGAACATCCGGAGGGCCGCGTCGACGCAGGCCTGCGTCGATTCCCGGTCGCTGCAGACGACGCGAAGCTGCGTATCACCGCTCCGCACGAAGAAATGAGCGCTGCCGCCACGACGATCGTCATCGTCGTCACGCATGGCGCGCCGGCGACGGTCGCCCCGGTCGTCGCCGCGATCCCTGTGCCCATCCCATCCGTCGCGGCTGTCGTACCACCGCCCCTGGCGGTCATCGTCGTCGTCCCGCGAGGGGCTCTGGCTCCAGGCCGACGTTCCTATCAGGGCCAGTCCCGCTGCTAGTATGAGGGCTTTCCGCATATAGGCCTCCATCAGGCGACGCCTCAAGGGAATGCGCGCGAACATTCTTTCAGAGCGGCGTCTTGGATCGTGAAAAGGGGCGCCTGGGTGAACCGGGGGGCTGAGCGTAAGTTCCGAATGGCATTCCTGTGTCCGCGACACCCATGTCGGTGCGTCATGAGCGCCCGCGCCGGAACATGCCTCCCGCGAGCCGGTTGATGACGCTCATGTGACAGGAGCGGGACATGCAGACGTGGTGGCTGACGGTGCTGGGCCTTGCGGCGGGGCTGTGCACCAGCCTCAGCTTCGTGCCGCAGGTGCTCAAGGCCTGGCGAGAGGGCGACACCGAGGCGATCTCGAAGCGCATGTACGTGGCCTCGCTCATCGCATACGGCCTCTGGATCGGACACGGGCTGATGATCGCCAGCGTGCCGGTCGTCCTGTTCAACGTGATCAACGTCGTCTTCGCGGGCACCATTCTGACCCTGAAGCTGCGGAGCCTCAGATCCGCAGGAGCGCGCTGACCATGCAGGCAACCCTCTCCACCCTGCTCGGCGTTGCGGCAGGCTGCATCGGCCTCTACAGTCTCGTGCCGCAGGTCGTGAAATGCTGCCGCACCGGCGATGTGGCGGCCATTTCGCTGCGCATGTTCGCGGTGCGCATCTTGGGACTCCTGCTCTGGACCGTCTACGGCTTTGCCCTCGGCTCTCTGCCGATCCTGGTCTTCAGTGCGCTCGGGTTGGTCCTGAGCATGGTCATCCTCGTTCTGAAGGTCCGAGGCTCCCGCGTGCCGTCGGCCGAAAAGTCGTGCCGCCAGGACGTATCGCCACGACAGGGGTCAGGCGCTGCCGAACCCGTCGCGCATTGAACTCCTGGCAGCCTGCAACAGGCTCGACGGCTCCGGCGACAAGGATCAGGGCATCGAGCGCAACGGCAAAGCCAACATCGTTCCCGCAACGCCGGACGGCATGGTTTTCCGCCGGACGCCTCAGAAGGTGCTCCGCATCGTCTGCCTCACCGACAAGGCGGGCGCGGATAGTGGCGGCTTCTATCCCAAGGGGATGAACGGCGCGCTCAAGAGCACGTAACCGGCCGATCGGGCGTCGCAGATTCAGGTTGCTGATCCGGCCGGTATGGCGGCGCTTGTGCCGCCATACCCCAGGGAGCATCAGCCGCGCCGCGCGGCCTCGATTGCCGCGACGTCGATCTTGGTCATGTCCATCATCGCATCGAACGCGCGCTTGGCCTCAGTGCCGCCGGCCGCCAGCGCCTCCGTCAGCACGCGCGGGGTGATCTGCCAGGACACGCCCCACCTGTCCTTGCACCAGCCGCACGCGCTCTCCTGGCCGCCGTTGCCCACGATGGCATTCCAGTAGCGGTCGGTCTCCTCCTGATCGTCGGTGGCGATCTGGAACGAGAAGGCTTCCGTGTGCTTGAACGCGGGGCCTCCGTTGAGGCCGAGACAGGCAATGCCCGCAACGGTGAAATCCACCGTCAGCACGTCGCCCTCCTTGCCGGCCGGATAGTCGCCGGGGGCGCGGTGCACCGCATGCACCGCGCTGTCGGGAAAGGTCTCGGCATAGAACCGGGCGGCAGTCTCGGCGTCCTTGTCGTACCAGAGGCAGATGGTGTTCTTTGCCATTGCGTGCTCCTTTCGCTCTGAAGCCGATGTTCGGGCCTCTCCACACAGCCGTTCCCACGGAGGCAGCGGACCGCATGTCTCCACGCCGGACAGGGCCGGTTCTCGCGGGCGTTCATCGCAGGCAGCAGACCGGGAGCGTCGCTGTCCGCTTCGGGTCAGGATGGGACGGACAGTGCAGCCGTGTAAAGGCCAGCTCGCGTTCCCGGCGGGCAGGGGCGGGTGTGCCTCTCCGTCCGGCCCCGGGCATTCACGGGCTGCCCGAACCCCTCAGTGGGACCGTTGGTTGAGTTGAACAGCCTCGAGGAAGGGAAATTCCAGCACGATCTCATCCAGATCGTCCTTCACCTCGATATGCGACGAGGCCCAGTTGACCGGCTGCTCGAACTCGGTGCTCATCAGGTTCTGCGCCATCGCCTTGGCCACCTCCCAGGCCTGATCCGCATCGCGCAGATCCTGCCCCTCGGGATCGGGGAGGGCGTCCCCGCCGATATGCACGTTGAAGAAGTAGCGTGGCATGGGTGTCCCTGAAGCTTGAGTGGTGAGAGGCCAATCAGGCCGGGCGCGATCAGTTCCGGATCATCCCCGGAATTGCCGTCGGAATGGCATCCGTCGTGAACTCCCCTAATGAGGCATCGCCGCTTTCTCATCGATATGAGCGCTGGAATAGATCTTGCGCGCAAGAACCGCCAGGCCGAGCAGCGTGACCGCCGCGAGGGCGCAGCACGTCGCAAAGCCCAGCGAGAAGCCGCTGCGTGCCGCTTCCAGCCATGCCGGTGCGGTCTGGCCCATGGCCTTGGCGGTCTCGACCGCTCCGGCGAGCGTGGTGGAGACGGCGAGCTGCTGAGCGGCGTTCAGTCCGCTCAGGTCCACCCCGTCCATCGTCATGCGGTAGACGAGGGTCCCGAGGCTTCCGAGCAGTGCGACGCCGAGCGCTCCGCCGAACTCCGCGCTCGTCTCGGAGATGGCGGAGGCGGAGCCTGCCTGCTCCGGCGGCGCGGTCCCGACGATCAGGCCCGTCGTGGTGAGGACGACCGGCACGAAGCCGAGACCGACCAGCATGCTCGCGCCAAGGACGCCGACCAGGCTCTCGGCATAGGCGGCGGCTGCCATCGCGGAGACGCCGGCGGCATTGACGACGAGGCCGAGGAGGACGGTCTTGACCGGCCCGAGCCGGTTCGTGAGCCGGTAAGCCTGCAACGACATGATGGTGAACACGAGGGCGGACGGCACGGACCACAAGGCCGCCTCGAGGGGCGACAGGCCGAGAACCAGTTGCAGGAACAGGTTCTGGAACAGGAACACGCCGAACACGAAGAACATGCCGGCCAGATTGACGATCAGCGAGGCGGTGAATGCGGGGATGCGGAACAGGCGCAGGTCGATCAGCGGATGCGCGAGGCTTTTCTGTCGGCGCACGAACACCACGCCGACCAGCAGTCCGGCCGCGATAGCCACCAGCTGGCGCGGCGCGAAGCCGTCCGCGGCCATGTGCTTGAAGCCGTAGATGATCGGCAGCACGGTCCCGAGCGACAACGCCACGCTGATGAGATCGAGCCTCTCGCCGCCCTCGTTCCTGTATTCCGGCAGCAGGAAAGGCGCGATGATCAGCAGGGCGAGCATGATGGGGATGTTGATCAGAAACACCGATCCCCAGTGGAAGTATTGCAGCAGCACCCCGCCGATGAGAGGCCCCACGAGCCCGCCCAAGGCGAAGGCGGTGCCCCAGATGCCGATCGCCCGGTTCCGCTCAGACTCGTTCTGAAACAGATTGACCACCAGGGACAGGGTCGACGGCGCGATCGTCGCGCCGGCGACGCCTAGCAGCGCGCGCGCAATGATGAGCTGCTGCGCCGTGCCTGAAAACGCCGCGAGCGCGGAGGCCAGACCGAAAGCGAAGGCCCCGATGAGCAGCACGCGCCTGCGGCCGATCCGGTCGCCGAGGGTGCCCATGGTCACGAGGAAGCCCGCGACCATGAAGCCGTAGATGTCGTTGATCCAGAGCAGTTCCGATGCCGATGGATCGAGATCCGCCACGATGGCGGGCATCGCCAGAAAGAGAACGGACAGGTCCATCGAGTAGATCAGGCAGGCGATCGACAGAACGCAGAGCCCGATCCACTCGCGACGTCCCGCGAGCGGCTGGTTTTCGACGGCTGCCTGTTCTTGCATGAACCGACTCTCAGCTTGGCAAGGGCAGGTCCTTACACGCCCTCGCGTGGATTCGGCAACCGAGCAGCCTGGCTCTGCCGCCCCCTATTCCAGAACGACCACGGCTTCGACCTCGAACAGCATGGGGTCGATGGCGAGCTTGGGGACGGGAACCAGGGTCTGGGCCGGCAGCGCCTCGCCGAACATGGCCTTGACGGTCCTGGTCAGCACCTCGAGCTTGGACATGTCGTGGTCGACCACGAACACCGTGAGCTTGGCGACCTGATCCGGCCTTGCCCCGAGCGCCTCGATGGCTTTGCGCAGGTTTGCATAGGCCTGCTCGACCTGGACGGCGAAGTCGGGCGACAGGCCTCCCGTGCCGTCCTGGCCGCCTTGGCCCGAGATATAGGCCACTCTGGCTCCGGCGGGCACGATCACCGCCGTGCTGTAGCCGTTCGGCGACGGATCGTAGAGGTTTTTCGGATTGACGATGGTCAGCTTGCGAGCGCTCTCGTCCGCTGCCGCCCCCTTGGAAACTCCCATGGTCATGATGATGAACCCTCCGATGAGCAGATGTTTGATGGCGCGTGACATGATCGTCTCCCGTCTCCGACGACCGGGAGCAAAGGACCCTTGCGGCCGGCAGGATTGACCTTTCACCCGTGCTGCATACGATTGACTCGTACGCTGTACGACGAGATGCCATCGTACGCTGTACGAGTCAATCGTCCAGGATCGACATTCCCCGCGTCGTCGGCATAGATCGGCGTTCCGATCGGCAGGAAAAGACGGATGGCAGACAGACGCAGCAGCCCCGGGAGCAGGGGATCTCGACGGACAGGGGCGTCCCCGACATCCGTGCAGGAGCCGGCCGGTGCACCGTCCCTCTCCCTGGACCGCATCGTGGCGACCGCGGTGGAACTGCTGGACACCCAAGGGATCGACGGATTGACGATGCGCCGGCTGGCCGACCGGCTGGGCTCAGGGGCGATGAGCCTGTACTGGCACGTGGACGGCAAGGAGGAAGTCTTCGATCTCGCGCTCGACTCGGTTCTCGAATACCGTGGGCCGCAGCGAACAGCCGGGGTCGAAGACTGGCGCGCGGACGTCGTCCATATGCTCGAGGACTGGCGCGCCTGCATGCTGCGCCATCCCTGGTCGGCATCGCTGCTGCCGCGCCGGGCGCTCGGCCCGAACATCCTCGGCCGCCTGGAGCTGCTGGGCAGGACCCTGTCCGGAGCCGGTGTCGCGGACGCGGATCTGAACGCCGGAATATGGTCGCTCTGGAACCATGTGATGGGCGCCACCGTCACCCGGGGAAGTTTCGACCTCTCGGACGACGACAGGGCCGCCGCTCAGCGCCGTCTGACGGACCTCAGCCAACGCTATCCGACCATCGAGCGCTCCCGTCTTCTGCTGGACGATGACTGGGACGGCGCCTTCAGGAAGGGCCTCGACTTCCTGCTCGACGGCATCGCTCCGGGGCCCGGCAAGGCTCAGCAAAGCTAACGCGTGTATCCCTGCACCAGGTGACCTGACTTCAGGCACACGAGGCATGCGGATCCTGACCATGACGAACATCCACCTTCCCGACGTCGGCGTCACCATGGCCCTGGTGGCCAGCCTGCAGGCGAGCCTGCCGGATTTCGGCCGGATCGTCGATCGGTTCGGGCATCCGGCCCCGGCTCTGCGAAAGCTTGGTCTCATGCACTGGGAGAACGGGCGGTTCGAGACGGCCGGCCGGACCTTCGAGGCCGCGCTCTCTCTTGCCCCCGAGGATCCCGACCTCTGGCGCGATCTGGCGAGCGTCTACAGCGCCTCGGACCGCGACGAGCAGGCCCTGACGGCGATCCGGACGTCCCTGGAGCTCGATCCGCACAGCGCCCCGTCCTGGCAGGCCCTTGCCAGCATCGCCGACCGGCTCGACGATGCCGAGATGGCGGAGGACGCCTATCGGCGCACGGTCGCCCTCGACCCGAAGGCGCCCGCGGCCCATCTCGGGCTCGGCCTGCTGCTGTTCAGGAAGAAGCACTACCAGGAGGCGCTGGCTGCCGTGCGCACCTCCGTGGCGCTCGATCCCGTCAACGGCCTGGCGCATTTCGCCCTCGGCCACCTGTCCTTCATCGCGTGCGATTTCGCTGCTTGCGCGCACGCCTTCGACGAGGCCGCCCGGCTCACCCTGGAGCTCGATCCGCCGACCCGGCAGAAGCGGGCCCGCGCCCTGACGTTCCAGGCCATGATCGAAGGCCGCGTGCAGGAAGCCCTTCGCGACTACGCGGCCATCGCCGGCGAGGACCGCGAGGATCTCGACATCATCGCGCGCGACGCTTTTTCCGTGCTCAGCGCATCCGGCCATCTGGAAGCCGCCACTGAGATCGGCCGGATGCGGCTTGCCGAGCAACCCGACGATCCGGTCCGGCGCTATCTCCTCGACGCCGTCCTCGGGCGGAGCATGGATGCCGCTCCCACGGACTATATCGAACACACCTTCGATCAGTTCGCGCCCCAGTTCGACAGCAGGCTCGTCGAGACCCTGCAGTACAATGCCCCGCGCGAGATAGCCAAACTCGTGGCCGGGCACCGGACCGGCTTCGCGCGCATGCTCGATCTGGGCTGCGGCACGGGTCTCGCGGCCGCGGAACTGCAAGCGCTCGGCGCGGACCTGATCGGGGTCGATCTGTCCTCGGGGATGCTGGCACAGGCGCAAAAGCGCGGCCCATACACCGAACTCGTCAAGGCGGAGGCGGTCGCTTATCTGGAGGCCACACCCCACCGCTTCGATCTCATCTTCGCGGCGGATTCGCTGATCTATTTCGGCGATCTCAAGCCCCTGATGCGCGCCGCCGCCGGCGCCCTGGCGCCGGGAGGACTCTTCGCCTTGAGCATTGAGCTTGCCGCAGGAGACGGCTTCACCCTGCAGCCCTCCGGCCGTTTTGCCCACTCCCTCGACCATCTTAAGACAAGGGCCACCGACTTCGTCGTCCTGGAGACCATGGAGAGCACCATCCGGCTCGAAGCAGGCCGTCCGGTGCCGGGTCTCTATGTGGTCATGAAAAGGCGGTGAGGGGCGCCGGGCCTCTCACCGAGAGGCCCGCCGCATCGAACGGCTTTGAGGAAGAGAGCTCCGCCGCGACCTCTGTCGACCGGCAAGTCCAAGCGCTGGCGCGCAGGCCAGCGGCGATTACACCTGATCCCCATCGAGCATGCGGCGCACCTTGGCGGCCAGCTCCGCATAGGTGAAGGGCTTTCCGATCAGATGCATCCCGGGGTCGAGGCGACCGTGGTGGACGATGGCGTTCGAGGTGTAGCCCGTCGTGAACAGAACCGGCAGCCCCGGCCTGCGCCGGGACACCTCATCCGAGAGCGCGCGCCCGTTCATCCCGCCGGCCAGAACGACATCGGTGAAGAGGAGCTGGATCTCCGGATGCCGCTCGACGATCTCCAGAGCCCCCCGACCGTCGCCGGCCTCAAGGACCCGGTATCCGAGATCCCGCAGGGCCTCGGTGGTGTAGGTGCGCAGATCAGGCTCATCCTCCACGACCAGAATGGTCTCGCCGGCACCTCGCACCATGGCGGGGGCCTTTGCCGGCAGTTCGGCAGGCTCCTCATCGGAGCCGATCAGGCGGGGCAGGTAGATCTTGATCGTCGTTCCTTCGCCCAGCTCGCTGTAGATCCTAACATGGCCATTGGACTGCCGGACGAAGCCGTAGACCTGGCTCAGGCCCAGCCCCGTTCCCTTGCCGGCTTCCTTGGTGGTGAAGAACGGCTCGAACACCTTCTCCATCGTGGCCTTGTCCATGCCGGTGCCGGTGTCGGAAACGGCCACGAGCACGTACTGCCCGGGCGGCACCGGCTCGGCCAGTGCCTCCACATAGGCCTCGTCCAGACGGGCATTGGCCGTCTCGATGGTGAGCCTGCCGCCCTCCGGCATGGCATCGCGGGCGTTCACCGCCAGGTTGAGGATCGCGTTTTCCAGCTGGTTCGGGTCCGCCTGGGAGCGCCAGAGACCGCCGCCGAGAACCGTCTCCAGCACCACCACTTCGCCGAGCGTCCGCCGCAGGAGGTCCGACATGCCGGAGACGAGCTTGTTGACGTCGATGGGCTTGGGATCGAGCGGCTGGCGCCGGGAGAAGGCCAGCAGCCGCTGGGTCAGGGTGGCGGCGCGGCGCGTCGCCTCCATGGCGTGCGTGGCGGCCCGCTGGAGGCGGTCGGACCCCTCGGGCAGGCGGCGCTGGAGGAGCTCGATGTTGCCGACGATGATGGTGAGCAGGTTGTTGAAGTCGTGGGCGATGCCGCCGGTGAGCTGGCCGATGGCCTCCATCTTCTGGGCCTGCCGCAGGGCCTCCTCGGCCTTCAGGCGCTCGGCGACCTCCTGGGTTACGCGCTCCTCGAGGGTCTCGTTCAGGCGCCTGAGCTCCTCGGTCGCCCGCTCGGCCTTCTGACGGGCGAGGAGCAGCTCGCGCTCGTACTTGCGCCGGTCGGCGGCATTGAAGAGGGTGATGCGGTGAACCAGCGGGCGGCCGTTCGCATCCCGCTTCTGGACCATGTTGGCCAGAACCGGCAGGGGACGTCCATCGGCGCAGGCCAGATCGAAGGCGATCTCGTTCACGAAGCCCTGCATCCGCAGGAGCGGCGTCAGGTGCGTGTCGTAGAAGATCTTGGCGCCGACGCTCAGGAAATCCTGGAAGCACTTGTTGCCGACGAGGTCCTGCCGGTCCATGCCGATCCAGGTCAGAAATGTCTGGTTGGCTCTGATGACCGTGCCGTCCGGCAGGGTCGACAGGTAGCCGCAGGGGGCGCCCTCGTAGAGTTCCTCAGCCGTTTCGATCAGCGACCCTAGGTCCATCTTCACTATGCGACAGCCTTTGCCGGAGCCGGATCGCCCAGGAACGCTTCCATGGCCGCGATGGTCTCCTCAGGCGCACTCAGGTTCGGGCAGTGCCCCGTGGCCCTGAGTTGAACGAACGCGCTGCCCGGAAGGTTCTGGTGCATGTAGCGCCCGACGGACTCGGGAGCAATGGCATCCTGAGAGCACTGGAGAATGAGCGCCCTGGTCTTCACGCCGGGCAGATCGGCCCGATTGTCCGAGAGGAACGTCACGCGGGCGAAGTGCTTGGCAATGTCCGGGTCGGTGCGGCAGAAGCTGTTGGTCAGTTCCTCGCCAAGCTCCGGGCGCTCCGGGTTGCCCATGATCACCGGAGCCATGGTGCTCGACCAGCCGAGATGGTTGCTGTCGAGGAAGTCGAGCAGGCCCTCGATGTCCTCCTGCTTGAACCCGCCGACATAATCGCCGTCGTTGATGTAGCGCGGCGAGGGGCCGATCAGGACCAGCCGGTCGAACCGATCCGGCTCCTTGATGGCCGCGAGTGCTCCGATCATGGCGCTGACCGAGTGGCCGACGAAGATCACATCCTTCAGGTCCAGTTCCCGGCAGATCGCCAGCACGTCGTCGGCATAGCCGTCGAGCGAGGCGTACTTCGCCTGGTCGAAGGCGGCGGCATCCGACTGCCCATGCCCGACATGATCGAAGAGAACGATCTTGTACCTGTCCTCGAAGGCCGGCGTGATGAAGCGCCACATGTTCTGATCGCAGCCATAGCCATGGGCGAAGATCATGGGCTGCTGGCCGCGCCCCAGAACCTTGATGTTGTTACGTTTGAGAACGGCAGACATGAGATCTCCGTGGAGGCCAAAGACCAGGCAGATGGTGTGAATGGGTGCCACCTGCTGACGGCAGCGGGCGCCAGCTTTGCTATGCAGGCCCTTTAATTAGACGGGCCCATTTCCTTGTCAACGGACCGGCCGCGCACGCCGACCATTCGGCGCCGCGCCGACTCACATATCACTGATGCGAATGTTCGCCGCCAAGATATCAACGAGGATCGGCCCCGGGTCAAATTCACGGGCGATGGGCGATGCTCGAGTGGGTGGGATCCGCGACGGTCACCGGCCCGACGAGCCTTCGTCATCCCGGTGCGGGAAAACCATCGATGCGCGGCGACGACACCGATCCTTCATATGGCTGCTCGAAAGGTCTCGTTGAGGCCCAGCCAATAGGCATCGATCTGCTCGACCATGCGCAACAGCTCATCCGGGCGCGCCGGCTTCACCAGGTACGAGTTCGCCCCGAGATCATAGGCCCGCTTGAGATCGATGTTCTCCCGCGAGGAGGTCAGGATGATCACGGGAACGCCCCGAAGGATCGGGTGCCCCTTGATCCACTCGAGCACCTCGAAGCCGGATCGGCGGGGAAGCTTGAGATCCAGGAGAACGACCACCGGGCGCGGCCGGTCCGGAACGCTGCCGGCTCCATCGAGAAACGCCAGCGCTTCGTCGCCGTCCACCACGAAATGGAGGGGGGTCTCCACCTTCGCCTTCCGAAAGGCCCGGGCGAGCAGGTCCCGGTCGTCGGGATTGTCCTCGACGATCAGGATCAGGTCGTCGGTAGGGTTCATTCCGGCCTCTCCTTCCGTGCCGACCTGAGCTCGATCCAGAAGCGGCTTCCCTCTCCTGGATGTGAGATCACGCCGCTGTGGCCGTCCATGCGTTCAAGGCTTCTGCTGACGATGGCCAGGCCGATCCCCGTCCCCGCGTAGCTTTCCACGCCATGGAGACGCTGGAAAGGCTGGAACACGCGCTCCTGATGGGCGGGATCGATGCCGATGCCGTTGTCCTCGACCCAGAGCCGCACCCGCCCGTCCCGCTCTTCGGCCCTGATGCATATCCGGGGTGTCCGCTCCAGCGGGACGAACTTGATGGCATTCGACAGCAGATTCGCCGCGGCCTGAACGAGCGTGGGCGGATGAGCCATGACGTCGGGCAGCGGATGCTTCACCTCTACCACCGCCTTCTTCTCCCGAATCTGCAGCTCCGCATCGGCGATCACCCTTTCCACCGTGGTCTTGAGGGCAACCGGGCGCACGCTCACCTCCTCCCGGGCCAGACGGCTGTAGGTGAGGATGTCCCGGATCAGTTCTTCCATGCGATCGGCCGCGGCAACGATGCGACCCGCGAAGCGATGACCCTCCTGCGGCAGGACCGGGCCGTAATCCTCCACGAGGGCGTCGGCATAGCCGTGCATGGCGCGCAGCGGCGCCCTCAGGTCGTGGGAGATCGTGTAGGCGAAGGCATCGAGCTCCCGGTTGACCTGGGTGAGCTGGAGGGTGCGCTCCTCGACCTGCCGTTCGAGGTTCTGCCGGAAGCCTCGCTCCGCATTCAGGAGCCGGGCGTTGGCGCGCTGGCGTGCGATCCAGATCACGCCGAGGATGGTGCTGACCAGCGCCAGGATGCCTGTGAGCGCGGCGACCCGGCTGGTCCAGACGGCCTGTTGCTCCAGGCGCTGGGTGCGGGAGACCATGATGTCCCGCTCGGCATGCTCGAACGCCACGATGGCAGCGTCGATCTCCTCCATCAGCCTCTGCCCTTCATCCGTCCGGACCAATGCCAGGGCCTCCTCGAAGCTGCGCTGCCGAAGCTCGACCGTTCGGGCGAGCTCGTCCAGCTTTGCCTGGACGAGAGGGCGAAGACGGCGAAGGCGGTTCACCTGCTCTGGATCCAGCACACCGCGCTCCAGCTGCTGGAAGCTGCTCCAGACACGTCCGATCGCCTGCTCGTAGGGAGCAAGGTAGCGGCGTTCCCCGGTGAGGATGTAGCCCCTCTGGCCCGTCTCGGCGGCGCGAACGTCCACGTGCAGTTCGGCCACCCCCTGGAGGATGGAGCTCGCGCGCAGAACCAGGGCTCGGGCCTCCGACAGGCTCAGGAGAAACACGTTCAGCGTGATCGCGCTGGCCACCAGCAGCGCCCCGGCAACCGCAAGGGCCGCAGAGCCGGGAAACAGCCTCATGCGGGAAGGTCCCGACGTACCAGGGTCATGCGCCGGCGGGGTCTCGACGGCCGCTCGTGCCCTTGGGCTATCGGCGGACAGGATCAACGGAGCTTCCCGTTCGTTGCCTTTGCGGCCTCGTGCACCAGTTCATCCGTCGTTTCTTGCCTGAATGGTCCCATGCTCATCCTCTTTGTCGACGACGACCCCGATACCCGTGTGCTGGCAATTCGGGCCGTCGCCCAGGAGTTCCCCGACGCCGACGTCCGAGAGGCCCCCGATCTGAACGGGCTCGACGACATCCTGCGGGAGCAGGCACCCGACATCCTGGTCACCGATTACGACCTGCGCTGGTCGGACGGGATCGCGGTTTTCGACAAGGTCAAGGCGGTCAATCCCTTCTGCTGCACGGTCATGTTCACGGGCACCGGCAACGAGGAGCTGGCGGTTCAGGCTCTCAAGCACGGCTTCGACGACTACGTGGTCAAGGGGTCCAAGCAGCTTCGCCGCCTCGCCATGGCGGTTCGCTCGGCCCATGACCGCAGGCGGGAGCTGCTCGAGCTGAGCAAGAACCGCGACCTGGTTCTCAAGGAGCTGTACCACCGGCTGCACAACAACCTTCAGATCGTGATCAGCCTCCTGCGCATGACCGGGAAGGCGATCACGAACGAGAGCGACCGGGAGCAGCTCGCGGACCTTCAGCGGCGCATCCAGGCGCTGAGCGCCCTCCAGGAGGAGTTCTACCGTTCGGAGGACTTTCGCCGGGTGGACTTTGCAGCCTTCGTCGATCGGCTTTCCGGGAGCCTGGCCGGGCTGTCAGGCGGGCGCGTTCGACTGGCTCTTCGGCTGGAAGCGTTGGAGTTGCCGGTTGACTTGGCCGTGCCGTTCGGGCTCATTGCCAATGAAGTTCTCACCAATTCCCTGAAGCATGCATTTCCGGATGATCGCACCGGGCAGTTGTCGGTGACCCTCGAAGCGTCAGCGGATCGGGCGGTTCTGACCATCGCCGACGACGGTGCGGGATACCCTGAGGATTTGGATCTGTCTGTGGCGTCCGGCGTCGGAATGCGCCTCATCCGACGGCTGACGGACCAGATGGAGGGTGAGGTGTCGTTCGAGCGAGGCGAAGCGGGAGCCCTATGCCGGATCAGCGTTCCACTCTGAGCGGGAGGCTGCGTGTTCTCATCGTCGAGGACGAAGCTCTCGTGGCGGATTACATCGCCGATGTGCTCGAGGAGGCCGGCCACGAAGTGGCGGGCTTCGCCGCGACCGGCGAGAAGGCGCTCCAGTCCCTGGAGCGGGACCGGGTCGACCTCGCCATCCTGGACATCAAGCTGAAGGGCCCCATGACCGGGATCGATGTCGCCCACGCGGCGCGCGAGCGCGCCATCCCGTACCTGTTCATTTCCGGTTCGGGCGAACCGCTGACCCGTCTGGCCGCTGAGGCAACCGGGCCGCTCGCCTTCCTCCAGAAGCCGTTCAACCAGGACGAGCTCGTCTCGGTCCTCAGGGCCGCCGCGGAACGCGAGGTCGCGCCTTAGGGCTCTTCCTCGGATCCCCTCGCGATCCCCGATCCGTCAGAGCCATCGGTTCCGGCGGAAGCGCCAGTACAGCCAGCCGCACGCCGCGAGGATCATGGCCAGAATGAGGGCATAGCCGTATTGCCACTCCAGTTCCGGCATATGCTCGAAGTTCATGCCGTAGATCCCGGCCACCGCCGTCGGCACCGCCAGGATGGCGGCCCAGGCGGCGAGCTTGCGCGTGATCTCGGTCTGCTGCGCTTGGCCCGTCATCAGGCTGGTCTCGAACGCGAAGGCCAGCACCTCGCGTAAGGATTCGATCTCCTCCTGCACCCGGCGGATATGGTCGGACACGTCGCGGAACAGGGGGAACATGGCAGGGTCGACCCCCGGCAGCCCCGGCTGTTCGAGGCGGCGGCAGACTTCCACCAGGGGCACGGCGGCGTTGCGCAGGCGCAGCAGGTCCCGGCGGAGCTGGTAGAGGCGCGGCACCTGGGTCGAGGATGCGGTCTCGGCCAGGATGCAGTCCTCGATCGCCTCCACCTCCGCCTGGATCGTCTCGATCACCGGCATGTAGTTGTCGACGATGAAGTCGAGGATGGCATAGAGGATGAAGTCTTCCCCTTCCGAGAGCGCCTTCTGGTCCGCCTCGCAGCGCTCGCGCACCGGCGTGTAGGACGTCGAGGCGCCGTGGCGGACCGAGACCACGTAGCCCTGCCCGACGAACAGGTGCGTCTCGCCGAAGGTGATGCGCCCGTCGAGCATCTGGGCCGTGCGCGCAACGACGAACAGCGCCTCGCCGTATTGCTCGAGCTTGGGCCGCTGATGGGCCTTGAGCGCATCCTCGATGGAGAGGTCATGCAGGTTGAACTCCCGCTGAACCTGGCGCAGGAGATCGAGGCCTGGCTCATGCAGGCCGATCCAGACCACATGGCCGGGCTTCCTCGACCATTCGCCGGCATCCCCGATGGGGATTTCGGCCACGCGCCGGCCCCCGGCATAGACGGCGGAGGCCACCACCCCGGGGGGAGCCTCGGACGGCGCGGATACGAGCTTGAGCGGATTCGTCATGATCAACCAACGCGGAGCAGGCTTGTCGGTGCCGTCGGATTCAGGCCGGGAACGGGCCATGACCGGACCCTGCTGGTGTTCGCCCCTGACCGCTCGATAAGTTTGTCGGGTTTGTCGGAACCGAACCCGAGCCGGAAGCCTCAAATGGTTCATGACGATGAACCGGTCCGCGCCCGCCGCTCGAGACAAAAATCTTAGTAATTTCCGGAAAACGACATAAGTAGGTCTAATATAAGGTAGAGTTTTCAAGAAAAAATCGCCCATCCGAAGAGGGCGCTTCAAGTTGTCGGATCCGTAGGGGCAAATAAAGAGATCCGATGAACATCATATATTCACAAGGAACGCCCTCTGTCACGCCTTCATGTCGATAAATTGTACGGTATGGTACGGTTCTCGAATGGACCTCTTTCCTACATTGAGTGCCTATTCTTAGACCGATATGGTGCGAACTCCGTAGGGGCAAAATACGGACCGAAGCGTCGCGCACACGGTCGATCGAAAGACCGGGCGCGGCTCTTCCCCTTGTTGATGATCGACCAGAACATGAGAAGTTGCATTGCCTCGGTTCTACCTTGACGTATCCATCGGGGACGATTTCACCCGGGACGATGTGGGCATCGATTACGAGAGTCTGGCGGTCGCCGAATATCACGCCGCCCGCTCGGCGGTCGAGATCGGCCATGACGTCCTGCCCGAGGGTCGCGCACCCAAAGTCAGCGTGCGGGTCCGGGATGCGGATGGCTTCCTGCTCCTCACCGTGGACGTCGCCATGACGGTGCGCCGGACGGCTCGCGCCCTCATGTGAGACAACGGTCCACGAACTGCGTGTCGCTCCTCACGCGGAACGGGCTTCAAGTCGCCCCGGCCCTGGTCTCGATGACCCTCCGGTATTCAGCCTCGGGCATGCCGTAGCTGCCGCCGGCACGCTCTTCGAGCTTGGCCCGATCGAGCACCCGGATCAGGCCGCGGGTCCCCTTGATCATGCGCTCCCCTTCGAGGATCTGCAGCCCCACGGTGACCCCGGCCCGCCGGACGCCCAGCATGAGTGCGAGATATTCGTGGGTGAGCGGCACCTCGTCACCGTCCAGGCGATCGTGGCTCATGAGGAGCCACCGGGCCAGGCGCTCGTTGGTGGTGAAGCGGCCGTTGGCCAGAGCCGTATGGGCAGTCTGGATCCAGACCGTGTGGGCGTAGAGCGTCAGCAGCTTGCGCAGCGTCAGGCTGCACTCTATCGCCTCCCGCAGATCCTGGGCCCTCATGCGCAGGGCCGATCCGGCCACCTGAACGAAGGTCCGGTGGATGGAGCTGTCCAGGCCATGGACGACCGATACGCCCACCAGCCCCTCCCGGCCCACGCTTGAGACCTCGATCTGCTTGTTGTCCTGGGAGATGGCAATGACGGAGCAGATACCCTGCTCGACGAAATAGACGTGCTCGATGGGGATGCTGGGCTCCACCAGCACATCCGGGCGGTTCAGGGGCGCCGGTTCAAGGAAGGGCTGGAGCCGCTCCAGATCGTCCGGGGAGAGCGCCCGGAGCAGGCGGTTGCGGATCACAGGCAATGGGGGATGAGACATGGCTCGCCCTCGGTTGGGGCGGGAGCGCGATTGTGTCTCTCAATGGCCTACGCCCGGATCAACCAGCAGGCTATGAAAGACCATACGCCCAGAAGTCCCTCTTGGCCCATGAAATCGTACGAAGAGTGTAAAATCGTACGAAGAGTGCGCGCTTTTTGCCGCTTGGAGCATCGTGCGGAAAACCGGGTCCACTTTTCCGCCTCCTCATGCGCGCCGCCTGCGGGAGCGTCTGGGCCATGTTGCCGTTCGCCGCGTGCCACCAGCCCCGGTAGGGGAGAAACCACCAGCCGTCGGCGTCGAGGTGCCGGGCCATGCTGTCGGCCCGGACCGGCCTTGCACAAGGTATCGGATCGCAGGACAAAGGCTTCGGCCTGAACATCCCGTCGAGCCAGGAGCGACCGCGTGAATCTCACAAGTTACGGCAGAACATTGGTAGCGGGTGAAGCAGGGGGTGAACTGCTCGGCGCGGAGGTGGGTCTCAGCTTCTGGGGCGGCGTGGATCCTCAAACGGGGATCGTCATCGATCAGCATCATCCCTTGCGCAACCAGAGCCTGGCCGGGCGGGTGCTCGCGATCCCGAGCGGCCGTGGATCCTGCTCCGGAAGCGGCGTGCTGCTCGAACTGATCCTGAACGGCCATGCGCCGGCGGCCATCGTCATCTGCGAGCGCGAAGAGATCCTCACCCTCGGTGCAATGGTCGCCGAGGTGGTCTTCGACCGGTCGATCCCGGTGCTGCGGGTGGACCGGGAGGTGTTCGCACACATCGGTGAGTACCGGTACGCCAGAGTGGCAGAAGGCAGTCTTCAGCTTCTCCATGAGCCGCCTGCCGAGGATTGGCAGCCCGGCCAGGCACAGCATGGGGGCAACGAGGACACGCCGGTCCGATTGGATGCGATCGACCAGGCGTTCCTTTCGGGCCAGCACGGCAAGGCGGCGCAGGTTGCGATGCGCCTGCTGCTCCGCATGGCCGCCGTTCAGGAGGCCGAGGCCTTCATGGATGTCTCCCAGGTGCACGTCGACGGCTGCATCTACACCGGGCCGGCAAGCTTGCGCTTTGCGCAGATGCTGGTCGCGTGGGGAGCGCGCGTGCGGGTGCCGACGACCCTCAACGCCATCTCGGTGGACAAGCGCCGCTGGCGTGCACAGGGCGTGGCAGACGACTTGGGAAATCCGGCGAGCGCCCTGGCGGACGCCTATCTTGCCATGGGCGCCGAGCCCAGCTTCACCTGTGCGCCGTACCTGCTCGAGACCGCTCCGAAATTCGGCGAGCAGGTGGGCTGGGCGGAGTCGAACGCGGTGGTCTATGCCAACAGCGTGCTCGGCGCCCGGACGATGAAATACCCGGACTACCTGGACATCTGCATGGCCGTGACCGGGCGTGCCCCGCTGGCGGGCTGCCACCGCGATGCCGGACGGCGGGCGACGCTCGCCCTGGATGTCGAAATGCCCGCAGGAACCGACGACAGCTTCTGGCCGCTGCTCGGCTATTGCTGCGGCTCCGTCTGCGGCACCGAGATCCCTCTGATCCGCGGGCTTGAGACGAGCGCCGCAGGGCCGGACGCGTTGAAGGCTTTTGGCGCAGCCTTTGCCACGGTTGCCGCCGCACCGATGTTTCACATCGCCGGGATCACCCCGGAGGCGGACGGGCAAAAGCCGGAGCGCCAGATGCGCATCGCATTGAGCGCGTTGCGGCAGGCCTGGGAGGCTCTGAACACGGCAGCCTTGCCGGAGGTCGGGCTTGTCAGCCTCGGCAATCCGCACTTCTCCCTGAGCGAGTGCGCTCGCCTGGCCGCGCTCGTGCGGGGGCGAACCAAGTCCGCGGACGTTGCGCTGGTCGTGACCTGCGGCCGGGCCGTGTTTGAGGCGGCCTCACGGGCCGGGCATGTGGCCGAGGCCGAAGCCTTCGGCGTTCAGTTCGTGACGGATACATGCTGGTGCATGCTCGGCGAGCCGGTGATCCCCCCAGAGGTCCGGACGCTGATGACCAACTCCGGCAAGTACGCGCATTATGCGCCGGGCCTCGTCGGACGCGGGGTCCGGTTCGGCAGCATGGCCGCGTGCGTGGAGGCCGCCTGCAGCGGCAAGGCGCAACAGGAGCCGCCTGCCTGGCTGCGGTAAGGGCGGATTGCTCGGACGGTTGATCTGCCACGGCGGCGGGCGTACGAGGTCCTGATCGCGAACAGCCCGTCCGCCAGCTCACGCGTCGATCCGGCTGAAGGCCTTTGCACAGGAACCGCCTCATGAAGAAGATCGGCTTTCTCTCGTTCGGGCACTGGTCGCCTTCGCCCGGATCGCAGACCCGCTCGGCCCGCGACACGCTCCTCCAGTCCATCGACCTTGCGGTGGCGGCCGAGGAGCTCGGCGCGGACGGCGCTTACTTTCGCGTCCACCACTTCGCCCGCCAGCTCGCCTCGCCGTTCCCGCTGCTGGCGGCCATCGGGGCGAAGACCAGCCGCATCGAGATCGGCACCGCCGTCATCGACATGCGCTACGAGAACCCGCTCTACATGGCCGAGGACGCCGGCGCGGCCGATCTGATCGGCGGCGGACGCCTCCAGCTCGGCATCAGCCGCGGCTCGCCCGAGCAGGTGATCGACGGCTGGCGCTATTTCGGCTACGCGCCGGAGGAGGGCCAGAGCGATGCCGACATGGCGCGCCAGCACACGGAGGTGTTTCTCCGCGTGCTCAGCGGCGAGGGTTTTGCCCAGCCGAACCCGCGCCCGATGTTTCCCAACCCGCCCGGCCTGCTTCGCCTCGAGCCGCATTCGGAAGGCCTGCGCGAGCGCATCTGGTGGGGCTCCGCGTCCGACGCCACGGCCATGTGGGCCGCGCAGCAGGGCATGAACCTCCAGAGCTCGACCCTGAAGGAGGATGAGTCGGGCGAGCCCTTCCATGTGCAGCAGGCCCGGCAGATCCGCCGCTACAGGGAGGCCTGGAAGGAGGCCGGCCATACCCGCGAGCCGCGCGTCTCGGTCTCGCGCTCCATCTTCGCGCTCATAGACGACCGCGACCGCGCCTATTTCGGACGCGGCAAGGACGACGACCAGATCGGCGTCATCGACAACATGCGCGCGATCTTCGGCCGCTCCTACGCGGCGGAGCCTGACAGGCTCGTGGAGGAGCTGAAAGGCGACGAGGCGATTGCGGAAGCCGACACGCTGCTTCTCACCGTGCCGAACCAGCTCGGCGTCGCCTACAACGCCCATGTGATCGAGGCCATCCTGAAGCATGTCGCCCCGGCGATGGGCTGGCGGTGACGATCGCCCTGGGGAAACGGGCCGCTGTATGGCCTTTCTACAGGCTGGGGAGATCGCTCAGGCGCGTGGTGTAGCGCGGTGAGCGCTTCTCGAACTTCGTCTCCCACGGCTTCCTGATGCCGGCCGCCGCCAGGGTGACGGTGCCCCGGCCGAAGCGGGCGTTGGCCGCGTCCATGGCGGTCATGAGCCTGTCTCCTTTCTCGCGATCGAAGCCCCCGAAGAGGGCGCGCGGCGCCCGGTCCATAGCGACGAGATCGACGGTTACCACCCCCGCCTTGGAGTAGCGGTAGCCGTCGCGCCAGATCTGCCGCGCGCCCGCCTCGGCCGCCTTGACCAGGACCGTGGTGTCGTTGGTGGCCTCGATCAGCTGCACGGTGGTCGAGACGCTCCGCTGCGGCTGGTCGGCGTCATGGGCGGAGGTGTGGTAGAAGACCGTCACGTGCGCGGTGCCGAGGCCCTGCCTACGCAGCTTTTCCCCCAAGCGGCTCGCATGGGTGGAGACCGCCTCCAGCATCATGGGCAACTCAGTGATGCGCCCCGCGAACATGCGCGTGACCGCGCAGCCCTTCTGCTGCGGCGGCACGAGCTCCAGGGGCATGCAGGACACGCCCCGCAGCTCATGCACGATGCGCTCGCCCGTGACGGTCAGGAGCTGGCGCGCCTGGCGCAGGTCCATGGCCATGAGGTCCGCCACGCTCTCCAGCCCCAGGCGTTCGAGCTTTGCGGCCGACGCCCTGCCGATTCCCCACACGTCCGACACCGGCATGCGCACCAGCCAATGGGCCCGGATCTCCTCGTTGGTGAGATCGCACACGCCGCCCAGTTCCGGAATGCCTTTGGCGATCCGGTTGGCGAGCTTCGCCAGCGTCTTCGTGGGGCCGATGCCCACGCAGGTCGGGATGCCCACCCATTGCCGCACGGTCGCGCGCAGGTCGCGGGCGTAGGCCGCAAGATCGCGACGGTCGAACCCGGAGACATCCAGAAAGCTCTCGTCGATGGAATAGACCTCCACGTTCGGCGTGAAGCGGCGATAGACCTCGTTCATGCGCCAGCTCATGTCGCCGTAGAGCGTGTAGTTGGAGGAGAAGACCGCCACATTCTCCCGCCGGCACAGGTCGCGGATCTTGAAGAACGGCTCTCCCATGCGGATGCCCAGGGCCTTCGCCTCCGCGGTGCGGGCGACGGCGCATCCGTCGTTGTTGGACAGGACGATCACCGGCCGGCCCTCGAGCTTCGGATCGAACACCCGCTCGCACGAGCAGTAGAACGAATTGCCGTCGATCAGCGCGAAGGTCATCGCCGGCCCTCGTGCTTGGCTTCGGGCTTGGCCTCGGTGAGACGGCGGTAGATGCCCGTGGCGACCCCGAAGACCAGATACTCCGTGTGCTCCGCCATGGGGAAGGACGGGAAGTCGTCGTTCTCGAACGCGAACCTGACGCGCCCGCCCTTCAGCAGCAGGCGCTTGACGCTGCGCTCCCCGTCGATGTCCACCACGACGATGTGGCGGTTTCCCGGCGTGATGCTGCGGTCGACGATGAGCAGGTCGCCAGGAAAGATCCGCGCCTTGATCATCGAGTGGCCGCCCACCTTGAAGAGAAACGTGAAGGCCGGATTGGGCGCCATCCAGCGCGGCAGCTCCACGTTGCCCTCCACATAGTCCTGGGCCGGGGAGGGGAAGCCCGCGCACAAAACATGACCGATCACCGGAACGCTCACCGTCCCGCCGCCACCGACGCCTGCCAGCACCTTCTGCTCTCCCTGAGTTGAGAACAAAGAGGGAACATATTGACGCAGGCGGCGTCAATCGGCGGCGGCTGGCCGGACGCGGATTCCGTAAGGGAAGCTCAGAATATCCGCAGACGAGGGGGCTTATTCACATGTATCCACAGGGTTGGGGGAACTAGAAGTAGAGCGATGAGCTTTCGCCACGCCTGCTGTTGCCGCCGGGTTGAAGGGGCAGCCCGAGGCCTGGCCGATGGCCTCGGTTCCTGAAGAGGCGGGGCGACCCGCTATCCTTCCCGTGCCTGTCGTTCAGCTAGCCGTGGCGGCTGGCGTAGCGGCGTTTCTTCGTGAGGTTCCTCTGTCCTTTGAGCACCTTGGCCGGGGCGACCACCGCCTTGTAGCGGCGGGTATTCTTCTTGAACGAGGGTCGGGTGCGCGCTTTGCCGGCCATGGATTTCATCCCTTCCCTGATGGACGTTGCGTTTACATGGCGCGGAAGGGGACAGGTCAACGCCGATCCCGGCCGCGGCCCGCCGGGCGGACGCCGCGTTCGGTTAAGGCTGCTTGCACGCATCGAGCAGGGCCGGAACAGCCTTTGCAGCCTTGGCGTTACAAGGAGGACGGTTCGCGACGGGCCCACCCGGAGCGCCGTGGAGAACTCACATGGCGAACCCCCCTCATGCCGGCAGCCCATCCGCTCCTGAAAGTCAGGGGAACAGATCTGCACAGCAACCCTTGGACAACGATCTCGCCGAGAACTCGAAGGCAAACCTCGATGCAAGGCTCGACCACGCCATCGAGGAGACCTTTCCCACGAGCGATCCCGTCTCCGTGACCATCACCAAAGGCCCCGAGCCCGAGGGGAAACCCAGCCGCCCGGCGGCGGGCGACCAACCCGGCGATGCGCCCCAGGCCTCGACCGAGCATATGTTGAATCAGGTGCGGGACGCCCTGCACGAGGTCTCGGATCAAGCGTCAGGCGTTGCCCGCGACATGTACGATCGCGGCGAGCAATACGCCCGACAGGCCCGCGAACGATACCCGGAGGCAGAGCGGTACGTTCGCCAGGGCCAGCAAGCCGTGACGCAGCAGGTGACAGGAAACCCCTTGCTCGCGCTGTTCATGGCAGCAGCGGCCGGATACGCACTGGCCTGGCTGATCCACGGCGAGAGGAAGAACCGGGAACCTGATGTGCCGGATTACGGCCGAACGGGGCGCGGATACGCACCCCACCGTGACCGGCAGGGTCTTTGACGAGCGCTGACGCGGTCAGGTGAACAGCGTGGCTCGAGACGAGACCCTTCCCATGGGTCGATCCGCTCGAACCTCGTTGCCGCATCGACCGGCGGAAGGCTGGCCTGGGCGCCATCCAGTGTGGAAGCTCCACGTTGCCCTCCACATCGTCCTGGGCCGGGGAGGGGAAGCCCGCGCACACACCATGACCGATCACCGGAACGCACACCGTCCCGCCGTCACCGACGCCTGCCAGCACCTTCTGCTCTCCCTGATTTGAGAACAAAAAGGGAGAGCATGGACGCAGGCGGCGTCAATCGGCGGCTGGCTGGGTGTGGATTCCGTAAAGGAAGCTCAGAATATCCGCCGATGAGTGGGTTTATTCACATGTATCCACAGGGGTGGGAGAACTAGAAGTAGAGCCGCAGTCCTATGCCTGTTCTGCTTTTCGCAGGGTTACATGAGGCGAACCAATTCTGAACGGATCTAAGGGACCAAGGGAGGGTACAGAGCGTAAGGGTCATCTCATGTCCCCTCGCTAGACCATGGTGCCTGTTTATCGGCTTCGGATATTCAATTACGGAAGCATCCTAAGAGGTGTAAGCTTAAACACTCGCGCATAAGTTGCTGTGCTATCAAACTGTGTGTATGGATTCCTGGTGCCGGATGTAAAGTTATAAATAAACCAAGCTTAACCAAAAATATATCATCAGTTATTTCGTCGATAATCAAAATTAATAGCACCAGTGATAAATATAAAAACGCTAAGCTTAGCGGATATTTATCAGATTATTTTGAGCAATCTGCATCCAATCGCTGATTTGCCGTGTAGCGACTGCTCAGGGTGAATGCGGGCTTCTTCCTTGTCTTGCGTGCGGCTGTCTGAGGGCCACGGCCACGCCACTCCCCTGAAGCTCACTCGCTACCAACCATGGGAGTCATCGATGACTGAGCAAAACCATACGGGACACGGCGGACTGTCTTCTGGCGCAGCCAGCGGATCGCACAGTTCGCTGGACCTGAACAGCGCCAACCTCAATGCCGCCCTTCAGGCCTTTGCCGGGGCAGACCGCGTGTTCTTCGCGGACTTGAACGAGCTTAACAATTCCGAGGCTGAAGGCGGGGCTCTGCTCCTGCTCAAGGGCGACCGCCTCACGGTCATCACGGCTGCAAGGGGCGTCGAGGCCGGCAAAGCCCATCTGCAGCACATTCACGGGTTTGTGGATGGAAGTAACGCGACCGTGCCGACGCTGGCTCAGGACGATGACCGGGATGGGTTTATCGAACTGGCGGAGGGGCTGGACACCTACGGCCCTGTTCTTCTCAACCTCACGTCCCCTCCTGGTGACGACTCAGGCTTCCCTAACCCTACTGGTACCTCGTTCCTGTTCTCCCAAACCTACGACCTGTCCGATGCACGAAATGGGGAACTCGCAAAGTTGTTGGACGACGTTTCGCTCAACAGGCGGGAGATCGTTCTGCACGGCAAGTCGGTTCTCGCAGGGCACGGCCAGGGCACGGCTGGCGAGGTGAATGGGACGGCGGAATACAAGATCGTACTGCCGATTGCCTCCGGCGAGATCCGGGAACTCTCCTACAACAGCGCCCTCGCGTTGTTTCAAGATTCGGTCTCACTTCAGGTTCGCAAAGCTGTTGTTGGAGATGGCGGAAACGATGTGCTTCGCGGCACGGGGAATGCCGACAACCTCCAAGGCCGTGGCGGTCACGATGTCTTGTCCGGTAGAGCGGGTGATGACTACCTGAGCGGCGGCTCAGGCCGCGACGTGCTGTACGGCGGCTCCGGCGACGACTACCTCGATGGCGGCTCGGGCCATGACAGGCTGTTCGGCAACTCAGGCAAGGACCATCTTGTCGGCGGATCGGGCAATGACGAATTGTCCGGCGGATCGGGTCATGACCATCTCTTCGGCGGCACGGGCAACGACCGCGCCTTCTTCAATGTCTCGACGGGTGGATCGGATGTCGTCAACCTCGGTTCGGGCTCCGACATTGTCAGCGTCACCGCTTCCTCGGCGCGGCAGGTTCGTCTCACCTTTACAAGCGCGGAGGTGGGCAATGGAACGGCGACTGATGCCGGTACGATGACCAATCAGGATGGCGGCCTCGCGGTTCGCCTCCAATCCGAGAATAGTGCCGGCGATCTCGTTGGCGCCATCAGCCGCTTCGACGATGAAGGCATAACGTTCGATGCGGCGAGGTCCGGACTGACCTTTGACGTACGCGACCTCGTCTCGGGCGCAGCCCGGGGCGATCAGTTCGACGTTGTGAGCCTTGGCACCAGAAGCGCTGACAATCTCAAGGCCGTTCAGTCGGGCGACGCCTACTACTTCAACGCCGGCATGGGCAATGACCGGGTGACAGGCGGGCGAGACGACGACTTCCTGGTGGGTGGTGCCGGCAGCGACAGCCTCAGCGGCAGTCGCGGCGACGACACGTTCATTGGCGGCGGCGGAAATGACGTGCTCACCGGAGGAACAGGCGATGACGCCTTCATCTTCAACGCTTCTCTTGACCCGACAGCCAATGTCGACAGGATCCGGGACTTCCGCTCCAGTGACGATACGCTGCGACTCGACAATACTGTCTTCGTCGGGCTGACGGATGGTGCCCTGAGCGCCAACGCGTTTGCGCTCACGAGCGCCGCCGCGGAGGCCGATGACCGGATCGTCTATGATCAGAGCACAGGCAACCTGTTCTTTGATGCCGATGGCGGGACTCGGGACAACCAGACGCTGTTTGCAACACTGACCAACAGGACCAGCATCACGGCGAGCGATTTCTTCGTGATCTAGCGGTCCTATGACCAGCAGGGTGCCTCGGCCTTTTGGCCGGGGCACCTTTGTCCTGCGCCCATTAAGCTTCCCTCAAATCCCTGCCCCATTCTCAAACGTCCATCGATAGCGCTCATCGTATTCCCGCTCCTCGCGCTCGACGCGCTCCAGATGGGCCACGAGCTCGTCGCGCAGCTCGTGGAGGCTGCGGCGGGGCTGGTTGTCGATCTCGTATTGCCCTGGGCTGAGGGCGGGTGGGCGTGCTTGTCCATCTCGCCCAGCGTCCGGGTGAGGCGGGCGAGCGGCTGGAGGGCGCGGCCTGTCACGGCCAGCGGCTGGTCCTCCAGCTCCTCCGCATGGCGCTCCGCCAGCCGCCAGAGGGTCTGGGTGAGCCGCTGCCGGGATCGGGCCGTAGCCGTTGGGGAGGGCGCATGAGAAGGCCCTTGGGCCGGCGGCCGCTGCCAGCCGCCTTCCGCCACATAGCGGGACACGGTGGCGATGGAGAGGCCGAGCTCTCCGGCGATGCGCCGGTAGGGCCAGTCGGTGCCCTCCACCAGCTCCCGCATCCGGGCCACCTGTTCGGGGCTCAGCTTGTCGCGCAGCCGCCCCGGCTCCCGTGCGGCGGCACCCGACCCGGCGGAGGCGGGGTTCTGGCCGGAGGGCAGGGCCTGGAGAGGGGCAGAGGGCAAAAACGGCATCGCAATGGCTTCTTCAAATTGGAACAAAAGAAGAACATTATGTCGTTCATGGGATGATTGTCAAGGTTCATGAGGTTGCCCTTGGGGATGTAACGGCTTGGAACGCTGTTCCAGGCTGTTCCAGGGTTTGTTCCAGGAGCGTTCCAAGGGCGTTCCAGGGCGGGAGCCCGGAGTCGGCGTGTTCCATCACCGTTCCAACGGAAAACGATCAGATATCATCATTTGTCCTGATGCCTCGTCGGGCGTATTCGGATCGTCCCAAGAGGACGAGATCCATGAGCCACGCCACCGCCGCCATGCCCGCCCAGAGCCTGAACCGGATCGACGGGTCGACCCTCGGGCTCTACGCCGCCACCGTGTCCCTGTGGGGCGTGAGCTGGATCGGGATCCGGGCGCAGCTCGGCGTCGTGGCGCCGGAGATGTCGGTGCTGTGGCGCTTCCTGCTGGCGGCCGTTCTCATGTGGGCCTGGGTGCTGGCCACGGGCCACAGGGTGCGCTTCGCGATGGCCGATCACCTGCGCTTTGCCGCGGTGGGGTGCTGCCTGTTCTCGTTCAACTTCATCTCGTTCTATTACGGGGGCTTGAGCATCCCGTCCGGCCTGCTCTCGGTGGTGTTCTCGCTGGCCTCCGTGTTCAACCTGGTGCTCGGCTTCGTGATCTTCCGGCAGCGGCCGGAGGCCAGGGTGGCGCTGGGCGGCGTGATCGGGGTGGCGGGAATCGTGTTCCTGTTCTGGCCGGAAATCACGGGCGCCGGCTTCAACGCGGCGGCGCTGAAGGGTCTGGCGCTCTGCGTGATGGGCACCCTGTTCTTCTGCTCGGGCAACATGATCTCGACGGTGGTGCAGCGCCGGGGCGTGCCGCTGCTCTCCGCCACCGCCTGGGGCATGACCTATGGCTGCGCGGTGCTGCTGGCCCTGAACCTGCTGCGCGGCAACGCCTTCATCATCGAGCCGACTTTGAAGTACGTGGGCTCGCTGCTCTATCTGTCCATCGGCGCGTCGGTCCTGGCCTTCATGTCGTACCTGACCCTGCTGCGGCGGCTCGGGGCCGCGCGGGCGGGCTACGCCACGGTGCTGTTTCCCATCGTGGCGCTCACCGTCTCGACCTTGATCGAGGGCTATGTGTGGACGCCGCTCGCTATGATCGGCGTCGTGCTGGCGCTTGTGGGCAACGTGCTCGTGCTGCGGCGGCCGGCCGTCAAGTAACGATTTTTGCTGGCGCGTTGTCTTATCGGCGAACCGGTACCCACTTCGCCGGACAGCGCGCTATTCGGCCGCGATCGGCTGCACCGTCCGGGTGGAGCCCAGGTTGTCCAGCGACTGCTTGATGTGGAAGCCCAGCGCATCCGCCAGCGGGTTCTCCTCGCCGCGGGCGCGGATGAGGCCGATCTTGCATGAGGGCAGGGCCGGGAAGCCGTCGGACGGACCCAAGATCCGCATGCCGGGGCGCACGGCGCTCTCCGGCAGCACGGAGACCGCAAGGCCCGCCAGCACGGCCGCGCCGACAGCCGTGGAATGCCAGCTCACATAGGCGATGCGGAAGGGCCGGTCGGCGCTCTCGAGCGCTTCCGTGGCCGAGTGGCGCCAGTCGCAGTTGGGGCGCCCGAGCGCCAGGGGGATCGGCGTCTCCTCGTGCACCCCGTGGCGCGATGACGTGACCCACAGGAGCTGCTCGATGCGCACGATCTCGGACGGGCCGCGCCGGTCCACATGGGTGATGATCGCCAGATCGATGTCCCCGTGCTGGATGCGCTCGATCAGGTTGTGCGTGGGCTCGCACATCACCGTCACCTCGGCCTTCGGGTTGGAGCGCGAGAAGCGGGCCAAGATCTCCGGCAGGTAGCGGTCGGCATAATCGTCGGGCAGGCCGAGGCGGACGCGGCCGGTGAGCTCGTTGTCGTTGAAGGACGCGATGCACTCGGCGTTGAGCCGCACGATCCGGCGGGCGTAGTCCAGCAGGCGCTCGCCCTCGTCGGTGAGCTTCGACAGGCGCCCGTCGCGCTCGAAGATCGCCTTGCCGACCCGGTCCTCCAGCCGCTTCATCTGCATGGACACCGCGCTCTGCGTCTTGTGCACGATCTCCGCCGCGCGGGTGAACGACCCAGTATCGGCAATGGCGACGAACGTTCTCAGCTGGTCAATGTCGAGCAGGTGCATGGCGCGAACCTCATCATCAATCGCGTTGATGATACATATCTCAAACAATCGTTTCAAGTGATGAAAGAGATTTGGTAAAAACGACCACATGAAAATGAAAGCGCATCAACATCAATGACTTAGCTGAGAGATCACTGGCAGTTGCTCTCAGAAAGTCACCGGCAGGCCACTGGAAGACTACCACTCGTCTCCCAAAGCCGAAAAATCGAGAGTGAGAGCAAGGAGAACAGCGATGAACAAGTCGATACCAGCCAGAATGACCATCACCGGCATGACCTCTCTGGGGCAGTTCGTTCGTTCGCTCGCGGACCTTTCCAGAGCCCTCCGGCACCGCGGCGAGATCAGGCATCTCGCCGAGTTCGACGACCGAATGCTCAAGGACATCGGGCTCACCCGCAGCGACGTGTCGTGCGCTCTCTCCGAGCCGCTTCTGCGGAACCCGTCCTGGGTGTTGGTTCGAAGCGCCGAGAGACACTCGCGCAGTGAACGACTTGATCGTTCTGTAAGGCCTGTTCGTCCGGTCGTGCCGATGGTGCCGCTGGCCAAACGCTGCGCCTAAGTTTTGTCGCCGCCACTCTTATCGGCGCTAGAGAAGATTGATTGAAGGGACGCGAGATACTGCATCTGCATCTCGCGTCCTTTCTCCATCATCTCATCGAGGGATGTGGATGACGATTGTGGCTCCGGTTTCGGCGGTTCTGCCGGAGGAGGCATCTGGAAGAAGCCTGCGAACATCTCCTCGAAGGGGTTGGCCGGCTTCTTCTCGGGAGACGCGGCCTCCATCCAGTTCGTCCAGAGATCGGCCCACGGATTGGCCGTTCCTGCCGGAGCCTGCTGATTGTCCTTTGCGGGCGCAAAATTCTGGAATGCCTGCGTATGAGCCATCATCCACTGGGATGTGCCGCCTGCCAGGATTCCGGCGAGCACCGGCAGCAATTGCTGCATGGTGTCGGCATTGATGCCTGCGTAGCCGGCGGCCTGGTGCGCCACGCGTCGGCTCACCTCGTCGGAGCCGAAGAGTTGATCGAGCAGCCTGCGGCCTTCCTGTTCGGCCTGGGGGGTGAAGGGATTGACTGAAGCCTGCCAGAAGTTCTGGTACCCCCCTCCCATCATGGATTGAAGCACGCGGGTCGGATCGCTCGACGTCATGGCGTGCTGGAGCCCCATGGCGAAGGCCGGCATGAAGGCCGCCATGGTTCTCTGGGGCTGATCGCCGGAAAGGTTGAATTGCCGCGCGAGCGCATCCAGGGCTGCGCTGGTCTGGGCCTGGCGCATCAGATCGAACCAGTTGAACATCGCAGCCTCCTCGCAAAAATGGCCCGCGTCTGACGGTCAAGCGGCCGGAACAGCTTGCCTCTCCAAGCGTCGGATTGTCCAGAACGCCGTAATGATGGCCGCAATACCAAACGCAACGGAGCCGAGTCCGATCCCGACGAGCGCTCCCTTGGGGCCCGCGACCTGAGCGCCGAAATAGGCGAACGGGATCATGCCGAGGGTGGCACGGCCCCAGTTGAAGAAGGTCGACAGCAGGGGATAGCCCAGATTGTTGAAGGAGGCGTTCGACACCAGGACGAGCCCGATGAACAGCCAGATGAAGCCGCTGAGCTGGCAGAAGAACTGCACGAGCTCGGCCGTCTGCTCGGGAGCATTGAAGGCCCGGGTCAGCGGCACCTGCACCAGAAACAGGATCAACCAGACGCAAGCCACATAGATGACCGTGACGGTGAGGGCATCCTTCAGGATCTGCTTCATCCGATCGTAGCGCTGCGCACCCCAGTTCTGTCCCAGTACGGGACCGATGGCGGCGGCGAGCGCGAACAGCCCGGCGAAGGCAACCGGCGTGACCCGATCGATGATGGCAGAGGCCGCGATGATCTCGTCCCCGAACCGGGCCACGACGCCTGTGAAGAAGGCATTCGCCGCCGGGGCCGCGATGTTGGTCAGAATAGCCGGAATCGCGATGGCCAGGAAAGGGCGCGCATCGTGCCGCAATCCCTTCCAGGTGGGGAGGGCCAGCAGATTATGGATACGCGTCACATACCGGAAACTCACATAGGCGGTGACGAACCGCGCGATGCTGACCGTTATGGCTGCGCCGTCCGACTGCATGTCGAGGCCGAAGATCAGGATCGGGTCGAGAGCGACCGTGACGACGGCGACGGACAGCGTGGCATACATGCTCCGCTTGGCATCGCCGGCCGCGCGCAGGACAGTCGAGAGCCCCATGCCGAGCGCCATCACCGCATTGGTCGGCAGCGCGATCCAGAGAAAGCTGAGAGCGACATCGTAAGTTCTGTCGTGAGCACCCAAACCCTTGAGGATGATCGGGAGCATGAGCAGCACGGCCACGCTGATCGCAGCGGCGATCACCGTCATGAGGATGCTGCAAGAGGTCGCCAGACGGCGCGCATCATCCGGCCTTCGCGCCCCCAGCGCGCGCGAGACGAGCGCTCCGACAGGGATCATGAGGCCCACATTGATCGAGATCGTGAAGAACATGACGACGGTAGCGAGGCCGACGCCCGCGGTCATGCTCGGATCATCGAGCCAGGAGATGTAGAGAAGCGACACCAGATCGACGATGAAGATGGCCACGAGGCCAGCCGCTCCCGTTCCCGTCATGACGAGCACATGACGCATGGTGGAACCGGCGACAAAGCGCGGCGTATCGGCCTTCCGGCCGAGCTCTTCCGTCGAAGGGCTTGCGTCCATCAAATAACCCCTTCGCCGAGGATGTCGCGTGTCTCAGGGCTGAGAGCCCTCGCCTTGCCGGCGGGGGCCATGAGCGGCTCGGGGGTAATCTTGGAACCCACCACGAGTTCCGCCCCACCCATGGCACCAACCTCTTTTTGCAGAACGAGGCGGGCAATGTCGCGCTTGCGGACATCGTTGGCAACAGCGGCGGCCGTGCCGGGATCCGTTCCGAGCTCCTCGAGCGCGGCACGCCCGAACACGATGGCGGATTCGAAGACCTCACGGATCTGATAATCGACATCCCGGTTCATGAGCTCGATTGCATGAATGCGGTCGAAGGCGCGCACGAAGCTGCGGGCGTTCTGGAAATTCTCGTGGATGATCTCGATGATCTTCATCATCGCTTCCTGATC
The DNA here is from genome assembly GCF_056148915.1 of Microvirga sp. jy35. NCBI lineage: Bacteria > Pseudomonadati > Pseudomonadota > Alphaproteobacteria > Hyphomicrobiales > Methylobacteriaceae > Microvirga > Microvirga sp. jy35. The sequence goes on along the minus strand of NZ_JBWBEW010000004.1, from coordinate 79,967 downwards.
GTCGATGCAGATGCAGATCATCTCGGCCTTCTCGGCGCCTGCTGCGCGGAGCACGTCGAGGCGGGTTCCGTCGCCGTAATAGACCTGAAGCCCGAAGCGTCCCGCATCGCGGATGCGCTCCACATCCCTGTCGATCACCGTAGCCTGAATGCCCTGGGCCAAGAGGACCTGGTTCACGATCTGGCCGAAGCGGCCGAAGCCGATCACCAGGACGCGGCTTTCGAGTTCGCCCTCGGGGGCATGGAGCCCGTGCAGGTCCGGTTCGTCGGCGCTCCCACGATGGTTCTTGAGAAGCCTCTCGACCAATGTCGACAGAAGAGGCCCCAGCAGCATGGTGATGGCGGCCAGCGCCGTGAGCGGCTGTGCCTCCGCCGGTGCCATGATGCCCAGGCCCGCCGCGACCGGGATCAGCACGAACGCGAACTCGCCGGCCGTGCAGAGAAGCGTTCCCGAGCGCAATCCGTCGCGCCAGCTTGCGCCGAACAGCCGCGACAGGACGGCAACGATCAGGGTCTTGCCGACGAGGATGACAGGCGCTGCAAGGGCGAGCATCACCCACTGCTCCCGGACGAGGGCAAGGTCGATCGACATGCCTACGCTCATGAAGAAGAGTCCCAGCAGCATGCCGCGGAACGGCTCGATATCGGCCTCCAGCTGGTGACGGAAATTGGACTCCGCCAGAAGAAGCCCGGCCAGGAAGGCGCCCATGGCCATGGACAGGCCGACCTCCTGCATGAGAAGGGCTGCGCCGAGGACCACCAGCAGCGCTGAAGCGGTCATCACTTCGCGGGCGCCGCTCCGAGCGAGGATCCGGAAGAAGGGGTTGAGCCCATAGCGGCCGATCAGCACAACCGCCGCGATCCCGAGAAGCGCCTCGCCAACCGCTAGAAGGCTGTCCGCAAGAGACCCCTGGTCCCCAACCCGCGAGGCAAGCAGTGGCAGAATCGCCAGGAGCGGAACGACGGACAAGTCCTGAAACAGCAGGATTGCAAAGGAGCGCTGGCCATACGGCGTCGGCAGATCGTTGCGTTCCCCAAGCATCTGGAGAGCGATGGCGGTCGCCGAGAGCGCCAGGGCCACCCCCGTGACAAAGGAGGCAGGCGGCGAGAAGCCGACGGTCATGGCCGCAGAACCGAGGAGAATGGCTGTGATGGCCAGCTGAGCAAAGCCGAGCCCGAAAATGTCCCGCTTCATTTCCCAGAGATGGGACAGCTTGAGCTCGAGCCCGATGATGAAGAGCAGAAGCACCACTCCAAGCTCGGCCACCGTCGCGATCGTCTGCGGATCCTCCACCATGCTGAGGCCCGATGGCCCGATGGCCACGCCGGCGGCCAGATAGCCGAGCACCGCGCTCAAGCCGATGAGCCGGAACACCGGCACGGCCACGACCGCCGCCCCGCAGAAGGTCAGGATGGGAGGAAGAAAGCTGACGTGGGATGCGGTTGAGGCCATGAGGATCAGGGAGAATGAGGGATAGTTGCACCGTTGTAGGGATTCTTCGGCGCGGGCGCGAGCGTTTCTTAAAGGAAGTCGCCCGTTTCGTGCCTCATCGCACAAGTTCGGTGATGCTCCGTCTTCACCTCTCCGTCATCCCCGAGCTTGTCCTGGAGATCCACGTCTTTGCGCCGCCGTGGTTCCGAAGACGTGGATGGCCGGAACAAGTCCGGCCATGACGTGGCGGGTGTTGTCCCCGCCGCGAATAAGCGTCGCTCCCGCTTGACAGGAAGGGTCTCGTCTCGCCACATCGCCTCATCATGACGAAGCCACCCCTCGACATTCTGCTCTGTGCCCCGCGCGGCTTCTGCGCCGGGGTCGTCCGTGCCATCGATGCCGTCGAGAAGGCGCTCGCGATCCATGGAGCGCCGGTCTATGTGCGCCATGAGATCGTGCACAACAAATACGTGGTGGAAAACCTGAAGCGGAAGGGCGCCATCTTCGTTCGGGAACTCGACGAGGTGCCCGAAACCCAGGCGCCGGTCATCTTCTCCGCCCACGGGGTTGCCAAGTCGGTGCCGGCGGCGGCCCAGGCCCGCAATCTCTTCGCCATCGACGCCACCTGTCCGCTGGTGACAAAGGTTCATCGCGAGGCGCAGGTCCATCACAAGCGGGGCCGCCACATCCTCCTGATCGGCCATACCGGCCATCCCGAGGTCGTTGGCACCATGGGCCAGCTGCCCGAAGGGGCCGTCACCCTGGTCGAGACCGTCGACGACATCGCCAGGCTCGAGCCGGCCAATCCCGACAATCTGGCCTTCGTGACGCAGACGACCCTGTCCGTCGACGACACGCAGGACATGGTGGATGCCCTCAGGGCGCGCTTCCCCACCATCGTCGGGCCGCACAAGGAAGACATCTGCTACGCCACCACCAACCGCCAGGGCGCGGTCAAGCGGGTGGCGCCGCAGGTCGACGCCATGATCGTGGTGGGCTCGCCCAATTCGTCCAACTCCCAGCGCCTGCGCGAGGTCGCGGAGCGGGAAGGCTGCCCCGTCGTCCGCCTGATCCTGCGGGCGGAGGATATCGACTGGTCGCTGTTCGGCAGCATCCGAAGTCTCGGCATCACGGCGGGAGCTTCGGCGCCCGAGATTCTGGTGGAGGAGATCATCGACGCCTTCGCCGAGCGCTACGCGGTCTCGGTCCAGAGCGTGTCCACGGCGGACGAGAGCGTGTTCTTTCCTTTGCCGCGCGAGTTGCGTGAGCAGGCGGCGGAGTAAACGGTGGCGGTTTATACGGAAGTCAGCGACGAGGAGCTGTCGGCGTTCCTCGACACCTACGACATCGGCACCGTGCTCTCCTACAAGGGCATCGCCGAGGGTGTGGAGAACACCAATTATTTCCTCCACACGACCCAAGGCTCCTACATCCTGACCCTCTACGAGAAGCGGGTGCGGGAGGCTGATCTGCCCTTCTTCCTCGGCCTGATGCAGCATCTGGCCCGCAAGGGGCTGAACTGCCCTCTGCCGGTGAACAACCGGAGGGGCGAGCCTTTGGGGAGAGTCGCCGGGCGGCCCGCCGTGATCATTACCTTCCTCGAAGGCATCGCGGTGCGTCGTCCCAAGGCCCAGCATTGCGGAGCCCTTGGGGGCGCACTGGCGAAGCTGCACCTGGCGGGCCAGGATTTTTCCATGCACCGGCCCAATGCGCTGTCGCTGGAGGCCTGGGCGCCGCTTTTCGCCCAGGCCGAGGCTCAAGCCGACACCGTGTCTGCGGGCCTCAGCCAGAGGACGCGGCGGGAACTGGCGAGCCTGGAGGACTCTTGGCCGCGTGGCCTGCCCACTGGCATCATCCATGCCGATCTCTTCACCGACAATGTGTTCTTCATCGGCTCCGAGGTCTCAGGCCTCATCGACTTCTATTTCGCCTGCACGGATGCCTTCGCGTACGATGTTGCCATCTGCCTCAATGCCTGGTGCTTCGAGATCGATGGCTCGTTCAACCTCACCAAGGGCCAGGCGATGCTGGCGGGCTACCAGGCCGTCCGGCGCCTCGACGCGGACGAGATCGAGGCGCTGCCGATTCTCTGCCGGGGCTCGGCCATGCGCTTCATGCTGACCCGGCTGGTGGACTGGCTCAACGTGCCGCCGGGCGCGCTGGTGAAGCCCAAGGATCCGCTGGAATACGACCGCAAGCTCAACTTCCACCGGCATGTGAAGCACGCGCGCGAATATGGGCTTGAGGCATGAGCGGGTCCGAACGCGTGCTGATCTACACGGACGGCGCCTGCTCGGGAAATCCCGGGCCGGGCGGCTGGGGCGCGATCCTGTTCTTCAATGGACGTGAGAAGGAGGTTTCCGGCGGGGAGGCGCACACCACCAACAACCGCATGGAAATCCGCGCCGCCATCGAGGGACTCAATGCCCTCAAGCGCTCCTGCGCGGTCGACCTGTTCACGGATTCTCAGTACGTCCGCCAGGGCATCACCCAATGGATGCACAACTGGAAGCGGCGCGGCTGGCGCACCGCCGACAACAAGCCGGTGAAGAACGAGGATCTCTGGCGGGAGCTGGACGAGGCAGCCTCCCGCCACGACGTCGCCTGGCACTGGGTCAAGGGCCATGCGGACGATCCGATCAACATCCGCGTCGACGAACTGGCGGTTGCTGCTATGCAGCCGTTCAAGAAGCAGGGCCGAAGAGCCGGCTTTTGACCTTCTGGGACAAACTCCCCATGTCGTGGCCGGGCTTGCCCCGGCCATCCCGATTACGAGAAGCGCAGCGTCTTTCGCATCGGGATCACCGGCACGAGGCCGGTGATGACGCAGATCATTATTCCAGCAGAGCCTTGAGAAGATCAGAGATCCTTCAGGAGGTTCTCGGCGCCGGAATGCTGCGCTTTGGAGGGGGCATCCTCCACGTTCAGGGCCTTCACCACGCCGTCCTCGGCCACCATGGAATAGCGCTGGGAGCGGGTACCGAGGCCAAAGCCCGCACCGTCCATGGAGAGGCCGATGGCCTTGGCGAAATCCGCATTGCCGTCGGAGATGAACTCGATGCCCTCGGCGCCGGTCGACTTGCCCCAAGCCTCCAGCACGAACACGTCGTTGACCGCGGTCACGAGGATCGCGTCGATGCCCTTGGACAGGATCTCGTCCCTCCTCTGCACGTAGCCCGGGAGGTGGTTGCGGTGGCAGGTGGGAGTGAAGGCGCCAGGCACGGCGACGAGAACCACCTTGCGGCCCTTGAAGAGATCGTCCGTGGTCTTCGCCACGGGTCCGTCGGGGGTCATGACGCGGAAGGTAACCTGGGGCAGGCGTTCTCCGACCTGAATGGGCATGGGCGGTTCTCCAAAGCTATACCGTTGAATGCTGTATCCCTAGCGCGGCTGGCCGCTCGCGTCGAGGCTCACTTCCGTCTCGATGGCCCTGTCTCCAGCCACCAGCGTCAGGCGCAGGGGAACCGGGCCCGATGCGTCCCTGGGCTTTTCCTCGACCGTGATGGTGAAGCGGTCGCCGTCGGCAGGATGGGAGGCCGAGAGGAACCAGTTCTCCGGCCCCTCGGGGAAAAGAGCGGGCTTCGTGCCGGACGGCGCGCGGATCGTGATCGCAAAGGCCGGCTTGTCCTGGGCAAGGGGGGTAACGGAGACCACCGACAGGTCCGCCTGGTCGCCCAGGGCCTGAAGGAGAGGAACCTTGGCCAAAGCCGCCTCGATGGCCTTGCGCTCTGGAACGGCGCCGGTGAGATCCAGGGTGAGATCCGCATGCGCCGGGATGCAGATGTCCTTGCAGACGCCGTAGTCCAGGGCCAGGACGAGCTTGACGGGCTTGCCTGGGTCCTTGGCCTTCACGAGGACGGGAAGCACCGCCTGCTTGCCGTAGACATAGGCCACCCCTGCCGCATCCACATGCCGCTTGGGGGCCGGCCACCGGACTTCGGCGCTGGCCACGTTCTCCGATCCGGACCAGTCGAAGCGGGGCGGCAGGCCTGAATCGCCCGGATTGCGCCAATAGGTCTTGAAACCCTGGTCGAGGCTGATCTCGATCCCGGCGAGCCAGTGCTCTCCCATCTCGCCGCCTGCGATCAGGCGGGCCCGGGAATGGAACCCTTGGGTCGAGGCGGAGGGCTTGGCAGGTTGCGCGACGGCGGCAAAGGACAGGATCAAAAAAAACGCAACCGAAGCGGCGCGGAACATGGATGCCATGGAACTGACGCCTCCCTGAGGCACTTCCCTTATGCGTTTATTCTCGGGTCTGCCATCCACGATCCTGTGATCGGGCGGCTGGCCCGGCAAGGTAGATTGTAGGATATGGGCTCTCACCTTTCACCGTATGGCACTGAATTAACTTCTCTCGACGGGCAGCTTCTCGTGGCGATGCCGGGGATGATGGACGAACGTTTCGCCAGGGCCGTTATCTTCATTTGCGCCCATTCGGCCGAAGGAGCGATGGGCATCATCCTCAACCGGCCCGCAGCCAATGTGACCATGCCCGATCTGCTGGTCCAGCTTGAGATCGTACCCGAGGTGGAGCGCATCCGCCTGCCGCAGAAGGTCGGGTCCATGCAGGTGCTCATGGGCGGGCCGGTGGAAACGAGCCGCGGCTTCGTTCTCCATTCCCCGGACTTCCACCTCACCCAGTCGACGCTGCCCATCGACGACGGCATCTGCCTGACGGCCACCATCGACATCCTGCGCGCCATCGCGGCCGGTCGCGGTCCCGAGAACGCGGTGCTGGCGCTCGGTTATGCCGGCTGGGGCGCGGGCCAGCTGGAGATGGAGATGCAGGCCAATGGCTGGCTCAACACCCCGGCCGACGCGGAGCTCGTGTTCAATACGGCGGCGGACCTGCGCTACGAGATGGCCTTGCGGCGCATCGGGATCGAGCCGGCCATGCTCTCCATGGAAGCCGGCCACGCCTGATCGGGCGCGGCGGACTGATCAGGCCGCCGCGGGAGCAGCCCCCACGAGCTGACGCGCCTGGAGCGTCGACATGGGCTCGCCGAAGACGGGACCCTGCGCGTACTCGCAGCCGAGCTGGTAGAGCTCGATCGCCTCGGATTCGCTCTCCGCGCCCTCGGCCACGATCTCCATGCCGAGTTCGTGCGCCATCTTGACGATGGAGCGCAAGATAACGGGCCTGCCGGCCGCCATCTGGCGCACGAAGGACTCGTCAACCTTGATCGTATCGAACGGGAAGCGCTGCAGGTAGGCGAGGGCGGAATAGCCCGTTCCGAAATCGTCGAGCGACAGGCCGGCGCCGAGATCGCGCAGGCGCGAGAGCATCTGGGCCGAGTATTCCGGGTTCTCCATCACGAGACTTTCCGTCATCTCGATCTTGAGCGTGCCGGGAATGACGCCCGAGCGGGCGATCACCGTCTTGACGTCCTGCAACAGGTCATGCCGCAGCAGGTGGTGGCTCGACATGTTCACGCTGGCGAAGATCGGCGGATCGACTTCGAGCGCATTCTGCCAGGCCGCGAGCTCGCGGCCCGTCTGCTCGAGCAGGAAGACGCTCAGCTTGACGATAAGACCGGTTTCCTCGGCAATCGACATGAAGTCCTCTGGTCCGACGCGTCCGAGCCGCGGGTGATCCCAGCGGAGCATCGACTCGAAGCCTGCGATGGTCCGGTCTTCGAGACGCACGATCGGCTTGAACAGCACCTTCATCTCGCCCCGCTCGAGGGCATGGCGAAGATCGGTCTCCATGGTGAAGTGATCGCTGCGGTCGGAGCGCATGGTGGGGCGGAAGACCTCGATCCGGTCGCCGCCGTTGCGCCGCGCATGGGCCATGGCAATTTCGGCGTTCCGCAGCACTTCCTCGCGTCGCGCGGCGATCTGCGGATCGTGAAGCGCAATGCCGATGGAAGCGGTGAGGAAAAACTCCCGCTCGGAATAGGTGAACGGTGTCGTCACCACGCGCCGAACCATGTCGGCGAAGGAGATGATGCGGTCGGTTTCCCGCTCGGAGAGCAGGATGATGGCGAACTCGTCGCCCGAGATGCGCGCCAGCGTGTCCTGTGGTTTCAGCAGGCGGCTCAGGCGCCGGGACAGGGTCAGGAGGATCGAGTCGCCCGCCGCATATCCGGCCGTGGCATTGGCGTCCTTCAGCTTGTCGATGTCGATGACAACGACGGTCGGGCGCAAGGCCTCGTCCTGGCTGGCGAAAGTCAAAGCCGCTTCCAGCCTGTCATAGAAGAGCTGCCGGTTCGGCAGGCTCGTCAGGTTGTCGTGCACGGCGTCGTGCAGCAGGCGCTCCTCTGCCGTCTTGCTCTCCATGACGTCCGAGAGCGTGCCGACGATGCGCAGCACCTCGCCGTCCGAGCCGATCACCGGGCGTGCCCTGAGGCGGAACCAATGGTGCGCGCCAGTGGACGAGCGCAGGCGGAAATCCTGGGTCAGGCGGCCGCGCCGCTGCTCGATGACCGCATCGAGAGCAAGCCGGTACCGGTCCTTGTCGAAGGGATGAATCAGGTCGAGCCAGGCCGAGGCCGGGCCCTCCAGCGAGCCGCGCTTGAGCCCGAGCTGGTGCTCGACTTCGGGGCTGACGAAGATGTTGTCCGAAACCACGTCCCAGTCGAACACGATGTCGCCGGCTCCCGTGAGCGCCAGCGCCCGGCGTTCCGTGTCGTTGACGAAGCCGCGGGCGAAGGCGCCGCCGGCGAAGGCATGCTGCATGACCGTGAAGCCGATCAGCATGACCACTAGGACGAGGCCGCCGACGAGGGCCGGGGGAACGAGATCGGAGGAAAGCTGGCCCACGACGGTGAAGCTTGCCGCCGTGACCCAGGCCACTAGGAGCAGCCAGGTCGGGACGAGCATTACGGCGCGGTCATATCCGTGCGTCGCCAGATGGATCACGAGAACGAAACCGATGCCGGCCACCGCCGCAATCGACATGCGGGCCACCCCCGAGGCGACAGGAGGATCGACGATGGCAAGCGCCACCAGCCCCCCGAGGAACAGGAGCCAGAATCCGGTGACGTGGCTGTAGCGCACGTGCCAGCGGTTGAGGTTGAGATAGGCGAAGAGGAAGACCAGGAGCGTTGCCGCGAGCACCGCCTCAGCGCCGGCACGGTAGATCTGCTCGGTGGCTTCGGTAATCGGGAAGACGCGCTGGAAGAAGCCGAAATCGATGCAGGCATAGGCGAGCACCGCCCAGGCAAGCGCCGCGGCCGCCGGGAAGATCAGTGCGCCCTTCACCACGAACACGATGGTGAGGAAGAGGGCGAGCAGGCCCGCGATGCCGATGATGATGCCCTTGTAGAGGGTCAGGCCGTTGACCCGGTCCTTATAGGCGTCCGCATCCCACAGATGAACCTGGGGCAGGTTGTCGGAGCGCAGCTCCGCCACGAAGGTGACGGTGGTGCCGGGGTCGAGAGTGATGAGGAAGAGATCGGCATCCTCGCTGTCGTCGCGTTCGGGCCGGATGCCTTGGCTCGCGGTGATTGCCGCGATGCGGGTGGCGCCGAGATCGGGCCAGGTCACGCCGGATCCCGTGAGGCGGAAATGCGGAGCGACCAGGAGACGCTCGATCTGCTCGTCGGTGTCGTTGGTGAGCGCGAAGACCATCCAGTCCGGCCGGGTGCCAGCCTCGCGCGCCTTCACGGCGATGCGGCGGACGATCCCGTCACGCCCGGGCGCCGTGGAAATGCGGATCTCGTCCCCGTCCGAGTTGTAGCGCTCGATGGCCGGGGTGAGGTCGATGGCCTTCATCTTGGGGTCGACGCGCACGGATTCGACGGCCCAGCCGGATGTCGGCGAGGCGAGCCCCAGGAATGTCGCCAAAAGAAGGGTTATGGCGAAAGATACGATCCGCAATGCTTCGGTCTTTCGTCCGGTACTAGGACAATGGAAAGGAATTGGTACCGGTCAGGAGGCTTGAGAGCAAGGCGGGCCCCGAAAAGGCCCCCACTTGTCCGCAGGACTCATTGTTGTTCTTAGAACGGGCCATGGGGCCCGTTTGCGGCGGGATTGAGGACAATCTGGCATGCCCCTGGGGCAGATCCGGCAGAAAGATCAGCCCCGCAGCCCCGAGGCAATGCTCTCCAGCGGAGGGAGCGCCTTGATGGGTCCGATGGCCGCCAGTGTGGGCGCACCCTGCAACAGAGTATGGCCAGCCTCGCGCACATGCTCCACCTCGAGGGCGTCGACCTTCCGGACGATTTCCTCGCTGCCGACCAACCGGCCCCAGGACAGGAGCTGACGGGCCACGCGCTCGATGCGCCCACCCGGTGTCTCCAGGGCCGTGAGCAGGGCCACCTTCATCTGCGCCTTGGCGCGGATCAACTCGACCTCGCTGATATCCTTCGTGGCTTGAACCATGCAGTCGAGCGTCACGTCCATAAGTTCCCGCACGTCCGATCCCGCCGTTCCGGCGCCTATGCCGAAGAGGCCGCAATCGGAAAAGGGCCAGTGGAAGGAATCGATGGAATAGGCAAGGCCCCGAGTTTCACGCACCTCGTGCCAGAGCCGCGAGGTCAGGCCGCCGCCCAGCATATGGGCGAAGAGATGGGCGGCGTAATAATTGGGATCCTTGAACGAGAGCCCGGGCAGGCCGAGCACCAGATTGGCCTGCTCGAGCTTGCGGGGGATGCGCCGCTCGCCACCGGTATAGCGGCCACCCTCCGGCTGCCGCGCCTCGACGGCCGGCATGGCCCCGAACAGCCGCTCGGCCAAGTCGACGATTTGGGCATGCTCCACGTCGCCGGCCGCGGCCAGCACCATCTTGCCGGGTGAATACTCCCGCGCCAGGAAGGCGCGGATCGTCGCTTCGTCGAAGCTCTTGATGGTCTCCGGCGTGCCGAGGATCGGGCGGCCGACGGCCTGACCCGCAAAGGCGGTTTCCATGAAGGCGTCGTAGATGAGGTCGTCAGGGGTATCTTCGACGGCGGCGTATTCCTGCAGGATCACGCCCTTCTCGCGGGCGAGTTCGCCTGCGTCGAAAGCCGAGTGGATGAGGATGTCGCCGAGCACGTCAAGGGCGACATCCACGTTCTCGCCGAGAACGCGCGCCGTGTAGCTCGTGTATTCGACGCTGGTGGCGGCATTGATGTCGCCGCCCACATTCTCGATGTCCTCGGCGATCTGGCGGGCGGAGCGCCGGGCCGTGCCCTTGAACGCCATGTGCTCGATGAGATGCGACAGGCCATGCTCATGCGGCTCTTCGTGACGCGAGCCGGTGCCGACCCAGACGCCGAGCGTCGCGGTGGCGATCTCGGGCATCCGCTCGGTGGCGACCATCAGGCCGTTGGGCAGGGTGGTGATGTCGATCCGCTTCTCTCGGACGAAGTGCTGGTTCATGCGGCTGCGCCTTTGACCGCCCGCGCGCGCTCGCGGATGAAGCGCTCGACCGCAGCTTGGTCGTTGGGAAGAATTGTGAAGCTCTCCTTGCGGGTCATCAGATCAGCCATGTGCGGCGGAAGTGCGGGGCGAACCCCCGTCGCGCGCTCAACCGCGTCGGGGAATTTTGCCGGATGGGCGGTGGAGAGAGCCACTACGGGCACTTCAGGATTGTCTTCGAGCAAGGTGCGACCGGCGCAGGTCCCGACGGCGCTGTGCGGATCGAGCACAATGCCGGTGCTGCGATAGGTCTCGGCCATTTCCGCCATGACGCTGTCCTCGTCGACGGCGTGAGCTCCAAACTCCTCGCGAATGCGGGCGAGCGGCTCCGCGTCGATCAGGAAGGCGCGGGACTGGTGGAGGCTAGCCATGAGGCGGCGGATCGCCTCGCCGTTGCGGCCGTAGGATTCGAACAGCAGCCGCTCGAAATTGGACGAGATCTGGATGTCCATGGAGGGCGAGGTCGTGGGATGCACGCCCTTGATTTCATATGAGCCGGAGCCGAGCGTGCGTGCCAGGATGTCGTTGGCATTGGTGCCGATCATCAGCCGGTCGATCGGCAGGCCCATGCGCTTGGCGACCCAGCCGGCCAGGATGTCGCCGAAATTGCCCGTGGGCACGGAGAACGAGACCGGGCGGTGAGGGGAGCCCAGCGCCACGGCGGCGGTGAAGTAGTAGACGACCTGCGCCGCCACGCGGGCCCAGTTGATGGAGTTCACCCCCGAGAGCTGCAGCTCGTCGCGGAAGCGGGCATGGTTGAACAGACCCTTCACCATATTCTGGCAATCGTCGAAGGTGCCCTCGACCGCGAGCGCATGAACGTTGGGCGAGGCCACCGCCGTCATCTGCCGGCGCTGCACGTCCGACACGCGGCCATGCGGGTAGAGGATGAAGATGTCGACCTGGTCGAGGCCCTTGAAGGCCTCCACGGCCGCGCTGCCGGTGTCGCCGGAGGTCGCGCCCACGATGGTGGCTCGCGCTCCGCGAGCCTTGAGCACGTGGTCCATGAGGCGCCCGAGCAGCTGCATCGCCACGTCCTTGAACGCGAGCGTCGGACCGTGGAAGAGCTCGAGCACGAAGAGATTGTCGCCGATCTGGGTCAGCGGGCAGACGGCCGCGTGGCGGAAGGAGGCGTAGGATTCGTCGATCATGCGGCCGAGCGCAGCCTCGGGGATGTCGCCGTCGACCAGAGGCCCGAGCACGGCTTTCGCCACCTCGGCGTAGGGCTTGCCGGCAAAGCCGCGGATCGTCTCAGCCGTCAGGACCGGCCAGCTTTCCGGCAGGTAGAGGCCGCCGTCCCGGGCGAGGCCGGTCAGCAGGGCATCAGCGAAACCGAGCGCAGGGGCTTCCCCCCGGGTCGAGACATGGAGCAATGTCGATCTCCTGGAAATTCGGCCGGACATTAGAGCGGTTTGCAATCATTTTGAAATTGCAAACCGCTATAATGGGTCATTGGTCGCATCTTCTCATCGGCGAACCGGCATCCACTTCGCCGGAAGATGCTTTATGGATATGGACCGGACACGGCAAGCCGCATCCGGTCGCAGAGGTCATGGTTTTATCCGGGCCATCACATAGGCATCGACGAAGGCGCCGCCCCGGAAGGCGAAATCCCTGTGGGTGCCCTCGATTTCGAAACCGTTGCGCTTGTAGAGGGCGATGGCCGGCGCGTTGTCCACATAGACGGTCAGTTCGATGCGGCGAAGGTTCAGCCAGTCGTCGGCGATCATGATGAGTTCGCGCAGCAGCCGTGAGCCGATGCCGCGGCCGTGGAAATCGTCGTGCAGGCCCATGCCGAGATAGGCCACGTGGGAGCGCCGTCCCTGGTGCCGCTCGAAGCCGCCGTTGCCGATGATCTGCCCAGCCCGCTCGACCACGAGACTGACATTGTTGGCCGGGTTTATGCCCTCGAGCCATTTCCGGGTGGCCTCAGGCGTCTGGTGGGGCAGGCGCAGGGTGCCCCAGCGATAGACGGGCATGTTGCCCAGGGCCGCGATGCCTTCGCAGTCGCCTGGTCGCGCCGCTCGGATGACGATGTCGTCGGCAGGACTGGGTGGGTGAACTTCGGGTTGCAGGCTCATATCGCTCTCCTTGGATTAAGGCGGAGGCGAACGGAACCTTTGTGAAGCCCTGCTCGTCTCCGCAGGGCTTCGGGATATGCTCGATGCTCGTCTAGACGCGCAAAGCCTCTCCCGTGCGCCCTGCAAGGCGCATGGTGAGATGGGTTACGGTCGTAAGAAGCGCGAACATGTGAAACATGGTATAATAGGCAGGATCGAAAGCCAAGCTCGCCTTCCGCAGAGAGGGCCGGGTTCATGCGCATGACACGGATCGACTGGATCCTGCTCCCCATCCTGGTGGGTGTGCTGGCAGGCGTGGTGGTGGGGTCGTTCCTGCTTGCGGGCTTCATCGGCCTGGGCGTTCTCGGCCTCATCATCGGCGTCATGGCCCAGCGCATCGAGCTGGAGAAGGACGGCGCCGTGGGCCACACCATGACAACCTCGCTCTATGCCGAGCAGTTCAAGGCGCAGGAGACGATGAGCCGTGCCGAGAAGGCGGAGCGCCGGGCGGAGAACGAGGCGCTCCTCAAATGGCTGTTCGTCGCCAAGGTCGTCAGCGCCGGCCTCGTCATTCTCGGCTTCGGCCTATTCTTCCAGTTTCAGCTCGTCTGAGCCCGGCTCCTTCAGGCGCCGCCAGGCAAAGGCCGTGAAGACCCCGATCAGGGTCAGGGCAATGCCGTACCAGGTGATGGCGTACTGCAGGTGGTTGTTCGGCAGGGTCAGCGGCGTCTGTCCCCCCCGGGGCCAGCCGCCTGGATTGGGACTCGCATCGGCGTCGATCAGGAACGGGGCAACCCGCTCGAGGTCGTGCGCCGCGGCCATTGCCTGAGGGTCGCGGGCGAACCATTGGTTGCGGGCGGGCTCGTCGTTGGGCGTGAACGGATTTCGGATTTCCGGCGCCCGGACGAGGCCTGTAACGGTGACCTCGCCCGCCGGCTGGCTCCCGGGGCGGCGCGACGGATCGCGCAGGTCCGTCGGCACGAAGCCGCGGTTGACCATCACGATGGCGCCTGACGTGAGCCTGAGAGGCGTGATCAGGTAATAGCCCTGGATCGGCGCTCCCTGCCGCTCGCCGCGGGCGAGGCCATAGACCGGGGCTTCGAACTCATGTAGGAACGTGCCGGTCACTCGCACTTTCCGGAACTCGTCCTGATCGGCGCGCCAGGTGGGCCAATCCGCTTCCGGCAGGATGGCGCCGGGATCGGCATAGGCGCGGGTCTCGATCTGCGCGATCAGGTCGTCCTTCCAGGCCTTGCGCTGGAGCTGCCAGGTGCCAAGGCCGATCAGGAGGGCAAGGGCGATCAGGGTAGCGAGGCCCGGGAGGAGGAGGGACCGGCCCTTGTGCAGGCGGGAGGCGGTCACTTCTCGAAGCGTCCTTCCTCGGCCTTGTGGTGGTATTGCAGGTTCATCAGTACGCCCTTGAGCGGCCTCACCAGGAGGAGGCTCAGGACGATGCTCAGAACCGTCCACATGACGAGATGGAGCCAGATCGGCGGCTCGTAGGTGAACTCGACCCAAAGGGCGAGGGCCACGACAAAGATGCCGACGAAGGACATGACGAAGAACGCCGGGCCATCACCCGTGTCGCTAAAGGCAAGGTCGAGGCCGCAGACCTCGCATTTCGGCTGGACCTTGAGGAAACCGTCGAACACATGCCCCTTGCCGCAGCGGGGGCAGAGCCCTTTGAGGCCGGTGGTGATGGGCGAGGGGGCGGACGGATCATGAGCCACGGCTTTTCTCCAGATTTGGCCGGTAGGGCTGACCGACAGATGGTGACGGAGCCGCCAAATGCGAAGGGCGGCCGTGAAGCCGCCCCCTGCCGATTTATCGGTCTACGGGTCTACGTGTGGCTTAGTGCCCAGCCCCGCTTCCGCCGTAGCCCCACACATAGATGGCGGCGAAGAGGAAGAGCCACACCACGTCGACGAAGTGCCAGTACCAGGCGGCGAACTCGAAGCCGAGATGCTGCTGGGGCGTGAAGTCGCCGCGATAGGCGCGCAGCAGGCAGATGGCCAGGAAGATCGTGCCGATGACCACGTGCGCGCCGTGGAAGCCCGTCGCCATGAAGAAGGTGGCGCCGTAGATGTTGCCGCTGAAGCCGAAGGCCGCGTGGCTGTACTCGTAGGCCTGCACGCAGGTGAAGACGAAGCCGAGGATCACCGTGAGCCACAGGCCCATCTTCAGCCCCTGGCGGTCGTTGTGCAGGAGCGCGTGGTGCGCCCAGGTGACCGTGGTGCCGGAGGTGAGAAGGATCAGGGTGTTGAGAAGCGGCAGATGCCAGGGATCGAAGGTCTCGATGCCCTTAGGGGGCCAGACGCCGCCGAGTGCCTCGACGCGGGAGTAGAGCTGCGGGTCGCCCGCATAGAGGGCCGCATCGAAATAAGCCCAGAACCAGGCGGCGAAGAACATCACCTCGGAGGCGATGAACATGATCATGCCGTAGCGGTGGTGAAGCTGGACCACGCGGGTGTGCGAGCCGGTATTGGCCTCCTTCACCACATCTGTCCACCAGGCCAGCATGGTGTAGAGAACGCCGATGATGCCCAGGCCGAAGACGATGGGACCAAGGTGCATTCCGGCGATGGCGATGTCCTTCCACCAGGTCACGAACCCGGAGGTCAGCAGGAACGCGCTGACCGCGCCGATGAGCGGCCACGGGCTCGGTTCAAGGATGTGGTAGTCGTGGTTCTTGGCGTGGGCCTCGGCCATTTCGTGTCGTCTCCGTGCCTCGAAGGTGAACTCGCTTTATGACGTTTCCGCCCAGCTTGTCACGTGTCTTATTGAGAGATGGGTGTGGTGGAGGATGTCACTTCCGCTACCGGCTTGCCCCCTTTGGAGGGGAAGTAGGTGTAGGAGAGGGTGATGGATGTAAGGTCCTTCACGTCGCGATCCTCCATCAGGCGGGGATCGACGTAGAAAACGACCGCGGATTCCAGGGTCTCGCCCGGCTGCAGGGTCTGCTCGGTGAAGCAGAAGCATTCGAGCTTGGAGAAGTAGGTGCCGGCAAGGTCGGGCTGCACGTTGTAGGTGGCAATGCCCGTGCTCGGCTTGTCGCCCCTGTTGGTGACCTTGTAGAGAACCGTCGTGGTCTCGCCGAGCTTGACCGTCACCTCGGGCGTTTCCGGCGAGAAGCGCCAGTTCAGCCCGGGCGCCACATTGGAGTCGAAGCGGACGGAGATCGTCCGGTTGATCACCTGCGAGCCATTGCCGTCGACGGCTATCGGGGTGCCGCCGAAGCCCGTGACCTTGCAGAAGAGGTCGTAGAGGGGAACGGACGCATAGGCGAGGCCGACCATGCCCACGACGATGCCGACGCAGGCGAAGGCCGTGCGGTGCATCTTGCGTTGGATGTGTGGATTCTCAACCATGTCCAAACCTCACATGGGGCGCTGCAGGACGCCCGGTCCGAGCTTCGCGATCGTGACCACGTAGAACAGCAGCACGAGGACCCCGAGCGTAAGCGCCAGGGCAAGCGAACGCTTACGTCGCCGCTTCTGTTCCTCGGGGGTCAGGCTCTGGTGCGTCTTGCGATCCGCCATGGAATTATCCGAACACCGGCCGGAAGAAGCCGAACCCGTGCTCCACCAGCAGGGTCGCGAAGAGGAGGAAGAGATAGAGGATCGAGAAGCCGAAGAGCTGCTGGGCCACGCGCATGGCAGGCTCGCCCTGGCGCAGGCGGTACACCTGCACGGCGAGCGCCAGCATGCCGAAGCCGCCGATGAGCGAGATGATGGCGTAAGCCAGGCCGCCGAACCCTAAGGCCACCGGAGCCATCCCCAGGGGGGCCAGGAGGATCGTGTAGGCGAGGATCTGGAACCGGGTGGCGTCGGGACCGGCCACATTCGGCATCATGGGAATGCCGGCGCGCTCGTAATCGCCGGACTTCACGAGGGCGAGCGCCCAGAAGTGCGGCGGCGTCCAAATGAAGATGATGGCGAACAGGATCACGCTGTCCAAGGCCACGTGGCCCGTAACGGCGGCCTGAGCGACGATCGGGGGGAGGGCCCCCGCCGCACCGCCGATGACGATGTTCTGCGGCGTCGTGCGCTTCAGCCACATGGAATAGACCACCACGTAGAAGAAGATCGTGAAGGCGAGCAGGCCGGCGGCAAGCCAGTTGCTGACGAGACCCAGGATGATGACCGAGCCGACGGAGAGCGTCACGCCGAAGGCCAGGGCTTCACCGGGCTGGATCTTGCCGGCGGGGATCGGGCGCTTGCGGGTGCGGGTCATGACTGCGTCGATATCCGCATCCCACCACATGTTCAGGCACCCGGAGGCGCCGCCGCCGACGGCGATCATCAGGAGCGACACGAAGGCCACGATCGGATGGACATCTGACGGGCTCACGACCATGCCGACGAGCGCCGTGAAGACGACGAGAAACATCACCCGCGGCTTCAACAGGGCGAAGAAGTCGGACACGTCGCCCTGAGACATGCCTGCGGTCGCAAGACTCTCGACTTGGGTTTCGGCCAGACTGTTCGACATGGTGCTCATCGCAAAATTCCGAAATGCCGTGACGAGGCCAGAAGTGCCTCCGGATGGTCGGCTCCTCGCCGGAAGGCTTGTGAGATCCAAGCCCTCTGGGGAGGAGCGGGCGGCGTGACGCCGCCCACTCGGGTGATTTCAGTGGCCCGTATCGATGACGCGGGGCAGGGTCTCGAACTGGTGGTACGGAGGCGGAGAGGACAGGGTCCATTCCAGTGTCGTCGCCCCTTCACCCCACGGATTCGCGGCAGCCTTTTCCTTGCGGATGAAGGCATAGACCACGCCGAACATGAAGATGAACAGGCCGGCGAAGAACACGTAGGCGCCGATCGACGACACCATGTTCCAGCCCGCGAAGGCGTCCGGATAATCCGCATAGCGGCGCGGCATGCCGGAGAGGCCGAGGAAGTGCATCGGGAAGAACAGCACGTTGGAGCCGATGAAGGCGACCCAGAAGTGCAGCTTGCCGATCCACTCGGGCATCACGTAGCCGGTGATCTTCGGGAACCAGTAGTACATGCCGGCGAAGATCACGAAGACCGCGCCGAGCGACAGCACGTAGTGGAAGTGGGCCACCACGTAGTAGGTGTCGTGCATGTAGCGGTCGACGGGAGCATTCGCCAGCACGACGCCGGTGACACCGCCGACCGTGAACAGGAACACGAAGCCCACCGCCCACTGCATGGCCGCCGTGAAGCGGATGGAGCCGCCCCACATGGTGGCGATCCACGAGAAGATCTTCACCCCCGTGGGAACCGCGATCACCATGGTGGCGAACACGAAGTAGGCCTGGGTCTGAAGCGAGAGGCCGACGGTGTACATGTGGTGCGCCCACACGACGAAGCCGACCACGCCGATCGCCACCATGGCGTAGGCCATGCCGAGATAGCCGAAGATCGGCTTCTTGGAGAAGGTGGAGATGATGTGGGACACGATGCCGAAGGCCGGCAGGATCATGATGTACACTTCGGGGTGGCCGAAGAACCAGAACAGGTGCTGGTAGAGCACCGGATCGCCGCCGCCCGACGGGTCGAAGAAGGTTGTTCCGAAGTTGCGGTCGGTGAGCAGCATCGTGATCGCGCCCGCGAGAACAGGCAGCGAGAGGAGCAGCAGGAACGCGGTCACCAGCATGGACCAGGCAAACAGCGGCATCTTGTGCAGCGTCATGCCCGGAGCGCGCATGTTGAGGATCGTGGTGATGAAGTTGATCGCGCCGAGGATCGACGCCGCACCGGCGAGGTGCAGGGCGAAGATGCCGAAGTCGAGCGCGGGGCCCGGATGGCCGACGGTCGAGAGCGGCGGATACACGGTCCAGCCGCCACCGAAGCCGAGCGAGCCCGGAGCGCCCTCGACGAAGAGCGAGCAGAGCATCAGGGCGAAGGCCGAGACCGTGAGCCAGAACGAGATGTTGTTCATCCGCGGGAAGGCCATGTCGGGCGCGCCGATCATGAGCGGAATGAACCAGTTGCCGAAGCCGCCGATCAGCGTGGGCATCACCATGAAGAACACCATGATGAGGCCGTGGCCGGTCACGAAGACGTTGAAGGCTTGCGGGTTCGAGAAGAACTGAAGGCCAGGCTCCTGGAGCTCTAGACGCATGCCGATGGACAGAAGGCCGCCGACGATACCCGCCGTGAAGCCGAAAATCATGTAGAGCGTGCCGATGTCCTTGTGGTTCGTGGAATAGAACCACCGACGCCAGAAGCTCGGAAGGTGATCGTGGTGATCCGCGTGAGCGGCATCAGCTGCATGTGCCATGATGAGACCTCTGTGGTCCTTTTCAGATTATTGAGCGGTCGCGAACTTGGTCGGAGCCGGGCTGTCCGTGGAAGCATAACGCTGCTTCGCCTCGGTCAGCCAAGCGGCATATTGCTGCTCGCTCACGACGCGGACTTCGATGGGCATATAGGGATGGCCGTTGCCGCAGAGCTCCGAGCACTGGCCGAAATACACGCCTTCTTTCTCGGCCTTGAACCAGACTTCATTCAGGCGGCCGGGGATGGCGTCGACCTTGAAGTAGAAGGACGGCACCGTGAAGGAGTGCATCACGTCGGCCGAGGTGACCTGAACGCGAACCACCTTGCCCACCGGCACGACCATCGCGTTGTCGGCTCCCAGCAGGCGTGGCTGATCCGGCTTACGGGCGCTATCCTCGGTGACCATGTTCGAGTCGAACTTGAAGCCGCCGCCCTGATCGGCCGGGTATTCGTAGCCCCAGTACCAGGAATAGCCGGTCACCTTCACCACAAGATCGGCCTGCGGCGGCACGAGCTGCTCGCGCAGGAGGCGGAAGGACGGGATGGCGATCACCACGAGGATCAGGACCGGGACGATGGTCCAAGCCACTTCGAGCAAGGTGTTGTGGGTGGTCTTCGAGGGAACCGGGTTCTTGTTCTCGTTGAAGCGGGCAACGATCACAAGGAGCAGCGCCAGCACGAAGAGGCAGATCGCGGCCATAAGCCAAGTAAGGTAGGTGTGGAAGTTGGACACGCTCTGTCCCAACTCGGTCACCATCTCCTGCATGCCGGTTTCCCAAGGGGAGGGCTGCCCGGCGGCCGCCCACGCCTCACTTATGCCCAACACAAGTGCGACCGCTGCCGTGGAGAGGGCGGTCACCGATCGACGTCCAGTCTCGATCCGCATCGGCGTTCCAAAGCTCCTAAAGATGTGATGGCCCAGGGCCATGAAAGCATCGGGGAAGGCGCGGGCGTGCGAATGTCGGCGCCCGGCTTGCGCCATCACCTTTGATCTGCGTCAAAGACCACAGGATTGTCCCAAGCGCAACGGTGCAGACGTCGCAATTTATGCGTCATAACCGCCAAAGAGCTTTTCGCCCCTTCAAATCGCCCCTCTCGCTTGACATCGCGCCCCCTGCCATGGTCCCAACGGCCAAAGTTGGATCGGAGCGGCGGCACGCCGCGACCCTTTGACAGGGGCTTACGGAATGGAGAAACCGATGGGCGCATCGCAATGGGTTCGCCACGGCGCGGCAGCTTTCCTGGGACTTGCAGCCCTGCTCGGCGCCAGCGGCGCCGGCGCTCAGGGCATGGTCAAGAACACCTTCGGCGACTGGCAGATGCGCTGCGAGACTCCGGCCGGAGCGACCGCCGAGCAATGCGCTCTTGTGCAGAACGTTGTTGCGGAGGATCGCCCCAACGTCACCCTCGTCATTATCATGTTGAAAACCGCTGATGGCAAAAGCCGCCTCCTGCGCGTGGTGGCGCCTCTGGGTATTCTGCTGCCCTCGGGGCTTGGCCTGAAGATCGACCAGACGGATATCGGCCGCGCCGGGTTCGTGCGCTGCCTGGCATCGGGCTGCGTTGCCGAGGTGGTGATGGAGGACAACCTGATCAACCAGATGAAGACCGGCCAGCAGGCCACCTTCATCGTCTTCCAGACGCCCGAGGAGGGGATCGGGATTCCCGTGTCCCTGAACGGGTTCGCGGCCGGGTTCGATGCCCTTCCGTAATTAATGAAGAGAGGGTGGGGGACAGTGATGAACAAGGGATTGAACCGCAGGGCCGGATGGGCCTTCGTTGTGCTCGGGGTTTCGAGCTTGGCCGGCTGCGGAGCGCCGGGCGAGGGCGGCTTCGGCGTGGGCGACATGCTGCTCACGGCAGGGACGACCCAGACGCCGCGCCAGGCTGCCGAGACCCGCGACGTGTATTGCCCGACCGTGGAGGTCATGGATGGCGGCGCGGTCATTCAGGCCCGCGGCGGCGATGCGGGCTCCATCCGCAGCCAGATCGCCCTGGGCGATCTGGCCCGCGAATGCGTCGGCCAGCCGGACGGCACCACCCTGGTGAGGGTCGGCGTCGAGGCCAGGGCGCTCCTCGGCACCGGCGGATCGGCGGGCCGCTATGACGTTCCGGTTCAGATCATCGTCAAGGACGGCTCGACCGTCTTCGCCAATCGCTCCCGCCGGGTGGCGGCTGCGATCCCGGCCGGACAGACCCAGACGACCGTCTCCATCGTCGAGGAGGGCATCGTGGTTCCCGCGGTTTCCGTCGACAGCTTCGAGATCGAGGTCGGCCTCGGCGCCCGCTCAGCCGCAGGACGTCGCGGATAAGCCTCAGTATAGAACGGCGGCGCCCGCTCTCTGGTTGAGCGGGGCAGCCAGCACCTTGTCGATCCGGCGCTCGTCGAGATCGATGACCTCGAAGCGCCAGCCGAGGGTCTCCACGTGTTCGCCCGTGGTCGGCAGGTGCTGCAGCTCGCTGATGACCAGGCCGCCCACCGTGTGATAGCTCCGGGTCTCGGGCAGGGTCACGCCGAGGATCTCGGCCATTTCGTCCACCGGCATGGAGCCGGCGAGCAGCCAGGAGCCATCCTCTCGTCGGACGGCATCGGGCTCTGGTGCCTCGCCGTCGGACCGGAAGGCGCCGACGATGGCCTCCAGGGCATCGGCCGGGGTCACGACCCCTTCGAAATGGCCATATTCGTCGTGGACCAGGGCCATGGGGACTTCAGCGTCCCTCAGGATTGCCAAGGCGTCCAGGGCGTAGAGGGTGTCCGGAATGACCGGCGCCTGCTGCAGGTGCCTGCGAATGTCGAGGGGCTGGCCGGACAGCATGGCGGCCAGAAGCTCCCGCGACTGAACCACGCCGATCACGTTGTCGGGGGTGCCCTCGCTTACCGGCAGGCGCGAATGCGGGGTCTCGATCAGCAGGGCACGGATCGTGTCTTCGTCATCCTCGGTATCGATCCAGTCCACGTCCGTCCGGGGCGTCATGAGGCCGCGCACCGTCCGGTCGCCGAGGCGCAGCACGCCCGAGATCATGCGGCGCTCCTCCTCCTCGATCACACCGGCGCTCTCGGCCTCGCCCACGAGCATCTTGATCTCCTCTTCGGTGACGGTCGAGGAATCGTCGGACTTGGTTCCGAAGAGGCTGAAGATCATGGTGGTGGAGGCATTCAGAAGCCAGACGGCCGGGGCCGCGACCTTCGACACGACCAGCATCATCGGTGCCATGGCACAGGCGATGCCCTCCGGGTGGCGCAGGGCCAGCTGCTTGGGCACGAGCTCGCCGATCACGATGGACAGGTAGGTGATGATGCCGATGACGATGCCGTAGCCGAGGGGGCGCGCTGCGCCCTCAGGCATGCCCTGGGCCAGGAAAATCTCCGTCAGCCTGCCGCCCAGCGCCGCGCCCGAAAAGGCGCCGGCCAGGATGCCCACCAGGGTGATGCCGATCTGGACCGTCGAGAGGAAGCGGCCCGAATCCTCCATGAGGGTGAGGGCCGTGCTGGCGCCCGAGCGGCCCTGTTCGGCCATGGCCTTGAGGCGAGGCCGGCGGGCGGACACGATGGCAAGTTCGGAAAGAGCGAAGACGCCGTTGAGGGCGACGAGAGCGATAGCGATGATCAGTTCGAGCAACGATGCGTGGAGCTGCTGACCGGATCAGGCCGCGCTTCTCCCCTTCTGTGACAGATGGCCCTTAAGATGGAGCCTGAGGGGCCCGGCGTCAATTAAAGGGTGAACAGGCCCGTCCTGCTTTGTTGACAGGAGGCTAATTCCTCTTCAGAGCTTAGGCCAGCCGATGATCCCCGCGGAAGAGACCGGACGACAGTCCGGCGCCGAAGGCGCAACCGCCCCGGAAACGCTCAGGCCAAAGGACCGCGCGGGAGCTGGCACTCTGGAAAGCGGCGACGTTTGAAAGCGTCGCCCACCGACGGGCGTAACCTCGGCCTTCGACGGCTGAAGGGAAATCTCTCAGGTCTCGGGACAGAGGGGGCGCAGAGCAACGGGCCGCAAGGCTCGATGGAACGCGCACCTTTGAGGGACACCGATGGCCGAGCCAGCGCACAGCGACGAGCCGCTCCTGAAAACCCCGCTCCACGCGGAGCATGTGGCGCTTGGCGCCCGCATGGTGCCGTTCGCCGGCTACGACATGCCGGTGCAGTACCCCACCGGCATCATGGCAGAGCACAACTGGACCCGCGAGCATGCGGGCCTGTTCGACGTCTCCCATATGGGCCAGGCCTTCCTCGTGGCCGAGGACAAGAGTCACGAGACCGTCGCCAGGGCGCTCGAGGCCTTGATTCCGGCCGATGTCGTGAATCTCAAGCCGAACCAGCAGCGCTATTCGCAGCTTCTGGCCGATGACGGCGGCATTCTCGACGACCTGATGGTGACCCGCGTCGGCGCTCCCGGTCATGAGGGCTGGCTCTATCTCGTCGTGAACGCCTCCATGAAGGAGCAGGACTACGCTCACATCCAGGCTCGCCTGCCGAAGGGCGTGAGCCTGAACCGCAAGGACGAGCTCGGCCTGATGGCCCTGCAGGGGCCCTCGGCGGAAGCCGTTCTGGCGAAGCTTACCCCTGAAGCCGCGGCGCTCTCCTTCATGATGTCGGCCGACGTGCAGATCGACGGCATCTGGTGCCATGTGTCCCGCTCGGGCTACACGGGCGAGGACGGTTTCGAGATTTCCTGCAAGGCCGAGGATGCGGCGAAGCTCTGGCGTGCGCTCCTCGCCGATCCGGAGGTGAAGGCCATCGGCCTCGGCGCCCGCGATTCGCTGCGTCTCGAAGCGGGCCTGTGCCTCTACGGCCACGACATCGACACCACGACATCGCCCATCGAGGCGGGCCTGATCTGGTCGATCCAGAAGCGCCGCCGCGAGGAAGGTGGTTTTCCGGGCGCCGCGCGCGTTCAGCGCGAGATCAAGGACGGTGCTTCGCGCGTTCGCGTCGGCATCAGGCCGGAGGGCCGCGCGCCTGCCCGTGAAGGCAGCGTCATCACCACCCCTGACGGGCGCGAGGTCGGCATCGTCACCTCCGGCGGCTTCGGCCCCACGGTCAACGGTCCGGTCGCCATGGGGTATGTGGCCAAGGACGTCTCCGCCGCCGGCACGGACCTGCATCTCATCGTTCGCGGCAAGCCGCTGCCGGCCAAGGTTGCAGCCATGCCGTTCGCTCCCCATCGCTACAAGCGCTGACATCACTATCAAGAGGGAATTCATCATGACCACGCGCTACACCAAGGATCACGAATACATCCGCGTCGAGGGCGATGCCGGTATCGTCGGCATCTCCGATTATGCTCAGGGCCAGCTCGGCGATGTGGTGTTCGTAGAGCTGCCCAGCGTCGGCAAGACCCTGTCGAAGGGCGACGAGGCGGCCGTCGTCGAGAGCGTGAAGGCGGCAAGCGAAGTCTATGCGCCCGTCTCCGGCGAGGTGGTAGAGGTCAACAGCGAGCTCGAGGCGTCTCCCGGCACCGTCAACGAGGACCCGGCCGGCCGCGGCTGGTTCATGAAGATCCGTCTCACGAACGAGAGCGAGCTCGACGGCCTCATGACCGAAGAGCAGTACGGGGAATTCGTGAAGTCGATCTCGTAAGGTCGGGCGGTCAACAAACCTCTGCCCTCATCCTGAGGAGCCCATGCAGTGGGCGTCTCGATGGAGGTTCCAGAGGGCACTGGAGGCGCATCGCCCTTCGAGACGGACCTGACGGTCCTCCTCAGGGTGAGGCTCAGTTGGACATTCTAAGTCAGGTACGGCCATGACGCACGAATACAGGGCGACGATACGCTGGACGCGGGGAGAGGACG
Source organism: Microvirga sp. jy35 (assembly GCF_056148915.1). NCBI lineage: Bacteria > Pseudomonadati > Pseudomonadota > Alphaproteobacteria > Hyphomicrobiales > Methylobacteriaceae > Microvirga > Microvirga sp. jy35. The sequence continues at coordinate 55,093 of NZ_JBWBEW010000004.1, read as the reverse complement.
AGAGCTTCTCCGACAACCGCTACAGCCGCGGCCATACGTGGTCCTTCGATGGTGGCATTGAGGTTCCTGGCTCCGCATCGCCCTCCGTCGTGCCCTTGCCCCTCTCACGGGAGGATGCGGTCGATCCGGAAGAGGCTTTCGTGGCGGCCGTGTCGAGCTGCCATATGCTCACCTTCCTGTCGATCGCCGCCAAGAAGCGCTTTGTCGTCGATTCGTATGAAGACAAGGCGCTCGGAATCATGACGAAGAACGGGAACGGCAAGCTCTTCGTTTCCAAGGTCACCCTGGACCCCCATATTGAATTCTCCGGCGACAAGGTTCCGACGCCCGAGCAGATCGTCGACATGCACCACCTCGCCCATAAGGAATGCTTCATCGCCAACTCCGTGCTCACGGAGATCGTGGTGGCGGGCATTCCCTCGCATTAACAAACAAGGTTCTTTCGCGATGCGTTATTTGCCTTTGTCCGACACCGATCGCAGCGAGATGCTCGCACGGATCGGGGTCAACCACGTCGATGAGCTTTTCGCCGACGTGCCGAAGAGCCTGCTCCTGAAGGAGCCGGTGGACCTGCCGCGCCGCAAGGGCGAACTGGACGTGGAGCGCATCCTCTCCCGCATGTCCGTGAAGAACATCTCCGCCTCGAGCGTACCATTCTTCGTCGGTGCGGGCGCCTACAAGCACCACGTGCCCGCAACCGTCGATCACCTGATCCAGCGGTCCGAGTTCCTGACGAGCTACACCCCGTATCAGCCGGAGATCGCTCAAGGGACGCTGCAGTACCTCTTCGAGTTCCAGACTCAAGTTGCCGCGCTCACCGGCATGGAGGTGGCGAACGCCTCCATGTATGACGGCTCCACCGGCACGGGCGAGGCGGTGCTCATGGCGCATCGCGTCACCAAGCGCCGCAAGGCGGTGCTCTCGGGCGGCCTGCATCCGCATTACGCCGATGTAGTGAGGACGCTCTCCGAGATGTCGAGCGATGACGTCGTCACCATGGCGCCCGACGTGGGAGGCACCGAGGACATCCTGTCCCGGATCGACGACAGCGTGTCCTGCGTGGTCGTGCAGTCGCCGGACGTGTTCGGCAACGTGCGCGACCTGAAGCCCATTGCCGACAAGGCGCACCAGCACGGCGTTCTTCTGATTGCCGTGTTCACGGAGGTCGTGTCGCTCGGTCTGCTCAAGTCTCCCGGCAGCATGGGCGCCGACATCGTGGTGGGCGAGGGTCAGTCCATCGGCAATGCGCTGAATTTCGGCGGGCCTTATGTGGGCCTCTTTGCCACCCAGTCGAAGTTCCTCCGCCAGATGCCGGGCCGCCTCTGCGGCGAGACGGTGGATGCGGACGGCAATCGCGGCTTCGTGCTGACGCTCTCGACCCGTGAGCAGCATATCCGCCGCGACAAGGCAACCTCGAACATCTGCACCAATTCGGGTCTCTGCTCGCTCGCCTTCACCATTCACATGACGCTGCTCGGCGAAGCGGGCCTCTCGCGCCTCGCCCGCATCAACCATGCCAACGCGGTGAAGCTGGCGGATCAGCTGGCCTCCGTGACGGGCGTCGAGGTGCTCAACGAGACATTCTTCAACGAATTCACCGTGAAGCTCTCAAAGCCTGCGGCCGAAGTGCTGGAGCGTCTTGTCGAGAAGGGTGTGCTCGGCGGCGTACCCGTGTCGCGCCTCCTGCCTGGCGCCGGCCTCGACAACCTGCTGCTCGTCGCTTCCACCGAAGTGAACACCGATGATGACCGCGCGGCCTTCTGTGCCGCCTTGAAGGAGGTTCTGTGATGTTGAACCGCCAGGGACGCCCCTCCGCTCCTCAGGCTCACGGCGTGTCCGATCCGGCCGCCGGCATGGGCAATCAGGCCGCTCGCCTGCAGGGCGATGCCAGCCGCGCTACCGGCTCGGCCGCCGAGGCTCACCCGACCTTCACCGGCAACAAGGCGCTGGCGCAGATCGAGCCGCTGCTGTTCGAGATCGGGCGCTACGACACCACCGGCGTCGATCTCGACGAGCCGGAGGATTTCAAGCCACGCCTTGGCGGGCTTGAGCGCAAGGAGCCCATTGGTCTGCCGGGCCTCTCCGAGCCTGAGACCATGCGCCATTACGTGCGCCTCAGCCAGCAGAACTACGGCATCGACACGGGCCTCTTCCCGCTCGGCTCCTGCACCATGAAGCACAATGCGCGCCTCAACGAGCGCATGGCGCGCCTGCCGGGCTTCTCCGACGTGCATCCGCTGCAGCCGGTCTCCACCGTGCAGGGAGCCCTGGAGCTCATGGACGAGCTCGGACGCTATCTGATCACGCTCACCAACATGACCGCCGTGGCGCTCTCGCCGAAGGCGGGTGCCCATGGCGAGCTCTGCGGCATGATGGCGATCAAGGCCGCCATCGAGGCGAAGGGCGAGGGCGCGACCCGCAACGTGGTGCTCGTGCCCGATTCGGCGCACGGCACGAACCCGGCCACCGCGGCGCTGATCGGCTTCAAGGTGAAGCCGGTGCCCGCCCGCGAGGACGGCTGGGTGCACGTGGAGGACGTGAAGGAGCGCCTCGGCCCCGACGTCGCGGCGATCATGCTCACGAACCCCAACACCTGCGGGCTCTTCGAGCCCCAGGTGGCGGAGATCGCCAAGGCGATCCATGACGCAGGCGCCTATTTCTACTGCGACGGCGCCAACTTCAACGCCATCGTGGGCAAGGCGAAGCCTGGGGATCTCGGCGTCGATGCCATGCACATCAACCTGCACAAAACCTTCTCGACGCCGCACGGCGGCGGCGGTCCGGGCTCAGGCCCGGTGGTGCTGTCAGCACGCCTCGCGCCGTTTGCCCCGGTGCCGTTCGTTCGGGCCGGCCAGGACGGCTTCGAGCTGGTGGAGCAGGCATCTGACGCTGCAGAGAAGCCCTTCGGCCGCATGACGGCCTTCCACGGCCAGATGGGCATGTATGTGCGGGCCCTGTCATACATGCTCTCGCATGGTTCGGACGGCATGAAGCAGGCCTCCGAGGATGCGGTGCTCAACGCCAACTACATCCGCGCGGGCCTCGCCGACCTGATGTCGCTGCCCTTCGGCAACAAGCCCTGCATGCACGAGGTGCTCTTCGACGACGCGTGGCTCAAGGACACGGGCGTGACTACCCTGGACGTGGCCAAGGCCATGATCGACGAGGGCTACCACCCGATGACCATGTACTTCCCGCTGGTGGTGCATGGCGCCATGCTGATCGAGCCGACGGAGTCCGAATCGAAGGCGTCGCTGGACCTCTTCGTCGCGATGCTGCGCGACCTCGCCATGGCCGCCAAGAACGGCGACAAGGAGCGCTTCACCGGCGCCCCCTACCATGCCCCGCGCCGCCGCCTCGACGAGACCCGCGCCGCGCGCAGCCCGGTGCTCAAGTGGACGCCGCCCGCGCCGGTGGCGGAAGCGGCGGAGTAAGGCGCCACAAACTGCAAATGCCCGGCCAAGTGCCGGGCATTCTCTTTTCATCCTAAGTAGATTCGTCATCCAGGACGGAGCGTAGCGAAGATCTGGGATCGCGAGGTAAGAGAGCGCCTAATCCTGCATCAGATCCCGGACGGCTGTCGCCGTCTGGGATCATTATTTTATTATCTAGGAGTCTGCACAGCGCCGGTCAGCTCCACCATCCTTTCGATCACCACAGATGCACCAGCCTGCCTTAGCTTCTCCGCATGCTCTGGCCCACAATGTGCTCCACCGACAAAGCCGATCACGCGCATGCCGGCGGCAAGCGCCCCCTGAACCCCAGCCGCTGAATCCTCGATCACGATGCAATCCTGCGGATTGGCATTCATGTTCTTTGCGGCATGGAGGAACAAATCCGGCGCCGGTTTGCCCCGCGCGACCTGTGTGGCGCTGAAGACGTGATCGAACAGATCCGCCAGGCCTGTGATGCGCAGCGACAGGGCGATTCGTTCTGGCGTGGAGGAGGAGGCCACGCAGCGCGGGTAGGGGAGCGAGAGGATGGCCTCGCGGATGCCCTCAATCGGCTTCAGGTCCGTTTCGAACTTCGCGAAAAGGGCGCTGTCCAGCTGTGCGCCGAGATCGGCCGGAAGCACGCAGCCGTGCTCCGCCTCGAGGCGTGTCACCATGTCCTTGAAGCTGACCCCGACGAACTTGCGTGCGATGTCTTCCGCCGAATAGGGCAGCCCGATCTGGGTGAGGATCTGGGCATCGATCTCGCAGGCGAGCGCCTCCGAATCGACCAACACGCCGTCGCAGTCGAAGATCAGCAGCATGGGCTTGCCTCCAGCAAAAAGGCCGCCTTGAAGGGCGGCCTTTGCAAAGTCTCTTTATGCGAAAAGCCTCACTGCAGCTTCGTGCGCACGTCATTAAGGCTCGACGTGACGAGGGAGGCGGCGGTGGCGCCGGTGATCTCGTCGCGCAGGACGCGCTCGGAAGCCTTGATGGCGGCGTCGACGGCGGCGGCGCGAACCTCCGCCGAGGCCTGGGCCTCGGCCTGGGCGATCTTCGCTTCGGCGGTCGCGGTGCGGCGCTTCACGAAGTCGGTCATCTTCTCCTGCGCCTCGGCGGCAAGGCGCTCGGCCTCGGTGCGCGCATTGGAGACGATCTCGGCGGCCTCGCGCTCGGCGGCGGCGCGCTTGGACTCGTACTCCTTGAGGAGCCGTTCGGCATCCTGGCGAAGGCGCTTGGCCTCGGCCAGTTCGTCGGCAATACGCTTGCCGCGGGAGTCGAGCTGGTTCATCACCATGCCCGGGACGCCCAGATAGAACATCAGGCCCCAGAAGATGAAGAAGGCGACCGCAACCCAGAAATTGGTGTTCTCTAACATGCGGATCTCCCGATCAGGCCTTGATCTGGTTGAGAGCGGCTTCGACCTTCTGCGGGGCCGGAACCTTGCCGGTGAGGCGCTCGATGATGGCGGACGCCGTGTCGCGGGCGATGGCGTTCACGTGGCTCATGGCCTCGTCCTTCTTGGCCGAGATGGTGGCCTCGGCCTCTGCGAGGCGCTGGTTGAGGTCGGCCTCGAGGGACTTGCGCTTGGCATCGCTCTCGGCGGAGAGCTTCGCGCGGGTTTCCTGAGCCAGAACCTGAGCGCGGGTCTTCGCCTCGGCAAGCGACTTCTCGTAAGCGGAGCCTGCTTCTTCCGCGCGGGATTTCATGGCAGCCGCATCGTCGAGATCGCTGGCGATCATCGCGCGGCGGTTTTCGATGATTCCGCTCAGGCGCGGCAGGACCAGTCGTGAAAGCAGGGTGTAGAGCACCACGAAGGTGATGGCGAGCCACAGGAGCTGACCACCGAATGTTTCGCTCGCGAAGGGCGGAAACCCGACATCGTCGTGAGCGCCGCCGTGGGCCTCTGTTGTGGCGTTGGTCGTCTGAGCCTGAGCCATGAGCAGATCCTAAAGAACGTTCCTAGCACCGGCCCAAAAGTGGAATGCACTTTCGGGATTCAGCCGATGCTTAATCCCTGGACTGGCGCATCGTCGAAGACGGAAAACCGGAACCACTTTTCCGCACGATGCGCCGGAAACATGAATGACGGCGGTTCAATCCGCCGTCACCCCTGTCGAGGCGAAGCGCATGAGCGCGCCTCAGCCTCCCGATCACCGTTTTGAGATTAGGTGAAGAGCAGAACGAGAGCGACGACGAGGCAGAAGATGCCGAGACCTTCCGCGAGCGCCGCACCGATGAAGGCGCGGGCGAACTGGCTGTCGGCCGCCGACGGGTTGCGCAGGGCGCCCGAGAGGAAGTTGCCGAAGATGTTGCCGACGCCCATGGCGGCGAGACCCATGCCGATGCAGGCGAGGCCCGCGCCGAGGAACTTGAAAGCAACCGGATCCATTGTGATCTCCTTGGGAATAACGTGATCGGGAGGGAAGGTTAACTCAGCGCAGACCTAGTGGCCCGGGTGCAGCGCGTCGTTCAGGTAGATGCAGGTCAACACCGTAAAGACGTAGGCCTGCAGGGCGGCGACGAGGAACTCGAGCGCCATGAGAGCAACCGCCATGAGGAGCGGCAGCGGAGCGAGGATCGTCAGGGCGCCGCCGGCCGCCAGGAGGCTGACCACGAAGCCTGCGAAAACCTTCAGCGCGATGTGTCCCGCGAGCATGTTCGCGAAGAGACGCAGGGACAGCGAGATCGGGCGCGACAGGAAGGAGATGAGCTCGATCACCACGATGAAGGGCAGAAGCCAGACCGGCACGCCCGACGGCACGAAGAGGCCGAGGAAGTGGGTGCCATGCTTGACGAAGCCATAGATCACCACGGTGCCGATCACCAGCATGGCGAGCGCGAAGGTGACGATGATGTGGCTGGTAACCGTGAAGAAGCCCGGGATCATGCCGAGAAGATTGGCCGTCAGCACGAACATGAAGAGCGAGAAGACGAGGGGGAAGAACTTCATTCCCTCCTTGCCGGTCGCATCGACCAAGGTGTTCGCGACGAAATCGTGCAGGACCTCGGCAACCGACTGGGCGCGGCCCGGAACGACGGCGCGCTTGCGGGTGGCGTACAGGAGACCGCCAACGATCACGGCGGCGGCGCCGATCATGAACAGCGACGAATTGGTGAAGTTGATGACCGGAATAATGGGCTTGATCTGGAATTGTTCGATCGGGCTCGCCATGATCCGCTCTCAAAAGTTCGCTGTTGCCAATGCCGTTCGGCGTTCGAAGTCTCAGTCCGTCACCGCTTGTCGTCATGCCGGGCGGGTTTGACCACCCCGGCTGCTCGCATCAGATTGAGCATCCCGGCGCAGAAGCCGAGTATCAGACAAACGATCAGACCCCAAGGGGAAGATCCGAACAGGTAGTCGACGATCCAACCCAGGATCCCGCCGGCAGCAACTCCTGCAACGAATTCGGCCGAGAGCCTGAAGGCTTGGCCAAGAGCAGTGGAGTTGGACGTCGGACGGGCGCGAGGTTCCGACTCGGCTCGCTGAACGGATGCTTGAGAGATCCGCGCATCGAGTGACTTCAGTCTCGCTGACAGGTCGGCATCATCGGCGCTGCTCGGTTTCCGCTCATTTTCACCGTTCCGCTCGTGAGGGTCCGCCATTGCGATCTCCTGTGAAGCGTTGCGGGAAAATGCCTGGAAACCAGCCCCGAAAGCCGGGCGCACCATATGAGCGGGGGTCCCCCCTGTCAAGAACCGTCTGAAAAGAACTAAGTAATTGATATTGCTATATTATGATTGGTTCAGCGCAGGCTGAGGCGGAAAGCGCACATGTTTTTGGGGCCGAAGCGTGGCAGAGCCTGAAAACCTTACGGCATCAGACCCAAAAGTGGAATCCACTTTTGGGATCCATCCGATGCCTTTTTCCTTAGCTGGCGCATCGTTCGGAGCGGAAAACCGGGACCACTTTTCGCTGGCGCGGCCCGCTGGGTCCGCACGATGCGCTAGGCTACCTCAAGAATGCGCTCGGCGCTCTGCAGGTCGACGGAGACCAGCTGCGAGACGCCGCGCTCCGCCATGGTGACGCCGAACAGGCGGTCCATCCGGGCCATGGTGATGGGGTTGTGGGTGATCACCACGAACCGGGTCTCGGTCTGGCGGGCCATGTCCTCGAGCAGGGCGCAGTAGCGCTCCACATTGGCGTCGTCGAGGGGGGCGTCCACCTCGTCGAGCACGCAGATCGGCGAGGGATTCGTGAGGAACACGGCGAAGATCAGCGCCGTGGCGGTGAGCGCCTGCTCGCCGCCGGAGAGCAGGGTCATGCTCTGGGGCTTCTTGCCGGGAGGGCGGGCGAGGATTTCGAGGCCGGCCTCGAGCGGATCGTCCGAATCGACCAGGGTCAGCTCCGCCGTGCCGCCGCCGAACAGGGTGCTGAAGAGGCGCTTGAAATGGTCGTTCACCACGTCGAAGGCGGCGAGCAGCCGCTCGCGGCCCTCGCGGTTGAGGCTGCCGATGGCCTGGCGCAGGCGCTTGATGGCCTCGACAAGGTCGTCCCGTTCGCCCGCGATGCTGTTGTGCTTGGCCTCAAGCTCGGAGAGCTCCTCGTCGGCACGCAGGTTTACGGCGCCCAGGCGCTCCCGGTCGTGCTTGAGGGAGTGGAGCTTGGACTCGATCTCCCCATGCGGCGGAAGCTCGGTAGCCTCCTTCAGGCCCGCGAGTTCGATGAGACCGGCCGGGGTCGTCTCCAGATTTTCCGCGATGGTGCGGGTGATCTCGGCGAGGCGCGCCACGGCGGCTTCGTGCCTGGCCTGCGAGCCTGCGCGGGATTCGCGGGCAGCCGACAGCGCCTCAAGGGCGGCACGGGCGGTGCGATCCGACTCGGCGAGACCCGTTTCCGCATCGGCGAGGCGGTCGGCGGCTTCCTTGCGCTTCGCCTCGGCCTCCTCGACCTCACTGATGAGCGCGCGGCGGCGCTGGAGATAGGTGTCGGGAGCCTCCAGCAGGCGCTGGTGCTCGTCCTGCGCCCGCTCCAAACGCTCGCCCAGATCCTCGAAGGCCCTGGCCGCCCGGGCGGCGCGCTCCGTCCACAGGCGGATATCGGCCGCAAGCGCATCCTGCCGGCGGCGGCGCAGCTCGGCCTCGTGCATGAGCGACTGCAGGGCAGCCCGCGCCTCGGAGGCCGCGGCCCGGCGCTCGGCCACGCGGGTGCGCTCCTCGAGCAGGCGGCTTTCCAGATCCGGCGCGGGGGCGAGGTCCTGCAGGGCGCCTTCAGCGTCCTGCACGCGCTCCAGGGCTTCCGCCTCGCTCTCCCCGAGGCGGGTCAGGCCTTCCTGCAGGGCGGAGCGGCGCTGGCCCAGTTCGGCCTCCTTGCGCTCTGCGGCCGTCAATCGGGTCCGGGCGGCGTCGAGGGCCTGACGGGCCTGGCGGGCGGCCTCGATGGCCTGCATCTCGTGGGAAGCAGCCCGGCGGACGGCCTCGATGGCCGTTTCCGCCTCATGCCGCAGGTGTTCGGCCTGCTCGCGGGCTGCCGCCGCTTCACGCTCCAGATCGCCGAGGCGGTTCTTCTCGGCGAGGCGCCGGGCAGCCGGGGAGGGCGCTTCCGCCGCATTGGTAAAACCGTCCCAGCGCCATACGTCGCCCTCCTGGGAGACCAGCCGCTGGCCGGGCTTGAGGAGCGCGCGCAGGCGAAGTCCGTCGGCGCGGCCGACCACGCCGATCTGGCGCAGGCGGCGCTGCAGCTCGGCCGGAGCGCGGGCGAGATCGGCCAGCGAACGGACGCCTTCCGGCAGGGAGGGGTCGCCCTCGCCGGCACCGGTCATTTCCCAGTGAGCGGGGGCCGAAGGATTGGTCGAGGCTTCGAGGTCGTCGCCCAGCGCTGCGCCCAGGGCCGTCTCGTAGCCCTTGTCGACCGTGATCTGGTCGAGGGCCGGGGGCCAGAGGTCGCCGGTGGCGGAGGTGACGAGCTTGGCGAGCGTCAGCGCCTCGGTCTCGAGCCGCTGCGCCTTGCGCTCGGCCTCATTCAGAGGCTGGCGCAGGCGGTTCTCGGCCTCGCGCGCCGATGAAAGGGTCTCGCGCGCCTCGATCACAGCCTCTTCGGCCGATTGGGCGCTCTCCTCGGCGATCGCCATCTCCTCGCGAAGATCGTCCAGCGAGGGGCCGTCCTCGGTCGAGCCGGAGAGGGCTGCGATCTCACGCTCAAGCCGCTCCTTCTCGGATCGGAACCGGGCAGCGCGCTCCATCTCCTCGCGCACGGCGCGCTCCAGGGCGGCGCGGCGGGCGTTGAGGTCGGAGGTCTGGGCTTGTAGCGCCCCTAGGGCTGCCTCGGCCTCGTGCAGCTCCGCCTCGGCGCTGTGAAGGCGTTCATCGGCCTCGGCGCGGGCATCGTCGGCCCCGTCTGTGGTCAGCGCGATCTCGGCGGCTTCGGACTGGAGGCGCCCGATGGTAGCCTCGGCGTCCGTGCGCTGGGCGGCCTCGCGGGCGATGTCGCGGTTGAGATCGCCGATATGGCGTTCGAGCTCCGTCACGCGCTCCTTGGAGCGGCGCTCTTCCGATTCGAGCTCGTTGCGGGCGTGGGTCAGGCGCTGCAGGGCGGCGGCTGCCGCAGCCTCTTCCTGGCGCAGGCCTGGCAGGGCATGGGCAGCGACAGCCTGGGCGGTTGCCGCGCGGGTCTGCTCCTCGGTGGCGTCGGCCACGGCCTTGAGGGCCTCAGTGACCTGGCGTTCGGCAGTGGCCGCCTGCTCGCGCGCCTCCGAGAAGCTGATGGCGTACATCAGGGCCTCGAGCCGGCGGATCTCGGCGGAGAGGTTCTTGTAGCGGGAGGCCTGACGGCCCTGGCGCTTCAGGCTTTCGATCTGGCTTTCCAGCTCGCGGATCACGTCCTCGACCCGGACGAGGTTGTCCTCGGCGGCCTTCAGCCGCAGCTCGGCCTCGTGGCGGCGGGCATGGAGACCCGCGATGCCCGCGGCATCCTCCAGGATGCGGCGGCGGGCCTGGGGCTTGGCCGAGATGATCTCGCTGATCTGGCCCTGGCGGACGAGGGCCGGCGAGCGGGACCCGGTCGCGGCATCCGCGAACAGGATCTGCACGTCGCGGGCCCGCACTTCCTTGCCGTTGACCCGGTAGGTCGAGCCTTCCTCGCGCTCGATCTTGCGCGAGATTTCCAGAAGATCGCTGTCGTTGAAGGCGGCGGGCGCCGTGCGCTCCGCATTGTCGATGGTGAGCATCACCTCGGCCCAGTTGCGGGCGGGCCGGCCGCCGGAGCCGGAGAAGATGACGTCGTCCATGCCCGTGGCGCGCATGTTCTTGAAGGAGTTCTCCCCCATGACCCAGCGCAGGGCCTCCACGAGATTGGATTTGCCGCAGCCGTTGGGGCCCACGACGCCGGTCAGCCCCGGCTCGATCAGGAAGTCGGTGGGCTCGACGAAGGTCTTGAAGCCTGCAATGCGAAGGCGCGTCAGCTTCATGGACGCGCCTTCCCGTCCTGCTCAGTCAGAGCAGGGTGGCGGAGCTTACTCTCCGAGAATCGGCTTGATGACCTTTTCAATCTCATCGATCGACAGGCTTCCAGGATGACGCTGACCATTGATGAAGAAAGTCGGCGTGGAGTCCACACGGAACTGCTCCATACCCCGGTTCTTCACCGCGTTGACTGCGTCATATAGTTTCTGGTCCTTGAGGCAAGCGTCAAATTTTTCCTGTGAAAAACCGGCTTGGCGCATCAGGCCGCGCAGGGCGTCCAGGGGCTTGTCGGTGAAAGCCCAGTTCCGCTGCTGCTCGAACAGCAGGTCCGTGATCGGGTAATACTTGTCGGCGCCGTCGCAGCGGGCGAGCATGAAGCCGGCGGTGGCGAGCGGGTCGAGGGGGAACTCGCGCAGGACGAAGCGGACCTTGCCGGTGTCGATGTAGCGCTTCTTCAGCTCCGGCCAGGTGGTCTTGTGGAAGTTGGCGCAGTGGGAGCAGGTGAGCGAAGCGTACTCGATGATCGTCACCTTGGCGTTTTCCGGGCCTAAGGCCACGTCGCCGAGGGGCCCCTGGACCGCGAGATCGGATGCGGACACGTTCTGGGCGAAGGCCGGCAGGCTCGCGGCGAGGTACGCCGTGACGGCTGCGGTTCCGAGAAGCTGAAGCGTCTGACGCCGGGTGATCATCGTGAGGGAACTCCTGAAGAGATTTCGTTCTGCGGTAGAATGCCTTGGCCTGTGAGGCAAGCGCTCCCATGTCACGCTTTCGTGCGTGAACCGGAGCTGACGATCGCCTGCCCCAGCCGGTCGAGAGCCGCCTTCAAGTGCTCCTCCTCGATGGGCTCCACGGCCCTGTCGACCTTCTCCCGGTCCGCAGGGGTGAGGACGGGAGGGGCCGGGCGCTTCTTCTCAACCCGCCGCACGGGTCCTTGTTTCAGGACGATCTTTCCGATGCAGCGCCAGCCGTAATAGGTGTTCACCCGGTCGATGATGGTGGGCGCCATGTGCTGGAGCTCGAGGGCGAAGGCGCTCTCCACCCGAATGACCAGGGTGGCGGGGTCCGGCCGCGTTTCCGGATCCGCATGGGGGGCTTTGCGCTTCCACTCGATCTTGAGGGGCTGGGTGAAGGCGGCCAGACGCTCGCCGACGATCTCGGGCCAGGCCATGATGATGTCCGACGTGGCAAAGCCCTGCGCCGCCAGGCTTGGGGACAGGCAGACGTCGAGAAACTCGGCGAGGGGGCGGGCAAGGGGCCGCGGTCGTCTCATGTTGAATGTCCAAAAGCCGCGTTGGAATATGCGATCAGGACCGTTATTCCACGTGACATGTTAACGCCCGCTTCGAGCGCGACCAAGCCCGACCCGCAGGATCTCCTCGTCTGGTACGACCGTCACCGGCGCGACTTGCCGTGGCGTGCCAGGGCGGGCGAGACCGCAAACCCTTACCGCGTCTGGCTTTCCGAGGTCATGCTCCAGCAGACCACGGTGGCGGCGGTCAAACCCTATTACCTGAACTTCTTGGAGCGCTTCCCGACCGTGGAGGCCTTGGCCGAGGCTCCCTCCGACGCCGTGATGCATGCCTGGGCCGGCCTCGGCTACTACTCCCGCGCCCGCAATCTCCATGCCTGCGCCAAGGCGGTTGTGGACAAGCACGGCGGGCGCTTCCCACCGACGGAAGCCCAACTCCTGAAGCTTCCCGGCATCGGGGCCTATACGGCCGCGGCCGTGGCGGCCATCGCCTTCGACGAGAAGGCCGCGGCGGTGGACGGCAATGTGGAGCGGGTCATGTCCCGTGTCTTCATGGTCGAGGAGCCGCTGCCGAAGGCCAAGCCCCTGATTCGGAGCCTCACAGAGGCCCTGGTGCCGGAGGACCGTCCGGGCGACTTCGCTCAAGCCGTGATGGATCTCGGCGCCACCATCTGCACGCCCAAGCGCCCCGCCTGCGCGCTGTGCCCCTGGATGAAGCCCTGCCGCGCCCGCGCCGAGGGGCTGCAGGAGAGCTTTCCGAAAAAGCAGAAGAAGGAGACCGGTCAGCTGCGCAAGGGAGCGGCCTTCGTGGTGCTGCGCGCCGACGACACGATCCTGCTCCGCACCCGCCCGCCGCAGGGGCTTCTCGGCGGCATGGTCGAGCCGCCGACGAGCGAATGGGTGCCGGATTATCAGCCCTCCCGCGCCGTGCTCGACGCTCCCATCGAGGCGCGCTGGCAGCGCCTGCCGGGCACGGTGCGCCATGTCTTCACCCATTTCCCCCTCGAACTGACAGTGCTCTTTGCCAAGGTCCCCAAGGGCACGCCCGCGCCGGACGACATGCGCTGGACCCCGCGCCTCCAGCTGCACGAGGAGGCCCTGCCCGGCGCCATGAAGAAGGTGCTCGCGCATGCGCTCGGCGATTTGCCGGGCGCGAATGTGAAAGCGTCGAGGCAGAAGCAGGCAAAGAGCACCTAGGCCACCCGCAAGGCTCACCCACAGCCTCATCCTGAGGAGGTCCTAATTTACTTGATGAACTTCACCCGCCCACAAGCGCCTTGTGATTGCGCTTGAACAGCGCTGCCAGCGCATTGGCCACTCGCCCTACGTTAGGCCGGTTCCGGCTGCGGCGGTGCATGACGAGGAAGACGTCCTCGATCAGGTCACCCTCGGGCTTCATCACCTGGACGAGATCCGGGTCCGAATCGCCGAGCCAGCAGGGGAGGAAGGCCGCGCCCAATCCCGATTTTGCCGCCTGGTAGCGGATCGGCATGTCGCCGATGCGGGCCGCGATGGTGCGCCCTTGCGCGAACTCGGCCACATACGCCGCCTGCCGCGAGAGGGTCGGATCCTCCGGCGGCGCGATGACGGCTGCGGGGTTTTCCGTTCGGGCATAGATGGCAAACGCGATCTGGCCGATCTTGCGCGCCACCAAATCGTCCGTGCCCTCCGGCAGGGTGCGCATGCGCAGGCCGATATCGGCTTCGCCCGAGGCGAGATCGAGCCGCTGCCTGGTCGGGATGTAGGCGATCTCCACCGGGGCTGCGGCCTCGTGCAGTTCCGCAGAATGGAGCGACAGGAACATGGTGACCGAGGCGGTGGCCGTCACCCGCACGGGAGCATCGGGGTCGGGCCGGTAGGCCGCGGCCGTGCGGGACACGATGGCGGCCGCCTCGCCCATGGGAGCAGCCGCGTCGAGAACGGCGTGTCCCGCTTCCGTCAGTTCGAGATTGTTGGGGCCGCGCTGGAAGAGGGTGAGCCCGAAGGTTTCCTCCAGCACCTTGATGCGCCGCGCGATGGTCGGCTGGCTCTGGCCCAGCGCCTTGGCGGCGCTGTTCATCGATCCATGAGCCACCACGGCGAGAAAGATCCGAAGATCGTCCCAGGACGGTTCGGTGAAGGCGAGACGAAAGGGATCGAGAGACGAAGGAGCCATGTGAGGATGCTAAAGCGCTGAACCGGGTTAGGCATAGGGGAATGTTCCAGCCTGGGGACAAGCCGCACCATCGCTCATATGCCGCTGCCCCGCAGCCCGTCAGGCGCGTGGGAGACCTGTCCAGTTCTGAAGGAGGGGCAGGGTCTTCACAAACCCTTCCGTTTGAGCGAAAAGAGCCGCCTTTCCCTCGAAGGACATCCGCCATGCGCCTCATCCGTTAGCGACGCGATCCGACAAAACATAGTGGCCAAGGAGCCACGACCGGTTTTACGCCGAAACATCCGTTTCGGCCGGATCATGACGCATGGATGAAGGAACCATCATGTCTGACAGCAATCGCGCCGTCGTGCGCGGAACCATTCAAACGGGCCCGTTCGAACTGGCCTATTCCATCGAGGGCGAGGGAACCCTCGCTTTCGTGATCGGAAGCGCGGTCTATTACCCGCGGGTCATCTCGCGGAATTTGCGCCGCTTCATGAAGCTCGTCTTCGCCGATCATCGCGGCTTCGCGCAGCCGACGGGCGCATACACAGCCTCCGATTACACGCTGGATGTCGTGCTCGGCGACATCGATCTCGTGCGGCGGCATCTCAACTTGGAGAAGGTGATCATCGTCGGCCATTCCGGCCATGGATACATGGCGCTGGAATATGCCAAGCGCTACCCGCAGCATGTGTCCCATGTGGTGATGATCGCCACCGGCCCGAGCCACAGCGCTGCGCATCAAGCGGCGACGGAGCAATACTGGCAGGAGTCCGTCTGCCCCGAGCGCAAGGCGAGGCTTGATGCCGACCTCGCCGGGCTCCCGGCGGAGATCGAAGCCGCGCCCGACAGACGCTTCGTCACCTTCTGCGTGAGGATGGGCGCGCGAAGCTGGTACGATCACACCTTCGACGCCGCGCCCTTGTGGGAGGGCGTGCACGTGAACATGCCGGTATTCGACCACCTCTGGGGCGAGGCCTTTCGCGACATCGATGTCGCGAAAGGCCTGGAGCATCTCGACGTGCCGGTCTTCCTCGCTCTCGGGCGATACGACTACCTCGTCGCACCCTATTCCACATGGGCTCCATACCGGGAGCGCTTCAAGGACCTGACCGTACGCGTATTCGAGAAGAGCGGGCACACGCCCCCGTTCGAGGAGAGCGCTCTGTTCGATGCGGAACTGCTGCAGTGGCTGTCGCTGCGGGCATAAGCCTTACACATGAGGTCACGTGGTCGGCATCATGCCGACCACGCTGAACCGGCAGCGGAGCCGCATCTCAAGGGAAAGGCGGCATCGATCCCGTTCGAAGCGCATGGGCCCATTCCGGCCTGCCGTTGCCCTCGGCGCGTCTGGCTGCGGTCTCATGTCGGTAATCCAGCGCCTTGAACGCGATGCTGACCTCGGCGTTCGAGCGAATGTCGATGATCGCGTAGCGGGCATGCGGCGTTCCTGACTCCGAGACATGAGCCGGAGGCGATGGGTCGTCGTAGGCCGGGCAGCCGACGCTGCCGGGATTGACGATCAGGCTGCCGTTGCGGAGTCGAACCGCGTCGGGTCTGTGGCTGTGGCCGCACAGGACGATCCGCGCGGTCGCTCCGCCGAGACGCTCCTCGATGTCATCGAGGCCGGCACGGGCGAGGCGCCTCTCGGCGATGGTATCGATCAGATAAAGATCGTCTCTATCAGGTCTTGCATGGAAGGCCAGTATGTCTGGGGTCACTCGAAGGCTCGCGGGCAGTGCCTTGAGATGCTCCATCTGCCCCGGGTCAAGCTCTCCATAGGCATATCGATCCGAATCACCCATCTCCTCTGCCGCCAGGGTCGAGACTTGCCTGTCGTGATTGCCTCTGACCGTCAAGGCTTTCAGATCGGCAAGACGCTCGATCGTTTCGCGGGGCCAGAGCGGCCCTGACACACAGTCGCCGAGATCGACGAACAGATCAGGCTTTTCCCTGGAAAAATCGGCCAGAACAGCCTCCAGTGCGAGGATGTTGCCGTGGATATCAGCGATAACGGCGATTCTCATGGTGACATTGTGTTCATGGCGGCGGGAAGCCATCAACCGTAAAACGCCCCCTCCCATCGGAATGAGCAGGAAGCCTATCCCATGGCCTGATCGGCAGGCCGCACGGCGTGAAGCGGCAACGCTCAGGTTCCGAGAACGGGTCTCGGCTGCGACCGTTCGAGCCTTCGAGCGCTCGGGAGAGCACGAGCCTGTTCATATCTTGACGACGCCGCGCCTTCCCCCTCGCAGTGCCAGGGCAAGGTGCCGGCGGGCAGGTACCGGGCGAGCGCATTCAGCGCCAGCATGGCAAGCGTCACGACGGCGACGATGACGATCGCGACGGCCGAGGCCTGGCTCGCGAGGCCGGCCTCCTCGAGGTTGTAGAGCACCACGCCGATGGTCTCCGTGCCGGCGGACCAGAGCAGGGCCGAGACGGTGAGCTCGCTGAAGGCGAGCAGGAACGCCATCAGGCCGCCGGCCACTGCGGCTGGAAGAAGCGAGGGCAGGATCACGTCCATGAGGCGACGCATGATCCGTGCTCCGTCAAGGGCCGCGGCCTCCTCCTGCGCCAAGTCGACCTGGATCATGCCTGCGAGAACGGGCTTGAGCACCACGGCCAGAAAGCGGGCGAGATAGGCGAAGACGATGATCCACGGCGTGCCATAAAGCGACACGCCTATGATCGGCAGCGGCTTCAGGAACAGCAGGATGCAGGCGATGGCCAGCACGATGCCGGGCAGCACATAGGAGATTTCGAGAACGGCCGTCACCAGGATCCTCGCCGGTCCCATCAGCCTCACGAGGCCGTAGGCCAGCGGGATCGAGAACACCGCGAGCAGGCAGGCCGCGCCCCCTGCATAGAGGAGCGAATTGACGAAAGCCCGGATGGTGACGTCCTGCCGCGCCAGCACCTCGACGAAGTTGTCGAGGGTGATCGTCGAAAACGTCAGCGACATGCCGTAGGACGGCACGAGGGCCGCGACGAAGAGCGACAGCATCGGCAGGATGAGCGTGACGGCGATCACCAGGGCAACGGCGATCTCGGCCGCCGGTCTTGCGCGCTCCAGCGTCCAGAAGGGCTGGAGCGGGGCATCCTCTTCCAGCAGTACCTCGCCCCGGCGCGTCAGGAACTGGCTTGCCGCGACGCATAGGATGGCGATGACCGCGACGAGCAGGCCGAGCGCCGCGACGTCACCGAGGATGCCCGTGCCGAAGCTCGACAGGCGGCGATAGATGAGCACGGGAAGGGTGAGATAGTTTACCGGCGCGCCGAGAAGAGCCGGAATGCCGAAATTGCCGATGCCTGCCACGAAGGCGAGCAGGCCCGCGCTCATGAGATGCGGCCGCAGCAGCGGCAGGAGATGATCTGTCACGATCCTGAGCGGCGGCGAGCCGTCCATGCGCGCCGCCTCGACCACGGCGAGCGGAATGCGCTTCAGGCCCGCGCTCATGATCACATAGACGAGGGGCGCGTGGTGCAGCCCCATCACGAGAATGATGCCGAGGCGGCCGAACATCGGATTGGCGCTGCCCGCCTCCGGCGCCAGGCCCAGGGTGTTGAGGATCGGCGAGGCGGGGCCTGCGAGGTGCAGGAAGGCGAGCGCGATCACCTGGGGCGAGATCATCAGCGACAGCACGAACAGGAACGACGCGACCTGACGCCTGCGGATGTCGGTGATGCCCAGCACGAGCGCCATGAGCGTGCCGAGGGGCAGCGCCAGCAGGGTGGAGAAGAAGGCCGTGTCGAGCGTGGCCCAGGTGGCCCGGATGGCCGAGCGGCTGACGAGCGCCGAGAGCGCCTTGTCCGGATCGAACACCCCGCCGGGCGCAAGAGCCGTCAGCAGCAGGCGGCCTGCGGGCAGCAGGTCGAACATCACGACCGCCAAAGCGATGGGAGCGAGAAGACTGAGGCCTCCCCGCTCCAGGAACGACTTGGCGTGTTCGCGGTGTCTCACTGGCCGAAGATGTCGGCGAAGGCCGCCTTGTTCTTGGTCTCGTCGGCAAGCGCCTTGGCGGCATCGAAGCCCATGACCTTGATCTGCTCGCGCGGCGGATAGCCTGCCGGCAGCCCGACGGCTGGGTGCGCTGCGATGTAACCCTGCTTCAGCGCCAGCTCCTGCCCCTCCTTCGAGAGCAGGAAGTCCACGAAGGCGCGCGCGGCTTCGGGATTCTTGGTGGTCTTGAGGATGGCAACCGGCTCCGACACCGCCGAGACGCCTTCCTTCGGGAACACGAACTCGATCGGCGCGCCCTTGGCCTTCTCGCGGATCGGCATGTAGTCGACGACGACGCCGTAGAGCTTCTGGCCGCCGGCCACCTGCTTGAGCACGTCGCCGTTGCCGCCGCCGGCAACCGCCTCGTTGCTCTTCAACGCCTCGTAGTAGTCCCAGCCGCCCTCGATGGTGCCTGTGAGCGTCGCGGCGTGGATGAGGGCGGCGCCCGAGGTGAGGGGGCTCGGCATGACGAGCTGGCCCTTGACCTCGGGCTTCGTGAGATCGAGCCAGGAGGTCGGCTTGAAGGCAGCCTTCGTGTTGTAGGCGATGCCTGTGGTGATCAGCTTGGTGGCGAACCAGAACTTTTTGGGGTCGTGCGTGCCGGCCGGATAGGCTGAAGTATCCGCCTTCTCATGCGCGAGCAGGCGGTCCTCCTTCTTGAGGCCCTCCATGGTGACGCTGTCGGCGATCAGCAGCACGTCGGCCTGGGGCTGGCCGGCCTCGAACTCGGCGCTGAGCTTGGCGAGGATCTTCGGCGTGCCGTCGCGGACGAACGTGACGTTGACCCCCGGATGCTTCGCCTTGAAGGCGTCGATGGTCTGCTGCGCGTCGGTATTGGGCTGGCTCGTATAGAGCACGAGATTGCCGGATGCGCCTTGCGCCTGCGCGAAGGCAGGCACGAGGGTTGCAAGAAGGGGAAGAAGAATGCGCTTCATGGACACGGGGCAGTCCCTCTCTTCGGTAAGGCTGTCCCGCGCTAGCGGTGTTGGATGACGCCTCTGTGACGAAAAGCTTAGTGCAGCAAACGAAAAGGGCCAGCACGCGGCTGGCCCTTTCACAGCTTTGCGATGTCGCAGGTGGCCTCAGGCCGCCATGTCCGCCCGAACCTTTGCGCGGAACTCGTCGATGGAGACCAGCTTGCCGCCCCGTTCCACGTTCCAGAAGGTCCAGCCGTTACAGGAGGGGAACCCTTGCGTCAGCGCGCCGATCTTGTGGATCGAGCCGACGATGGCGCCAAGCGCCAGCGTCCCGTCCGCCCGCACCACGGCCTTGTGGCGCCGGCGCTCGTCCACCAGGGTCTCACCGGCCTTCACGTGCCCGGCTTCGATGATGGAGAGGAAGGGCACGCGCACTTCCGTGCGCTTCTCGGGGGCCGCCGCAATC
Organism: Microvirga sp. jy35; assembly: GCF_056148915.1. Classification (NCBI taxonomy): domain Bacteria; kingdom Pseudomonadati; phylum Pseudomonadota; class Alphaproteobacteria; order Hyphomicrobiales; family Methylobacteriaceae; genus Microvirga; species Microvirga sp. jy35. The sequence continues at coordinate 35,492 of NZ_JBWBEW010000004.1, read as the reverse complement.
GACACATCGGAGAGCGGCTCGACCGCCTCGATTCGCTTGCGGGCCGCCTTGGCATAGGTCGAATCGCGCTCGAGGCCGATGAAGTTGCGCCCGAGCATCTTGGCGACCGCACCCGTGGTGCCGGAGCCGAAAAAGGGATCGAGCACCACATCGCCAGGATTGGACGAGGAGAGCAGGATGCGGGCGAGCAGCGCCTCGGGCTTCTGCGTCGGGTGCACCTTGCGGCCGTTCCCGTCCTTCAGGCGCTCGTCGCCGGTGCAGATCGGGATGAACCAGTCCGAGCGCATCTGCACGTCTTCGTTGCCGGCTTTCAGCGCATCGTAGTGGAAGGTGTAGCCCTTCGATTCCGCGCTTTTCGAGGCCCAGATCATGGTCTCGTGCGCGTTGGTGAAGCGGCGGCCCTTGAAGTTCGGCATCGGATTGGCCTTGCGCCAAACGATGTCGTTCAGGATCCAGAAGTTCAGATCCTGCAGGGCCGAGCCCACGCGGAAGATGTTGTGATAGGAGCCGATGACCCACAGGGTCGCGTTCTTCTTCATTACGCGGCGCACGGCAAGCAGCCAGGCGCGGGTGAACGCGTCGTAATCGGCAAAGCTCGCGAACTTGTCCCAGTCGTCGTCGACGGCGTCGACGAGGCTCTGGTCCGGGCGCGTGAGCGCCTGTTCGAGCTGGAGATTGTAGGGCGGATCCGCGAAGACCACGTCCACGCTCTCAGGGGGAAGCTTCTCGAGATTGGCGATGCAGTCGCCGAGAAGGATCTCATTGAGAGGAAGATAATGCGGCAGAACGGAGAGGGGCGTTTGACGCCCCGTCCGAGGTGCCGGCGCAGACCGCCCGGTACGCGAGACATGGATCCGGGAGGCGGCGCCGGCAGCCCCGGTACGCGAGGTACCCATGGGTGATCACCGGTTACGCAACTGACACTCAGGATCATGAGGCGATAGGGTAAAGAGGAGGTTTCCAAACGCGATGAAATCCAAATATTTTGGATCGGCAAAACTTGCCTACGCATTGATAATATTGATTTTTTTCGTTAATCAACGTTAAGGGAGGTTACAGATCCAGTAACCCTTGGCGCAGGGGCGAAAAACTCAATCGATGAAACGGGCAGGGACCCTCGCTCGCCACTGCCGAGAGATGCGCCTTGGTGCTGTAGCCTGCGTTGCTGGCAAAACCATAGGCAGGATAAGCTTGTCCGAGCCTCGTCATCATGCGGTCGCGGACCACTTTCGCCACGATCGAGGCCGCCGCGATGGACGCGATGCTCGAATCACCCTTGACGATCGCTTCCGTCGCGCAGGGGAGGCCAGGGGGATCGTTGCCGTCGACGAAGGCGATGTCGGGCGTGCAGGGGAGCGCCGCGAGCGCCCGGCACATGGCGAGCAGAGAGGCCTGCCGGATATTGATCGTGTCGATCTCCTGGTGCGACACCGAAGCGATTCCCACCTGCGACGTCGCCAGGATCTCGGCGAAGAGCGCCTCGCGCCTGGCTGCCGTGAGCGCCTTCGAGTCAGCCAAGCCCTGGGGCACGTTGTCGAGATCGAGCACTACGGCCGCCGACACCACGGGTCCCGCCAGCGGCCCGCGCCCGACTTCGTCGAGGCCTGCGATGCAGCTGTAGCCCTCGGCGCGGGCAGTCAGTTCACGCTGAAGGCCAAGGCCGGAGGTTTTGGAGGCGCGAATCAGGGTGGTCATGGGCAGGATGAAAGCGGGAAGGCGACCGCTTTGTCATCCGCACATGATGCCGCCGGTGTGAACACCCGCGCCGTCATCCCCGGACTTGTTCCGGGGATCCACGTCTTAAACCCGCTCAAAACCGTGGATGGCCGGGACAAGCCCGGCCATGACGCAGGAGACTAGAACAAGCTCAACTGCCCCGTCTCCTTCGGCGGCACCGTGAACAGGTCCGTGCGCAGGCGCAGGCTTCGCTTGTTGAGCCCCAGCCGCTCGGCCGCCGTCTCGAATCTCCGGCCGAGCATCCAGGCATAGGGGCCGACGCCGGACTGGCGGGTGCTCCAGTTGGCGTCGTAATCCTTGCCGCCGCGGGCCTCCTGCAGCAGCGAGAAGACGTGATTGAGCTTGTCCGGGTAGTGATCGACGAGCCAGTCGCGCATCAGGTCCTTGAGGTCGTGCGGCAGGCGCAGGAGCACATAGCCGGCCTCCTGGGCGCCCGCCTCCGCGCAGGCTTTCAGGATGGCCTCGATCTCGTGATCGTTGATGGCCGGAATGATCGGGGCGACCAGCACCGTCACGGGAATGCCGGCCTCGGTGAGCCTGCGGATCGTCTCGAGGCGCTTGAGCGGAGTGGCTGCGCGAGGCTCCATGCGGCGAGCGAGCTTCGGGTCGAGGGTGGTGACGGAGATTGCCACCTTGGCGAGCTGCCTTGCGGCCATCTGGCCTAGAATATCGATGTCTCGGGTGACGAGAGCCGATTTCGTCACGATGGCGACCGGATGGTTCATCCGGTTCAGCACCTCGAGGATCGAGCGCGTGATGCGGAAGCGCCGCTCCACCGGCTGGTAGGGATCGGTGTTGGAGCCAAGGGCTATAGGAGTCGGCTGATATTTCGGAGACTGCAGCTCCTTCTCTAGAAGCTCCGCCGCATTGGGCTTGGCGAAGATCTTGGTCTCGAAGTCGAGCCCCGAGGACAGGCCCTGATAGGCGTGGGTGGGCCGAGCAAAACAATAGGCGCAGCCGTGCTCGCAGCCACGATAGGGGTTGATCGATTTCTCGAAGAGGATGTCGGGCGAGTCGTTCCTGGTGACGATGGTGCGCGCCTTCTCGACGATCACTTCGGTGGGGAGGGTCGGAAGTTCCTCGTCGATCTCCCAGCCGTCGTCGAAGGCCTCGCGCTGCGCCGGTTCGTAGCGGCCCGACGGGTTGGCCGAGGCGCCGCGGCCCCGGCGGCGATCCACCTCGACCCGGTAGGCCGGGTCGTCCATGCGCCGCCGGGCTGCTTCGGCCGCCTCCAGGGGGGTGCGCTTCACGGGCCTGGAGCGGGCAGGATCATGGGCTTGATCCTTGGCGCGAGCGGTCATTGCAGCCTCGGCGAATCTGGTGTCGGAAGCCGCAAGCTTAAGAACAAATCGGGAACAAAATCAAGACAGGATTGTCAGAAATGCCCTGGCGACGGGCCCGGCAGGAGAGGCTATAGTATTCCCATGATTACCGTTCTCGTTCGCGTGACCCACGGGCCTGAGGCGCTGGCCGCCACCTTGAGCGCCCTCGTTCCAGCCGTTGCCGCCGGCCTCGTCGGCGACGCCGTGATCCTGGCCGACAGGCCGGACGACGCCCTGGCAAAGGTGGCGGATGCTGCCGGCGCAACTCTGGTGACGGCAGCGGCAGGCTCCTGGACGGAAGGGGCGCGGGCCGCGCGGCGCGACTGGCTGCTGTGCCTCGACGACGGCGACATCCCGCAGGAGGGCTGGATCCGGGTGCTCGACCGATTCGTGGCCTTGTCCGGTCCGGAGCAGGGGCTCGCGCGGATGCGGCGTCGACGGGCGGGCGTCATGAGCGGTGCACTCACCAATCTGTTCGCGGGCTCAAAGGTGCGCGGCGGCGATCTCGTCCACCGCCGTGTGCTGATGAACGAGGTGAGGGCCCGCATGCCCGTGCGGCTCTCCGCCACCATCGAGCGCGATCCTGCCTTCGGCTGAGCCATCCATGAATCATTCCACCCAGGCCAACGTGTTCTGCCAGGATGCGGAACTCGGCTACGAACGCAGCCGGACGCGGTTCACCTCCAGCGAGGGGCTCACCCTCGATGAAACCTATCGTCTCGCGCACCTGCCGCTCGTCGCGCCGGATCATCCGCGCGTGATCAGGATGCGGGAGGGCTCGTCCTACGTCATGGGCCGGCATGAGCGGGTGTTCTCGCTCGTGCTGCCGATCTCCGGCGATCTCCTGCTCCGGACCCCGGCGTATCGTGAATTGAACGAGGCCGTAAGGGCGGCGCCGTTCGCCCGCAAAATCGCCTGGGATCTGCTGGGCAGGCGCAAGGACAAGCTGCACGCAACGATCTGCGGCTCGCTTTCCACCGGAGAGCCGCCCGTGCTCCAGGACGTGCAGCGGCAGGAACTGGCCGGGATCGGACCCGTCCATGTGGAGCTGCGCGGATTGTTCTCCGGCAGCGTGAACCGCGGAAGGCTTTACCTTCGGGCCTATCCCGAAAGCCGACAGGGCGAGAACGTCTTCCGGCACATTCAGCGCAGTCTGGGCTGTCGCGAGACAGATCTTTATGTCGTCGGCCTCTACAACCTGACGGACGATCTCGATGCCGACGAGGCGGCGGCACTGGCTTCGCTGATCGAAAGCTGGTGGGACAGGACGATCCTTCGGTTCACCGTCGATCATCTGTGGCTCATGGGAGCATGCGACGACCTCGTTCTCGACTCGACGCTCGCAGAGACCATCCCGCTGGTGTGAGGCTGAAATCTCTCGGCCTCAGGCCTTCAGCTTGCCTCGCTTCAGGTGCTCGTCGAGGCGCGGCATGATCTCGACGAAGTTGCACGGCCGGTGCCGGTAATCGAGCTGGTTGGCCAGAATGCCGTCCCAGGCATCCTTGCAGGCGCCGGGCGAGCCCGGCAGAACGAACACGAAGGTCGTGCCGATCACGCCGGCGGTGGCCCGGGACTGGATCGTCGAGGTGCCGATCTTGTCGTAGGAGATTCGGTGGAAGACAGCGGAAAAGCCTTCCATCCGCTTGTCGAACAGGGGCTCGATGGCTTCCGGCGTCACGTCGCGGCCGGTAAAGCCCGTGCCGCCCGTGGTGACGACCACGTCGATGGTCGGATCGGCAACCCAGCCCTGCACCCTGCCGCGGATCGCCTCCACGTCGTCGGTCACGATGGCGCGGTCGGCGAGCCTGTGTCCCGCCTTCGTGATCCGCTCCGCCAGCGTGGCGCCGGATTTGTCCTCCTCCAGCGAACGGGTGTCGGAAACGGTCAGCACGGCGATGCTGAGGGAGATGAAGGGAAGGCTGTCGTCGATGCCGGGCATGGAGAAGGGCCTGTTCTTCGGAGAAGCATTCAGCGTCCCTGTCATACCCGGCTTACTGCCGGGTCGCCACTCTCGGGTTGTCATTTTGGCGTGAGCGAAGCGAGAGGCCGGAGCCTCCAGCTGCTGATTTCATCTGGATTTCGAGGCTTAAAAGGCGCATCGTGAAAGCCATCCGGTCGTGGCCGCAACGCGGCCGGACGATTGCGTACAACTTAGTCGAACGGAGCCCTGCCGGGGCTTTCGTGAACTCGTGCCATGGCACGTCCAAACTTTGGAGAGGTTGTATGACGAAACGCAAGCTCATCGCAGCATTGGTCCCAGGGCTGTTCGTCCTGTCCTCGCTGGCAACCGCTCAGCAGGCCTTCTCCGTCAAGCCCCTGGTCGAGAAGAAGGTGACGGAGCTGCCGGCAGGCGATCTGTTCTGGCGCATCGACACCTTCGACAGCAAGGAGCAGGCGCAGGCGGCCGCAGGTCCCTTGGGACTGGTGGCCGAGTCAGCAGGTCAGATCTGGCTCTTCGAACTTGGCCGCGCAGGGGAAGCCTCCAAGGGAGGCAAGCGCGTCGCCGAGATCGGGCCGCTCCCTCAGGTCAAGGCAGGGGAGTATCTTCTCCGCATCAACGAGGCAGGCGGTCCTCCAGGCAGCGTCACGTCCGTGCATACCCATCCAGGGTCGGAGGCGTTCTACGTACTGGCCGGGGAACTGACTCAACGGACCCCGCACGGCGTGGCGCGCGTCTCAGCCGGCCAAACCCTGGTAGGTCATGGAGGCGACGTGCCTATGGAAGTGTCGAGCAGCGGCCCAGCCGAATTGAAGGAGTTCGCGCTGTTCGTGGTGGATGCGACCAAGCCGTTCTCATCCCCGGCTCACCTCCACTGAGGCGCATCGCCCAGGAGATCATCGTGGAGGGCAATCCTCACATCTGCCCTCGCGGCTCGGGCTTTATCCAGGGACAGGTCCGTTCAGCGCTCTTAGAGCCGACTGGCCCGGAACGTGTCGCAGGATTGGATCGTCCCGCTCTTCAAGCCGGTCGTGAGCCAGCGCATGCGCTGCTCGGAGGAGCCGTGGGTGAAGCTGTCGGGCACCACGCGGCCTTGTGACTGCTTCTGCAGCCGGTCGTCGCCGATGGCCTCTGCCGCTCGGATCGCCTCCTCGATGTCGCCCTGCTCCAGCGACTTCCAGCGCTGGTTGGAATGGTGGGCCCAGACTCCGGCGAGACAGTCGGCCATTAGCTCGACGCGCACGGAGAGCTGGTTGCCTTCTGCTTTGCTGACCTGCTGCTGGCGCTCCTGCACGCGCGGCAGGATGCCGAGCTGGTTTTCCACATGGTGGCCGACCTCGTGGGCGAGCACATAAGCATAGGCGAAGTCGCCTCCGGCACGGAAGCGACTCTTCATCTCCTCGAAGAAGGACAGGTCGATGTAGACGGTCTGGTCGAGCGGGCAGTAGAACGGCCCCATGGCGGATTGCGCGCCGCCGCAGCCGGACCGGGTGGTGCCGGAGAACAGCACCAGCTTGGGCGCCTGATACTGGCGATTGGCCTGTTGGGGCAGAACCGTGTTCCACACGTCTTCAGTATTGCCGAGGATCGCGGCGGCGAAGCGCCCGGCCTCGTCCTGCGGCGCCCCCTGCCGGCCCTGCTGCTGTTGCTGCTGGTAGCCGGAGCCGCCGCCCGTCATCATCTCGGCGCCCCCGATCAGGATGCGGGGATCGATGCCCAGCGCCCAGCCGACGAGGCCGAGGATCACCATCGCGCCTATTCCGAGGCCCCCGCCGCCCGCCATGCCGATGCCGCGACGGTCTTCCACATTGGACGAGGTTCGAAAGTCTTGCCAGCGCATGATTCACCTACAAGCAGCGGCCCGCGTGCCGCAGGATCTTAAGGCGTAACCATACGAACCGGTTCCGAAAAGGTGTCTTATTCGCGCCCGTCCAGCGCCCGCCGCAGGGCCTGGAAGTCCCGCCAGCCGAGGCGCTTCTGCAGCGGCTGGCGCAGGAGATAAGCCGGGTGCAGGGTCGGCAGGGCTTTGACCTCGCGCCCATCCTCGGCCTTGTAGGTAAACCAGCGGCCGCGGGTGCGCAGGATTCCGTCCTTGATGCCGAGCAGGTTCTGAGCGGCGGGACCGCCGAGGCAGAGCAGGAATTCCGGCGACGCCAGCTCGATCTGCCGCGCGATGAACGGCTTGCAGATCGCGATTTCCTGAGGCGTCGGCGTACGGTTGCCCGGCGGGCGCCAGGGCACGATGTTGGCTACGTAGACCTGGGTGCGATCGAGCCCGATGGTCGCGAGCATGCGGTCGAGCAGCTGGCCGGAGCGGCCCATGAAGGGCTTGCCGATCCGGTCCTCGTCAGCCCCGGGAGCCTCGCCCACCAGCATCACCCGACCTTCCGGGTTGCCGTCCGCGAAGGCGAGGTTTTTGGCTGAAAACTTCAGGGCACAGCCGTCGAAGCCCGCCAGGATCGCCTCGAGCTCCTCGAGGGATTGTGCATGGCGTGCCTGCTCGCGGGCCATGCCGGCGACTTCCTCGGGCGCGCTGGCGGCGGCCTTCGGCAGGGCTCGGGGGGAGGGTGCCGGCTGAGCAGGGGGAGCCTTGGGGGACTGGGGCTTGGCGGCCTCGGCCTTGGGCTCTGCGAAGCGGTTGTGTGGGGTTTCGTCAAGCGCAAGATCGACTCCCGCCTCGACATGGAAGTCGAGCAGCGCCTGGAGAGCGTCGCGGTCGGAAGGGAGATCCTGCATGATCCGTATGTAAGCATTCCCAGGCCTGTGGACAACTCAGGTTTGCGAAGAACCCCAGTGATCTTGGTCCTCACGAGATGAGGTCGAAGAGGGTCGGATTCTCGTCGCGTCTGGCGTCTTCGATGGCGAGGAGGCGGCGCTTGGTCGTGGCGCCGCCATTGGCCGAGAAGCCGCCGAGCCTGCCATCCGCCGCGACGACCCGATGGCAGGGTACGATCACGGCAAACGGATTGCGCCCAAGAGATTGGCCAATGGCTCTGGCGTTGTTGATGCCGAGCCGGGATGCAACTTCACCGTAGGTCACCACGCGGCCCGGCGGGATGCTGCGGGCGATCTCATAAACGCGGCGGTCGAAGTCGGACACGCCCTCCATGTCTAGCGGCACGGCGGACAGATCGCGCGCTTCTCCCCGCAGCAGAGCCGTCACATCGGCGATGATCTCCCGACTGCTCAGGGGCGGCGGGGCCTCGACGATCCCGGGAAAGCGCTTGACGATGCGGCCCCTGGTTCTGGATGCATCGTCCTCGGGGAGCTGGAAGCCGATCACGCCACGCTCGTTCCAGGCCAGCCCGCAGTGGCAGATGGAGGTGTCGAACAGCGCGTAGAACGCCGCATGGTTGGACGGATGGTCCTGCATGCTCCTTTGTAAACCTACCGGCATTGTTGAACAACTCGGGATGGTCACCCCATCCCGGCGATTGCCCTGCCTGGTCACGCCGAAGGATTCCCCTCAAACCTGATGGCGATCATCGGATTTCGGCATAACCTTATGCGGAAAGAGAACTTTCAGCCGTGCTTCAATAAAGCTAGGAGTGTGTGGATTAGAATGGCTTGAGAATTCGGACGGATTGTTCATATGTAAACCGTCTGCTTCATCAGGCGCTGAAGCCGCGTATCAGGAGAAAGCCCATGGCCGATCTGCCCGCCCGTGAATCGATGGAGTTCGACGTCGTCGTCGTGGGCGCGGGTCCCGCAGGCCTCAGCGCCGCCATCCGGCTCAAGCAGCAGGCCGCCGAGGTAGGCGCGGACATCTCCGTGGTCGTGGTGGAGAAGGGCTCGGAGGTCGGTGCGCACATCCTGTCCGGCGCCGTGATCGACCCGATCGGCCTCGACGGCCTCCTGCCGGACTGGCGCTCCGATCCGGACCGGCCCCTCAAGACGGAGGTCACGGCCGACGAGTTCATGTATCTGGGCCATGCCGGCGGCGTGAAGCTGCCCAACGTGTTCATGCCCAAGCTCATGAACAACCACGGCAACTACATCGGCTCGCTCGGCAATGTCGCCCGCTATCTCGGCCGCAAGGCGGAAGAGCTCGGCGTCGAGATCTATCCCGGCTTCCCGGCTTCCGAAGTGCTGATCGAGGACGGCAAGGTCGTGGGTGTGGCCACCGGCGACATGGGCATCAGCCGTGACAGTGAGCCCAACGCCAACTTCACCCGCGGCATGGAGCTTCGCGCCAAGTACACGATCTTCGGCGAGGGCGCGCGGGGCTCGCTCACCAAGCAGATGGTGGAGCGCTTCGGCCTGAATGCGGGCAAGGACCACCAGAAGTACGGCATCGGCATCAAGGAGCTGTGGCAGGTGAAGCCCGAGCACTTCCAGCCGGGCCTCGTGCGCCACTCCATGGGCTGGCCGCTGCCGAACAATTCCGGCGGCGGCTCCTGGCTCTACCACTTCGACGACAACCTCGTGTCCGTCGGCTTCGTGGTGCACCTCAACTACAAGAACCCGACCCTGTCGCCCTTCGACGAGTTCCAGCGCTTCAAGACCCACCCGATGGTGCGCGACGTGTTCGAAGGCGGAAAGCGCATCGGCTATGGGGCGCGCGCCATCATGGAGGGTGGCTGGCAGTCGGTGCCGCGTCTCTCGTTCCCGGGCGGCTGCCTCGTGGGCGACTCGGCCGGCTTCGTGAACGTGCCGCGCATCAAGGGCAGCCACAACGCCATCCTGTCGGGCATGCTCTGCGCCGATCATCTGTTCGCGGCGCTGCAAGCGGGCCGGGCGCACGACGAGGTGGCGTCCTACGAGGAGGCCTGGCGCTCCTCGCCCATCGGCTACGACCTCAAGCGCGTGCGCAACGTGAAGCCGCTCTGGTCGAAATACGGCACCACGGCCGGCGTGGCCTTGGGCGGCCTCGACATGTGGCTCACCGAGATCTTCGGCTGGTCGCCCTTCGGCACCATGAGCCACGGCAAGCCCGATCACGAGTGCCTGCTGCCGCTGTCTCAGGTGAAGCCCATCAGGTACGACAAGCCCGACGGTGTGCTCACTTTCGACAAGCTGTCCTCGGTGTTCCTGTCCAACACCAACCATGAGGAGGATCAGCCGGTCCACCTGAAGGTGAGGGACATGGGCCTGCAGAAGGGATCCGAGCACGACGTCTATGGCGGGCCTTCGCAACGCTACTGCCCGGCGGGAGTCTACGAGTGGGTCGAGGGCGAGGGGGGCGTGCGCTATCAGATCAACGCCCAGAACTGCGTCCACTGCAAAACCTGCGACATCAAGGACCCGAACCAGAACATCAACTGGGTGACGCCCGAGGGCGGCGGCGGGCCGAACTACGTCAATATGTGAGGGCAATCCCTTCCGCGGTCATCCCGGACGCAGCGCAGCGGAGTTCCAGGATTGGGTGCAGGATAAAGCGCGATTTCCCTCCCCCTTGTGGGGAGGGCCAGGGTGGGGGTGTGAGCGCTAAGATTTCAGAAGGTAGCGCCAACACCCCCACCTCCAACTCCTCCCCACAAGGGGGAGGAGGGTTCCTGCGCTAGGCTATCCGACGATCCGGGCTCTGCTCCGCAGCCCCAGGATGACGCCTCGCCCTTTCCGGCTCATCCCTCCCTCTCACGAGGCTTTTACGCCCCAGCGGCAATTGTCCCCTTGCGGCGCTCCGAGGGAGACGCCATTCTCCGGCCTGATTTGGCGCACATCTCCACTTCAAGAGATGTCGCGATGATTGGAGCCGCGCTTCGTGCCCACCTTGAAAAACCTGAAGTCCCGCAGGGGCTTGTCTGCCCTGATCCTGATGGCTGCCGGCCTGCTGGCCGCCCCTGCAGCCGTGGCGAACGCCGCCGAGGACGAGATTCTGCAGCCGGCTCAGAGCCTTGAGGGCAATTTCCTGTCGGCCTACGTGGCAGGTTCGGCGCGGGACACGGAGGCTGCGACGCTCTTCTTCCGTCAGGCCATCCAGGAAGATCCCCGCAATCAGGAGCTTCTGGAGCGCGCCTTCGTGGCCTTCCTGGCCAACGGCTCCATGCCGGACGCGATCCGGGCGGCCGAGCGCCTCTCGGCGCAGGATGGATCGAACAACCTCGCGCAGTTCGCGCTCAGCGTCCGCGCCATCAAGACCCAGAAATACGCTGATGCCCGCGCCCGGCTCTCCAAGAGCATCCGCGGCCGCCAGGCGGACCTCACGGCAACGCTTCTGAGCGCGTGGACCTTCGCCGGCTCCAAGGACGGCAAGCAGGCGCTGGCCACCGTCGACAAGCTCAAGAACGAGCGCGCCTTCGACCAATTCCGCGAATACCATGCAGCTCTCATCGCCGACGTGACCGGCAATGCGGCCGAGGCGGAAAAGCGCTTCAAGGCGGCCTACGAGGGCGAGCGCAACACCCTGCAGGTGGTCGACGCCTATGGCCGGTTCCTGGCCAAGCGGGGCCGCAAGGATGAAGCCCTGAAGGTCTACAAGGCGTTCGACGAGGCGGCTCCGCGCCATCCCATCGTGCGCACCGCCATGAAGGCGCTGGAGGAGGGCAAGCCCCTCATGCCGCTCGTCACCACCGCGCAGGACGGCGCGGCGGAGCTGCTCTACGGTCTTGGCGTCGTGGGCAATTCCCAGGGCGACGAGCTGACCGCCATCATCTATCTGCGCCTCGGCCTCGATCTCAAGCCGGATCACCCGCTGGCCCTCGTGACCCTCGGCGACGTCTACGAGCGCCTGAAGCAGTACGACAACGCCAATGCGATCTTCGCGCGGATTCCCAAGGACTCGCCGATCCGCACGAGCGCCGACATCTCCATCGGGCACAATTACGAGCTGATGGGCCGCGGCGAGGATGCCATCACCCATCTCGACAAGCTCATGAAGGAGCACCCCGAGGACGTGGACGTGGTCATGGCGCTGGGCAACGTGCAGCGCTCGCGCAAGAAGTTCGCGGAAGCGGCCGAGACCTATACGAGGGCCATCAATCTCGTCGGTCAGCCCGAGCGCGGCCACTGGATCCTGTTCTTCTACCGCGGCTCGTCCTATGAGCGCTCCAAGCAGTGGGACAAGGGCGAAGCCGACCTGAAGAAGGCCCTGGAGCTCGTTCCGGAGAACCTGAACGCCGCCCGGGCTCAGGTGATGAACTATCTCGCCTATTCCTGGGTCGACCAGAACATGAATATCGACGAAGCCTTCAAGATGCTCACGAAGGCCGTCGAGCTCGCTCCCCGCGACGGCATGATCATCGATTCCCTGGGCTGGGCCTATTACCGCATGGGCCGCTACGAGGACGCCGTGCGCGAGCTCGAGAAGGCGGTGGAGCTGAAGCCGGGCGACTCGACCATCAACGACCACCTGGGCGATGCCTACTGGAAGGTCGGCCGCAAGCTCGAGGCGAAGTTCCAGTGGGACCACGCCAAGAACTCGGATCCGGAGCACGAGGAACTCGTGAAGATCCTCAAGAAGATCGACAACGGTCTCGAAGAGGATCCGAAGCCGACCGCCGCGGAGAACGTGCCCGTGCCTCAGCCGGAAGCGCCGAAGCAGAACGGCGGGTAAGCTCTTCTCACATTTCTACGTCATGGCCGGGCTCGTCCTGGCCATTTCTGTTTTTGAGCCTGTTTTCCACTGTCATTCCGGGGCCGCGCAGCGGAGCCCGGAATCCATAAACACGACGTCTCAAGAAAGAGCGATCAGCGTTGCGCCTCTTTCTGCATCGTCAGCGGTTATGGATTCGGGGCTCGCCTCCGGCGCCCCGAAATGACAGCGGGCATAACTGGCCACTCTTCCCATCCGCGCCGCTCTCGGGCATGGAAGCGCCATGCCCCAGCCGCTTGCCACCCGCGCACCCGCCAAGATCAACCTGACGCTCCACGTGCTCGGGCGCCGGGCCGATGGCTACCATGACCTGGAAAGCCTCGTGGCCTTTGCCGGAACAGGCGACGACCTGCGGCTCGAGCCTTCTGAAACCCTGTCCCTGGAGGTCGCCGGCCCGACGGCACCGCTCGCCGGGAGCCATGCCGACAACCTCGTCATGAAGGCGGCCCGCCTTCTCGCGGAGCGTGTGGACGGCCTGAAGGTCGGCACCTTCCATCTGACGAAGCGCCTGCCGGTGGCGGCCGGGATCGGCGGCGGGTCGTCCGATGCCGCCGCGGCCCTGAGGCTCTTAGGCCGCCTCAACGGCCTGCCGCTGTCGCATCGGGCCTTGCTGGAGGCCGCCCGGCTTACCGGCGCCGATGTGCCCGTGTGCCTTGAGCCGAGGGCCCGGATGATGCGCGGGGCAGGGGAGGAGCTGGGGCACGCGCTGGCCTTGCCGCGCCTCTTCGCCGTGCTGGTCAATCCGCGCGTGCCGGTGGAGACGCCGAGCGTGTTCAAGGCGCTGGGCCTGCAGCCTGGGCAGGGGCTGACAGCCGCTGCGCATCCCGCCCCTGAGGCATCGTCGCCGGATGCGCTTCTCGCCCTGCTCAAGCAAACCCGCAACGATCTCGAGCCGCCCGCGCTCGAGGTGCAGCCGGTGATCGGCGAAGCGCTCGGCCTCGTGCGCGGGACGGATGGCTGCCGCCTGGCGCGCATGTCCGGCTCGGGCGCGACGGTGTTCGGGCTCTACGACGATTGCGAAGCGGCCGCTGAGGGGGCAAAGGCGGTCAAGAATGTCCGGCCGGACTGGTGGGTGAAGGCAACGAGCTTGCGATAGCTCAACTCCCCACGTCATCACCGGCCTTGTGCCGGTAATCCCGATGGAATGGAGCGCTCAGCCTCACAAAAGCGAGATGGCCGGGACAAGCCCGGCCATGACATTCAAAGTTTGCCAGTGGTTCTTACCAAGCCGGGATGATGGCGCCCTTGAAGCGCTCTTCCAGGAATTTCGCGACCTCGGGAGACTGGTAGGCTTCCACGAAGGTCTTGATCTCCGGACGTGCGTCGCCCTGACGGGCGGCGACGAAGTTGGCGTAAGGGTTGCCCTCACGCTTCTCGACCGCGATCGTGTCCCGGCGGATGTCGAGGCCGGCATTCAGCGCATGATCGGTGTTGATCACCGCCGCGTCGAGGTCCGGCAGGGCGCGGGGCAGCTGCGCCGCGTCCAGTTCGGAGAACTTCACGCCCTTCGGGTTTTCGGCGATGTCGAGGAGGCTCGGCGACAGGCCCCGGCCTTCCTTGATCGTGATCACGCCCTGCGCGGCCAGGAGGTTGAGCGCGCGGCCGCCATTGCTCGGATCGTTCGGAATGCCGATCTTGGCGCCCCTGGGCAGGTCGGCGACCGACTTCACCTTGCTGGAATAGAGGCCGATCGGCTGCACGAAGGTGTAGCCGACGGGCGCGATCCTGTAGCCGCGGGCGGCAATCTGCGCGTCGAGATAGGGCTTGTGCTGGAAAGCGTTGGCATCGAGGTCCTTGCGCTCCAGCGCCTCGTTGACGAGGGCGTAGTCGGAGAAGGGCACGAGGTCGACGGTCAGACCTTTCATGGCCGCAACCTTCTTGACCACCTGTGCCACCTCTTCCTCGGCGCCAGACATGACGCCGACCTTGATGCTCTTCTGCTGGGCTGCCGCGGGCAGAGCGGCCGTCAAAGAAGCGCCGAGCGCGACGGTAGCTGCCAAAAGGGTGCGACGGTTGAAAACGGACATGACAGGTCTCTTTCAGACAAGGGGTCGTTGCGGCTTCAACATGAAGCCGGTGAGGTTGTTCGAGCTGGAGTTCTGAGTTTTCAGGCGGTGATGCGATGGCTGATGTCGAGCGGTGTACGCCCTTACGGACATCGGACAGAGATGGGGCACATGCGCATCATGATGCGTCGATCCTCGTGAACCACGAGGCATGATTCGCCCGTGGCGCTTTAGCGTTTGATCACGCGGCGCAAGCTGCTCGTCTCAAATCACCGCGGCCTTGAGGCAGCCGAAGCCGGCCCCAGGGCAGGAATGGTTTTAATCCGTTTGATTTTTTCGTCAACCATTTCGTTCTGTAAAAAGAACAAACCTGCTATGCTCAGTGAGCACGGGCGATGCAGAAGTCGACGGCGTCGAGCAGCGCCTGCTTCATGGGGCTTGCCGGGAAGAGGGCCAGCGCGTCGCGGGCCATGGCGCCGTAGTGGCGGGCACGCTCAACCGTGTCCTCCAGCGCTCGGTGGCGGCGCATGATGGCGATGGCCTGTTCGAGGTCCTTGTCCGCGATCTCGCCCTGCTCGAGCACCCGCTTCCAGAAGGCGCGCTCCTCATCCGTTCCGCGGCGGAAGGAGAGCACCACGGGCAGCGTGATCTTGCCCTCGCGGAAATCGTCGCCGACGTTCTTGCCCAGGTTCGCGGCCTTGCCGCCGTAATCAAGGGCATCGTCCACGAGCTGGAACGCGATGCCCAGATTCATGCCGTAGGAGCGGCAGGCGGCCTGCTCGGCCTTGGGTCGTCCGGCGATGACCGGGCCGACCTCGCAGGCGGCGGCAAAGAGCTCCGCCGTCTTGCCGCGGATCACGGCGAGGTATTCGTCTTCCGTCGTCTCGGTGTTCTTGGCGGCGGCGAGCTGCATCACCTCGCCTTCGGCGATTACCGTTGCGGCGGCTGACAGGATATCGAGGGCCCGGAGAGACCCCACTTCCACCATCATGCGGAAGGCCTGGCCGAGGAGAAAGTCGCCGACCAGCACGCTCGCCTCGTTGCCCCATTTGATTCGGGCGGCGATTTTGCCCCGGCGCATGTCGCTCTCGTCCACCACGTCGTCGTGGAGGAGGGTGGCGGTGTGCATGAACTCGACGGAGGCCGCGAGCTTCACATGCCCGTCGCCCTGGTAGCCGGAGAGGCCGGCTGTCGCGAGCGTCAGCATGGGGCGCAGGCGCTTGCCGCCGGAGGAGATGAGGTGGTTCGCCACCTCCGGGATCATCGTGACCTCGGATCCCGTGCGCGACAGGATCATCGCATTGACCCGTTCCATGTCGGAGGCCACAAGGGACACGAGCTTCTCGATGCTCGCATTCTTCTCGGGATGCTTGTCTTCGAACGGAACGACGACGCCCACTTTCACGACCCGGGTTGCCGGCGGGAAAAGCCGGTAGGAATATGAACTGGCATGGCACTTTCCATGCTGCAATGCAAACGCTTACCGCAGAGGAAAGGGTCTCAGGCCGATGGTCGAAATCGTCCGAAGCAGCGATCTCGTTCTGGTCGGCTTCCTACAGTCCTTATTGGAAAACGCCAATATCCCGGTTCTGGTGGCGGACAGGCACATGAGCGCCCTGGAAGGCATGATCGGCGCCTTCCCGCGCCGGATCCTGGTGCCCGACGATCACGCGGCACAGGCCCGCCGCCTCATTGTCGAAGCCGGTCTTGGAGCCGAGCTGCGGCATGATTGAAATCACGCAGGATTTACTGCTCGGCGGGCGCGTGCATCTGGCCCAGCCGGCCAGGGGCCATCGCGCCGGCACCGATGCCGTTCTGCTCGCCGCCTCCGCGCCTGTTAAACCCGGCGACGTGGTCGTGGATGTGGGCGCCGCCACCGGGGCGGTCGGGCTGATGGCAGCTGCCCGGGCGCCGGAAGGGCGCTTCGTCTTCGTGGAGCAGGATCCTGATCTCGCCGAGCTCTGCCATAGGAACTGCCGCGAGAACGACGTTCGGGCAGACATCGTGGTCGCCGATGTGCTGGACAAGGCCTCGCGCCAGGCTGCCGGCCTGAAGCCGGAAAGCGCCGACCTCGTCCTGACCAATCCCCCTTTCCTGGAGGAGGGGCAGGCCCGCATCTCGCCGGATCTGGGCCGGGCGGCGGCCCATGCCCTGCCGGCGGGCGGGCTGGAGGCTTGGCTGAAGGCCTGTACGGGGCTGCTCAAGCCCAAGGGGCGGCTGGTGATCATCCACCGGGCTGACCGGGTGGCCGAGTGCCTCAGGCACTCGGCAAGGTGGCTCGGAAGGATGGAGCTTCGCTTCGTCCACCCGTCCGCCGACCGACCCGCGATCCGCTTCCTGCTGTCCGGCATCAAGGGCAGCCGGGCTCCCCTGACTATCCTGCCGCCGGTGGTCCTGAACGGCCCCGACGGGCGCTTCACCCCTGAGGCCGAGGCGCTGCACCGGGGCGAAGCCATCCGCCTATGAGAAAGGGCGCCTTTCGGCGCCCTTGGCAGACTTACCAGCGGCCGGGTCTGCGCACCGTGCGGCAGACCTCCACCGGGCGGCGGACCCATCCGTAATTGGTCCACACCCTCCGCCGCTCGACCCAGCAGCGCCGGACCGTGCGGACCGGACGATAGACCGGCGCAGGCCGGTAAGCCCGGTAGGGGCGATAAGCGCGGTAGGGGGTGCCGATCTGGACGCTGAAAACCGGACGCGGGCGAGGCCGAACATAACGGCGCTCGACCACGGGACGATAGCCATATCCGTAGTCCCGATAATAGGGCTGGGCCTCGACCGGTTGAGCCGAGAGGGCACCGAGGCCAAGGGTCGCAAAGCCAAGAAGGCCGAACAACAGCTTACGCATTTTCTCTCCTCGACAGCCCCAGGCGCCGGTTGGTTGGGGTCATGGCAGGGCTGTGCTTCATACCTGATCTTTTAAGGGGTCTTAGCTGAACGGAGGCCGACAAATTCCCTAACGGGATGTTCATCTTGGGAAGCCGGGCCGTGCACCCTACATAGGGGTCATGGCTCAAACATCCATCTCCTCCATGCTCCCCGCACGCCTGCAGTTCCTCCTGCCCGCCAAGTACCGCTCCTATTCCAGCCCCGTTGTGCCGGTGGTGCGCCTGTCCGGCCCCATCGGCGCCGTGATGCCGCTTCGATCGGGGCTCGCCATGTCGAGCGTGGCGCCCCTGCTGGAGCGGGCCTTTTCCGTGCCGGGCGCCAAGGCCGTGGCCCTCGTGATCAACTCGCCCGGGGGCTCTGCGGCGCAGTCTCACCTGATCTTCAAGCGCATCCGCAGTCTTTCCGCGGAGAAGAAGCTTCCCGTCATCGCCTTCGTGGAGGACGCGGCGGCGTCGGGCGGCTACATGATCGCCTGCGCGGCAGACGAGATCTATGCCGATCCGGCCTCCATCGTGGGCTCCATCGGGGTGGTTTCCGCGAGCTTCGGCTTCCATGAGCTCATCGAACGCATCGGCATTGAGCGGCGGGTTCATACGGCCGGCAAGAGCAAGGCCATGCTCGACCCGTTCCGGCCCGAGAACCCGGACGACGTGGTGCGCCTGAAAGGCCTCCAGCGCCGGATCCACGACATCTTCGCCGATCTCGTGAAGGATCGTCGGGGCGAAAAGCTCAACGATTCCTATGACGATCTCTTCTCTGGAGCCTTCTGGGTGGGGGCCGAGGCGGTGGATCTCGGTCTCGTCGACGGGCTCGGCGACATCCGCTCCGTCATGCGCCAGCGCTTCGGCGACAAGGTGCAGTTCCGCATGATCGAGCCCGCCCGTCGGCCCCTGCTGGGTCGCCTGCTCGGCCGCCGCGCGATCGGCGAATCCAGTCTCATCGATCCGGGCGAGATCGTCGGCGCCCTCGAGGAAAGAGCCGCCTGGGCCAGGCTGGGGCTGTAAGAGCGCCGTCATCACCGGCCTTGTGCCGGTGATCCCGACTGATTGAGGCACGGAGCTTCACAGCATCGGGATGGCCTGGACTGATCCCCGGATCAAGTCCGGGGACGGCCATGATGAGGCGGTTGTCATCCTCAGGCCAAGCGGAGCGAGGGAAGGGGATCCACGATCAGGCTCTACGCTATGGATTCCCTTCCCCTCCGCTCCGGCCGGGAATGACAGCAGGCGCCCCCCGACGCTTGACTTGAAGCGCCCGTCATCCCAAGGGTTCGCCTGAAATTTTTGGATGAAACCGGACGCCGACATGACGAGCGAACCCGCGCATATGAACCCTGCGCGCTCTTTCCAGGGCCTGATCCTCACGCTTCAGCGCTACTGGGCCGAACAGGGCTGCGTGATCCTCCAGCCCTACGACATGGAGGTGGGTGCCGGCACCTTCCATCCGGCCACGACCCTGCGGGCGCTCGGCCCCAAATCGTGGCGCGCGGCCTATGTGCAGCCCTCCCGCCGCCCGAAGGACGGGCGCTATGGCGAGAACCCGAACCGGCTCCAGCACTACTACCAGTTCCAGGTGATCCTGAAGCCGAACCCGCCAAACCTGCAGGAGCTCTATCTCGGCTCGCTTAAGGCCATCGGCATCGACACCGCCCTCCACGACATCCGCTTCGTCGAGGACGATTGGGAGAGCCCGACGCTCGGCGCCTGGGGCCTCGGCTGGGAATGCTGGTGCGACGGCATGGAAGTGTCGCAGTTTACATATTTTCAGCAGGTGGCGGGCTTCGAGTGCTCGCCGGTAGCGGGCGAACTGACCTACGGGCTCGAGCGCCTCGCCATGTACCTGCAGGGCGTGGAGTCGATCTACGACCTCAACTTCAACGGCCTCGAGGGCGTCGAGAAGGTCACCTACGGCGACGTCTTCCTGCAGGCCGAGCAGGAATATTCGCGCCACAACTTCGAGCATGCCGACACGGAGATGCTGTTCCGGCACTTCCGCGACGCGGAGGCCGCCTGCCGCAAGTACCTGGAAGCCGGCGAGCCGAAGCCCGACGCCAACGACCAGCGCCACCTGATGGCGCTGCCGGCCTACGACCAGTGCATCAAGGCCAGCCACATGTTCAACCTGCTCGACGCCCGCGGCGTGATCTCCGTCACCGAGCGCCAGAGCTACATCCTGCGCGTCCGCGAACTGGCGAAGGCCTGCGGCGCCGCATGGCTGAAGACCGAGGGCGGAGGCGTGGCGGCCTGATCGCTGCTCCCTCCCGTTCCCCTCCCTCTCAGATAAAAAGTTCTCCCATGCCCGATCTCCTCCTCGAACTCTTTTCCGAAGAAATCCCGGCCCGCATGCAGCGTCGTGCGGCGGAGGATCTGAAGAAGCTCGTCACCGATGCGCTCGTGGAGCGCGGCTTCCTCTACGAGGGCGCCACGGCCTTCGCGACGCCGCGGCGGCTGGCGCTGCATGTGGCGGGCCTGCCTGTGAAGGGGCAGGACGTGCGCGAGGAGCGCAAAGGGCCGCGCGTCGGCTCGCCCGATGCGGCGATCCAGGGCTTCCTGAAAGGGGCAGGGTTATCCTCCATCGAGCAGGCGAAGATCGAGAGCGATCCGAAGAAGGGCGAGTTCTACGTCGCGGTGATCGAAAAGCCCGGCCGCTCGACCTCGGACGTGCTGGCGGAGATCATCCCGGGCATAGTCAAGAACTTCCCCTGGCCGAAATCCATGCGCTGGGGCGCAGCCTCCCGCGAGTCCGGTTCGCTTCGCTGGGTGCGTCCGCTCCATTCCATCGTCTGCACCTTCGGCCCCGAGACCGAGGACCCGGAGGTGGTGCGTTTCGATGTGGACGGCATCGGATCGGGCGACGTCACGAAGGGCCACCGCTTCCTCGCGCCGGACGAGATCCGCGTGAAGCGCTTCGACGATTACGCGCCGGTCCTGGAGCGCGCGAAGGTCGTGATCGACACGGACCGCCGCAAGGACATGATCCTGCACGACGCCAAGGACCTCGCCTTCGCGCAAGGCCTCGAACTCGTCGAGGACAAGGGACTCTTGGAAGAGGTCGCCGGCCTCGTGGAATGGCCCGTGGTGCTCATGGGCTCCTTCGATGAAGCCTTCCTCGACATCCCCCCGGAGGTGATCCGCACCACGATCCGGGCGAACCAGAAATGCTTCGTGCTGCGCGATCCGAACACCGGCAAGCTCGCCAACAAGTTCCTGCTGACCTCCAACCTCATCGCCAGCGACGGCGGCAAGACGATTGTCGGCGGCAACGAGCGCGTGGTGCGCGCGCGCCTCTCCGACGCGAACTTCTTCTGGAAGACGGACCAGCAGGTGAAGCTGGAAGACCGGCTGGAGAAGCTGAAAGCCATCGTGTTCCACGAGAAGCTCGGCACGCAATACGAGCGCGTGGAGCGCATCGCGGCGCTCAGCAAAGAGCTCGCTCCCATCGTCGGCGCCGACCCTGAACTCGCGGAGCGCGCAGCCCGTCTCGCCAAGGCCGATCTCGTCACCGAGATGGTGGGTGAGTTTCCCGAGTTGCAGGGCGTCATGGGCCGCTACTACGCGACGCTGCAGGGCGAGCATGCGTCCGTCGCGGCTGCCATCGAAGAGCACTACAAGCCGCTCGGTCCGTCAGACCGCGTGCCGACCGATCCGGTATCGGTCACTGTCGCGCTCGCCGACAAGATCGACACGCTCGTGGGCTTCTGGGCCATCGACGAGAAGCCGACGGGGTCGAAGGATCCTTACGCGCTGCGTAGGGCGGCATTGGGTGTGATTAGGCTCTTGCTTGAGAACAAGAGTAACCTGCAATTGCGTGGTGTTATCTACAACGCTCTGCAGAAGCTCGAAGCTATCTTCGTTGTTGACCCAAAATCTCTAGAAGCTGCGAAGGCAAAGCTCGCGGAGATTGGTGATCCGGCCGAAAAGCCCGATCTCTCGTATTTCAAAACTCAGGACCTGCTTGAATTCTTTGCAGATAGGTTAAAAGTTGCTCTGCGTGATCAAGGGGCGCGGCACGATCTAATTGATGCTGTACTTTCTCTCAGCGGTTCATCAGATCTGCTCATGATCGTCCGCCGCGTCGAAGCCCTCGGCCGCTTCCTCGACACTGAGGATGGCAAAAATTTGCTCGCGGGCTATCGCCGCGCGGCCAACATCCTGCGTATCGAGGAGAAGAAGGACGGGCGCGCCTACAATGAGGCGCCCGATCTCCAGATCGTCAACGACCAGGGCCAGATCGAGGAGAAGGCGCTGGCCGTGGTTCTCGACGGCGCCAAGCGCGAGGCGGCCGCTGCCGTTGAGGCGGAGGACTTCGAGGGGGCGATGCGGGCCCTGTCCCGCCTGCGCCAACCCGTGGACGGCTTCTTCGACAAGGTGACCGTCAATGCGGAGGATCCCGCGCTCCGGGCCAACCGCCTGCGGCTCCTCAACAGCATCCGCGAGGCGACTCGCACAGTGGCGGATTTCTCCCGCATCGAGGGGTAACCAAGCCCTGGCAAACCGCGAGGGTTGCGCCACGCGCATGGGGCAGCTCCCGCAGGTTAATTCAGGTTAAGGTGTTGCCTGAGGGGCACAGCCAAGGCGGCCTCGGAGCTCTAGGTAGGCGGCAACCGATTCAATTCAGAAGACCGATGATGATTCGACGCCTCCTGATCGCCGCTCTCCTGAGCGTGCCCCTGGCTGCCTGCCAGACCGCCCAGCAGCCCGTTGCCACGGTGGACGACGACAACTGGTATGTGGGCTCGATCCCGGATCAGCCGCACAACATTCCGCTGGTCGACCGCCGCAAGATGGACGCGAAATACGCCCGCCAGACGGTGGAGTACAAGGGCCCCGAGAAGCCGGGCTCCATCGTGGTCGATATCGACGAGCGCATGCTCTATCTCGTCCAGCCCGAGGGCAAGGCGATCCGCTACGGCGTGGGCGTCGGCAAGCAGGGCTTCTCCTGGCGCGGGGTCGCCTCGGTCGGCCGCAAGGGCGTCTGGCCCGCCTGGTCGCCCACCAGGACCATGGTCGGCATCAAGCCGGACCTGCCGCGCTACATGGAAGCCGGCCTCGACAACCCGCTGGGCGCCCGCGCCCTCTACCTGCACCAGAACGGCGCCGACACGCTCTTCCGCATCCACGGCACCAACGAGCCTTGGAGCATCGGCGAGCAGGT
Source organism: Microvirga sp. jy35 (assembly GCF_056148915.1). Classification (NCBI taxonomy): domain Bacteria; kingdom Pseudomonadati; phylum Pseudomonadota; class Alphaproteobacteria; order Hyphomicrobiales; family Methylobacteriaceae; genus Microvirga; species Microvirga sp. jy35. The sequence continues at coordinate 12,911 of NZ_JBWBEW010000004.1, read as the reverse complement.
CTCCTCCGGCTGCGTACGCATGCTCAACGAGGACGTGGCCGACCTCTACGAGCGCGTCCCCGTGGGCACCACGGTCTACGTGAAGCGCAACGGGCGCTACCGGGTCTGAAACCAAGCTTATAAAGGATTATGAAAGGCCGGGCATGTCCCGGCCTTTTGTTTGTTCTCATCGTCATGGCCGGGCTCGTCCCGGCCATCCACGTCTTCAGCGCCGGTAAAGACGTGGATCCCCGGAACAAGTCAGGGGATGACGGGGAAGAGCGGAGCCTAAGGGTACCCTAAGGTCTACCCGCCATAAAAATCCGGAACCGTGGCTGTTCAGCTTGCGTTTGGGCTCCACATGTTTCAAGCCAACACCTGCGCGGCAGCAGGGCGTTTCTTAAGCCAAGGGATCGAGTGATGACGCAGTGGGTCTATACCTTCGGGGACGGTAAGGCCGAGGGCCAGGCGGGGATGAAGAACCTGCTGGGCGGCAAGGGCGCCAATCTGGCCGAGATGTCCAACTTAGGATTGCCGGTGCCGCCGGGCTTCACCATCACGACCGAAGTCTGCACCTACTACTACGATCATGGCCGCGCCTATCCGGAGGAGCTGAAGACCCAGGTCGAAAAAGCCCTCACTTACGTTGGCCGCCTCACGGGCCGCACCTTCGGCGATGCCGAGAACCCGCTTCTGGTCTCCGTCCGCTCCGGCGCCCGCGCCTCCATGCCCGGCATGATGGACACGGTGCTCAACCTCGGCCTCAACGACGTCACCGTTGAGGCGCTGGCCAAGGGGGCCGGCGACGAGCGCTTCGCCTATGACTCGTACCGCCGCTTCATCACCATGTATTCCAACGTGGTGCTGGGCATCGAGCACCATCATTTCGAGGAGATCCTCGACGAGCTCAAGGACCGCAAGGGCTACAGCCTCGACACGGACATGACCGCCCAGGACTGGAAGTCCCTGCTCCCGCGCTACAAGGCGCTGGTCGAGAAGGAGCTGGGCAGGCCCTTCCCGCAGGAGCCGCAGGAGCAGCTCTGGGGCGCCATCGGGGCCGTGTTCGGCTCCTGGATGAACAACCGCGCCATCAAGTATCGCGAGCTGCACGGGATCCCGGCGAGCTGGGGCACGGCGGTGAACGTGCAGGCCATGGTGTTCGGCAACATGGGCGAGACCTCCGCCACGGGCGTGGCCTTCACCCGCAATCCCTCCACAGGCGAGAGCGAGCTCTACGGCGAGTTCCTCATCAATGCCCAGGGCGAGGACGTGGTGGCGGGCATCCGCACCCCGCAGGACATCACCGAGAAGGCACGTGTCGCATCCGGGTCCGACAAGCCCTCCATGGAACGGGCGATGCCGGATGCCTACAACGAGCTCGTGCGCATCTACGGCATTTTGGAAAAGCACTACCGTGACATGCAGGACATGGAATTCACGGTGGAGACCGGCAAGCTCTGGATGCTCCAGACCCGCAACGGCAAGCGCACTGCTAAAGCCGCGCTCCGCATCGCCGTGGAGCTGGCGAGCGAGGGACTGATCACCCAGGAAGAGGCAGTCACCCGCGTCGAGCCGGCGGCCCTCGACCAGCTGCTGCATCCCACCATCGATCCGAAGGCCGAGCGCAAGATCCTGGCCACGGGCCTGCCGGCCTCGCCGGGCGCGGCCTCGGGCGAGATCGTGTTCAATTCGGACGATGCGGAAGCCGCCAAGAAGGCCGGCCACAAGGTCATCCTCGTGCGCGTCGAAACATCGCCGGAAGACATCCACGGCATGCATGCGGCCGAGGGCATCCTCACCACCCGGGGCGGCATGACCTCCCACGCGGCGGTGGTCGCCCGCGGCATGGGCAAGCCCTGCGTGTCCGGCGCGGGCCAGATCCGCGTGGATTATGCAACCCAGACGCTCACGGTGGCGGGGCAGACCCTGAAGAAAGGCGAGATCATCACCATCGACGGCTCCAACGGCCAGGTGCTGCTGGGCCAGGTGAAGATGCTGCAGCCGGAGCTGTCAGGCGAATTCGCCACCCTCATGGGATGGGCCGACAAGGTGCGCCGCATGAAGGTGCGGGCCAATGCGGAGACGCCGCTCGACGCCAAGACCGCCCGCTCGTTCGGAGCGGAGGGCATCGGCCTGTGCCGCACCGAGCACATGTTCTTCGAGGGCGACCGCATCGTCGCCGTGCGCGAGATGATCCTCTCCGACGACGAGGCGGGTCGCCGCGCGGCGCTGTCCAAGCTGCTGCCCATGCAGCGCAAGGATTTCGCCGAGCTGTTCACGATCATGAGCGGCCTGCCGGTCACGATCCGCCTGCTCGACCCGCCGCTGCACGAGTTCCTGCCGCATTCGGAAGACGAGATGCAGGAAGTGGCGAAGGCCATGAACGCGCCCGTTGAGAAGCTGAGACATCGCGCTCGCGAACTGCACGAGTTCAACCCGATGCTCGGCTTCCGCGGCTGCCGTCTGGCGGTGGCTTACCCTGAGATCGCCGAAATGCAGGCGCGCGCCATCTTCGAGGCGGCGGTGGAGGCTGGCAAGACGACCGGCCAGCCCGTCGTTCCAGAGATCATGGTGCCGCTCGTGATGACGAAGCCGGAGCTCGATCTGGTGAAGGAGCGCATCGTCGCCATGGCGGAAGCCGTAAAGGCGGAAAGAGGCGTCGCCATCGAGTATCAGGTCGGCACGATGATCGAGCTGCCCCGCGCGGCCCTGCTGGCCGGCGAGATCGCGGAATCGGCGGAGTTCTTCTCCTTCGGCACCAACGACCTGACGCAGACCACGCTCGGCATCTCGCGCGACGACGCGGCCTCGTTCCTGGGCCCGTACACGCAGAAGGGCCTGCTGCCTGCCGATCCGTTCGTCACCATCGACCAGGAAGGCGTGGGCGAGCTGGTGAAGATCGCGGTGGAGCGCGGGAAGAAGACGAGGCCGAACATCAAGCTCGGGATCTGCGGCGAGCATGGCGGCGATCCGGCGTCGATCCACTTCTGCGAGTCGACGGGGCTCGACTACGTGTCGTGCTCGCCTTACCGCGTGCCGATTGCGCGCCTTGCGGCCGCGCAGGCGGCGCTCGGCAGCAAGGCCGCGAGCCAGGCGTGACGCCGATGGCACTGTCGCGCGGGCGCCTGCTCTACATCGCCGCGGTGCTGGTTTCCGGCATCGTGATCGGCCTCATCGTGGCACCGCGGCCGCATCTGCAGGAGCTGATCGTGCCGCCGGCGGCCTGGCCCTTCGCCGTGTCGCTGGTGCTCGATCTGATCATTGGCCAGATGGCCGCGCAGGGCAGGGCGGAGCCGCTCACCATGGGAGACCGCTTCGTGGCCGTTCTCGGCGCGGGCCTCATCGTGACCGCAATGGTGGCGATGGCATAATAACAGCGAAGGGGGGAGAGGAATGGCGCTTCACAAGGGCTCGTGCCATTGCGGGAAGGTCGCATACGAGGTCGAGACGGATCTCGCGCAGGTGATCGAGTGCAACTGCTCCATCTGCCGGCGGAAAGGCTATCTCCTCACCTTCGTGCCGCGCAGCGCGCTGACCGTGATCCGCGGCGAGGAGGATCTCGCCACCTACACCTTCAACACGCACACGATTCAGCACCGCTTCTGCTCCACCTGCGGCGCGGCCACCTTCGGGGAAGGCAAGCAGCCGACCGGCGAGGCGACGGCTGCGATCAATGTGCGCTGCCTGGAGACCGTGGATCTCGCGGATATCGAGACGATTCCGTTCAATGGGCGGGACGCAAGGGGGTAGGGCACCAAAGCGTCATCCCGGATCGGCTGACGCCGTCCGGGATGACGAGGGGTCGCTCGATGCTTCACGCCACGGCTTCCGCTGACCGGCGCAGGCCCACATACTGGAACTCCGCATACATCAGCACCACCAGCGCTTGGCATATAACGAAGGCATAGCCCGCGCTCGTGGGCGCAACCCAGCCGCTCGCCAGGAGCAGGAGGCTGTCGGCCGCCCAGAGCGCGTTGCCCAGCACCACCGCCCAGGCGACAGGCTTCTGGATCGTCTCGCGCACGCCGAGCCAGCCGATGACGCCCGCATAGGGCAGGAGGACGAGGCCTGCGATGCGCAGGAGCGTCTCGGGCAGTCCGAGAACGCCGCTCAACGGCCCGGCGCCGATCAGCATCAGCAGGCCGAAGGCGGCGCTGGTGGCGGCATCGGCCACGAGAGCCTGGCGAAGAAGCGGGGAGGAGTGGATGTTCATCATGGCTGTCTCCTGTGGTTCGTCGGCTGAGGGCCTCAACCGTGGATGCAGGATTGCGCCGGAAGGGAGCATCGTCGATTACCTCCGAGGTCATGGAAGATGCATTCTCCCCGCGCTATGGTCCCCTCATGAGAACCGCGAGCCCCCAATCCGTGAACAGCACCCCGCATCTCGGCGATTTCCTGCGCGAGTGGCGTCAGCGCCGGCGCATGAGCCAGATGGACCTGGCGCTTGAAGCCGAGATCTCCACGCGGCACCTGAGCTTCCTCGAGACGGGCCGCTCGCAGCCGAGCCGCGAGATGGTGCTGCTGCTCGCGGAAAAGCTCGACATGCCCCTGCGCGAGCGCAACATCATGCTGGTCTCTGCGGGTTTCGCGCCGGTCTATTCGGAACGCTCCCTCGACGATCCGGCGCTGGCGAGCATGCGTCAGGCCGTCGATCTCGTGTTGAGAGGGCACGATCCATATCCGGCACTGGCCGTCGACCGGCATTGGTCGCTGGTCTCGGCCAACGACGCGCTCGTCTCGCTCATCGGCGATGTGGATCCGGCGCTGATGAAGCCGCCCGTGAACGTGCTGCGCCTGAGCGTTCATCCGGCGGGGCTCGCGCGGCGCATCGTCAACTTCACCGAATGGCGCAACCATCTCGTCCACCGCCTGCACCGGCAGGTGGATGCGACCGGCGATGCCACGCTCGCGGCCCTGATCGAGGAGCTGCGCTCCTACCCGACGCCGGATGCTGCGGCCCGTGGACCGAGGGCGGTTCACGACTATGCCGGGATCATCGTGCCCCTGCAGCTCACCACGGAGGAGGGCGTGCTGACGCTCTTCAGCACCACCACGATCTTCGGCACCCCGGTGGACGTGACCCTGTCGGAGCTCGCCATCGAGGCCTTCTTTCCGGCCGATGCGGAAACCGCCGATGCGCTGCGGCGCCTGGCCGGAAAGCGTCAGGCTGCCGCAGCCGGGTCCCGCTAGGTCGGGCTCCGTCTTAACCACCCATCAACCTTAACCCGCGATAACTTTAAGCCATCGGAGCCCTCCTGCTGGATGCTCCGGATTGTGTCGAGTCTTTGCAGGGTGTTGCGCGTGCGTCTTCCGTATCGTCGATCTCGGGTGAAATGGATCTGCGCCACCACGGCTCCCTGGGCCCTGGCGACGGGCCTGCTGATCTCGTTCACCGCCTCGGCCAGCAACGACCTCCATTCCGGCGTGAGCTTCGCCCCGCGCAGCGCCACCGCCCGCCTCGTCGACACCGCCCTCGTTCCGCCCACCGGCGCCTCCATGGCCGGGAGCAGGCTCGGGGTCGAGCGCGACATTCTCCGCTCCCTGCCGCGTTACGACCTGCCGGATGAGACAGCCGATTCCGAGCCTCTCAAGGCCGACCGGAAGGCCCATGCAGCCACCGACGCGGTCATCGACCGCTCCCTGAAGGGGAACCCGCTGGTTGCGCCCCATGCGACTCTCTCGCGCCGCGCCAAGCAGCTGCGCCCGGTTCTCAATCAAGCCGGCAGCGCGAGGCTGCTCTACAGCCGCGACGAAAACCTCCTGCCCCCTACCGTTCTCATGGAAGGGCAGCTCGAAGAGTTCGAGATGGAGCAGGCTTTCGAGCCCTGGCAGGCGCCTGAATACGCCACCACCCGACAGGCCACCTCGGTGCAGTCTCCGGCGGCCGCGGCGGCAGGTTCAACAGGAGCCTCGGCGAGCCCGACCACGCCGATGGTCAAGCGGGCCGTCACCCTGTCCTCGGCAACGCCGGCGCCCATGGATGCGACGCCCATGGAGATCGCGGCCGCTCCCGTTTCGCTGCAATCGCCGCGTCTCGACCGGGGCGAGATGACGATCCTGCCGAAGAGCGACGATCCCGACCGCCCGCGCTATGCCGACCTGATCGATCCAGACAACCTGAACAAGGAGCAGCGCTGCCTTGCCGAGGCGGTCTATTTCGAGGCCCGCAGCGAGCCCGTGGAAGGGCAGGCGGCGGTCGCCCAGGTGATCCTGAACCGCGTGAAGAGCGGGCTTTATCCCTCGTCCATCTGCGGCGTGGTCTATCAGAACCGCCACCGCCATCTCGCCTGCCAGTTCACCTTCGCCTGCGAAGGCAAATCCCTTCGCATCCGCGACACCGAATCCTGGGAGCGGGCGACCAGGGTGGCGAGCGCCGTGCTCGAGGGCAGGACCTATCTGGCCGATGTGGGTGGCGCGACCCACTACCATGCGGATTACGTTCGTCCCTCCTGGTCCCGTCGCCTGAAGAAGATGGACGTGATCGGCCGACACATCTTCTACAAGCTCAAACCGGGACAGACCTGAGAAATTCCCTCGCTTGTGCGTTTCGGCACTAGGAGAAGCGTCATAGGGTAGTAGAAGCTTAAGGCTTGAGCATCGGACCCGAAAGTGGACTTTCGCTTTTGGGAGCCATTGGATGCGTAGGCTTTATGCTGGCGCATCGTTCGGAGCGGAACTGAAGGTCCGCCTGGACGATGCGGTCTCGGGACGAGGGGATGATGGCGACGATCCGAAACGCTGTGCCGGGCGCCGGCTATGGGAATGTCTTTGTGGATTCCCTGATCTGGGGCGGAACGGCCTGGGACACGACCGCAGAGCCGATCAAGGTCTATTTCGGCCAGAGCGGCGACTTCGCCGCCGCCAGTGCTCGCCATGGGGCCAGCGAGATCCTCACCAGCGCGGCCCAGGCGCATAACTGGACCGCTGCGGAGAAAAACGTCTTCGACTACGCGGCCGCCGTCTACGGGAGCGTCTGCGGTCTCAGGTTCCAGCTCGTCGATACGGTGAGCGCGGCCGATATCGTCTGGTGGAAGACAGCGATCGGCGACAGCACGCTCGGCATCCATGAATTGCCCAGCGGCGATCAGATCTGGGGGTATTTCGATCCCTCCACGCCCTCCTGGAGCAATATGCATTTCGGGGGAGACGGCCTCAACACCGTGCTGCACGAACTCGGGCATGGCCTGGGGCTGGCGCATCCGCATGATGGCGGGGACGAGGGGGGAACGACGTTCCCCGGCGTCACCGACGGATCCTCGACCGGAACCCACGGCCTGAACCAGGGAATCTGGACGGTTATGTCGTACAATACGGGCTGGGACCGGGCCGGCTACGACGTGACCCACGGCAATCAGGCAGGGCTCGGGGCCTTCGACATCGCGGCCCTGCAGGCCCTCTATGGACCGAACATGGCCATGGGTACGGGCAGGGACATCTACACCTTGCCGACATGGAGCCTGTTCACCGATGAACGGGGGTGGTTCTGCATCTGGGATGCGGGCGGGACGGACACGATCACGGCGGCGAATGCATCGGGCGGGGTCCAGATCGATCTGCGGGCTGCGACCTTGAGGGCTGGGGACCGCAATGCGGGAGGGTTCATCTCGCGTGAATCGGGGGTCGCCGGCGGCTTCACGATCGCGAACGGCGTGGTGATCGAGAACGCCACGGGCGGACGCTCCGGCGACAAGCTTTACGGGAATGCCGCAGCCAATACGCTGATCGGTCATGGGGGAAACGACACCCTGTGGGGCGACGGCGGCAACGACGTGCTCAGAGGCGGCGCCGGCCGGGACACCTTCGTGTTCGCCGCGAGGCCGGACAAGGTCGCGAACAAGGACAAGATCCTCGACTACAGCCTTCCCTCCGACAGGATCTGGTTCGACAACCAGGCCTTCCCGAAGCTCGGGCGGGGCTCCTACGACAAGCCGGTGAAGTTCAGCCCGGACATGTTCATCAAGGCCTCACGTGCCAAGGACAAGGAAGACCGCGTCATCTACGATGCGAAGAAGGGCCTGCTCCTCTACGATGCGGACGGCACCGGCTCCAAGTACAGGCCGGTCGAGGTCGCGACCCTCAAGAAGGGCCTGGCCATGAGCCACAACGAGTTTTTCGTGGTCTAGACGGGTTGCGCCTGATCAGCCGCGGATACAAGTCGCTCTCATTCAGGCGTTTTCGATAAGGCTCCCACCCGGCACGGCTCGGTTGCGCTGGGTGCCGGACTTGCCTTGCGTCCGCCCGTCGCTGCCCCAATGGCAGCTCTGATCAACCCATAGAGAATCTGCAGCTGTTGCGAGATGTGCCGTAGAACACCTCTTGAAAGCAACGTAATTACGTATAATAAACTTAGGTGAAACTGATTTGAGAGACTAAGATGGCGGGTTTTCGCACAATTCCAGGCTCCGGATATGGCAGCGCCTATGTCGATGCGTTGATTGCTGGCGGTGCGGTTTGGGATATGAGCACCGGGCCTATCACCTTCGAGTTCGGCTATCGTCATGATCGAACAGGGTGGACGGAATATCACGGCAATCTTGGCCCGAAGATTGGCTCGGATGGATTGCCGTACCTTCTTCAGGACGATTTTGGACCCAATACATGGACGGTCACCAGCTGGTCGGATGATGCGGCTACCATTGCAAACGCGTTGGCTCAGGCTGGTCTGGTCGCGCAGGTCAACTTCGACATCGATCTTGATTTTAGCGACGGTTTCCGACCCGCAAGCGATGCAAATCTGGTCGTCTGGAAGACCGATCTGGAGAACTGGGAGGGGGGTGCAGTCTGGGCGAGTGCCGACTCGCCTCAGGAGAGCTTTTCAGCAAACCGCAATCAATCATGGCTCTACCTGAACACCTGGGATGAAGGGGCCTGGAGTGTTCCACATCCGGGCGGGATGGGTTTCACCATGATCCTGAACATGGTCGGGGCCTCGCTCGGCCTACAGCAGACCCATCTTGAGTTCCCCGGAGCGGGCGGAGGAGGCCCCGGCCCGCTCGGCCTTAATCAGGCGCCGTTCACGGTCATGACGTCCAACTGGAGTCATCAGGGCTCAGGAGAGCCCTCGGGCGAATGGGGCTCCATGAAGACCTTCGGGGCCTTCGACATTGCCGCGCTGCAGAAGATTTACGGCGCCAACATGACGACGGCGACTGCCGGCGATGTTTATGAGCTGCCAACGTGGAATAGCTGGAATGGCGTATGGGGTGTTGGCAGGGCTACCGGCTGGTCCTGCATCTGGGATGCGGGCGGCATCGACACGATCAGCGGCCAGACTGCCACCGAGAGCGTGACGATCGACTTGCGAGCCGCCACCCTGGCCAACGGCGATCCCAATGCGGGCGGCTTCCTCTCGCGAGAGGTCGGCGTTGCCGGCGGCTTCACCATCGCCAACGGCGCCGTCATCGAGAACGCGATCGGCGGACGCGGCAATGACACCCTGATCGGCAATTCCGCCGCCAACCGGCTCGAGGGCGGAGCCGGCGACGACACCTACTACATCGACGGCGCCAACGATGTGGTCGTCGATACGAGCGGCAACGACACCGTTTATGCGACCTTCAACTATGCCGGCACCGGCATCGAGAACGTCTACGTCAATGGGGTGAAGGTGGTCTCCGGCGGCGTCGTCACCGGCACCGGGGCCAACCCGATCCGGGGAACGGCCGGCAACAACACTCTCGTGGGCAAGGACACGAACGACAAGCTCTATGGCGGGCTCGGCAACGACAAGCTCACCGGCAAGGGCGGCCTCGACATCTTCGTCTTCAACACCACGCCCAACAAGCGGACGAACAAGGACACGATCACCGACTTCAAGGTGGCCGACGACACGATCTGGCTCGACAACAAGATCTTCAAGAAGCTCGGGAGCAAGGGCTCGGAGAAGAGCCCGGCCAAGCTCAAGTCATCCTTCTTCAAGGCCAGCGACAAGGCCAAGGACAAGGACGACTACCTGATCTACAACAAGAAGACGGGGGTTCTGTCCTACGATGCCGATGGCTCCGGCAAGGGGCAGGCCGTCGAGTTCGCTCTGCTCAAGAAGAACCTGAGCCTCAAATACGACGACTTTGCCGTCATCTGAGCGGCGGCCACTCGGCGAGCGGCCCGGCTTGCGGGCCGCTCCTCACCCATCACAAAGCGTCATACCAAACGCGACAAACTTTCAATTCTGCTGATGCAAGACTTGGGCTAGGGTGCCGTCCCTGTTCTGCCCCTTGAGGCCGTGACCATGCACGCATCGCCCGCCCGCTCCCGTGTCTCCCCGGAAATCATCGTCGTCTGCGGCTGCCTCATCGCCCTGATCACGTTCGGCCCCCGGGCCTCCGCCGGGCTGTTCCAGCTGCCGATGATCACCGAATACGGCTGGGGCCGCGATACCTTCGGCTTTGCCATCGCGGTCCAGAACCTCCTCTGGGGCGTCGGACAGCCCTTCGCCGGCGCGGTGGCGGACCGGTTCGGGGCACTCCGGGTGCTCTGCGTGGGCGCTCTGCTCTATGCGCTCGGTCTCGTGGTTATGGCCTATGCGACCACGCCCGGCGTCCTGCATATCGGCGCCGGCGTGCTCATCGGCTTCGGCCTCTCCGGCTGCTCCTTCAACCTTGTGCTCGGCGCCTTCGGCAAGATCCTGCCGGAGAAGTGGCGACCGATGGCCTTCGGGGCGGGGACCGCGGCAGGCTCCTTCGGCCAGTTCCTGTTCCCGCCCATCGGCAACGTGCTGATCGACTCCTTCGGCTGGCAGCACACTCTTCTGGTCTTCGCCGGCAGCGTCCTGCTCGTGATGCCCCTGGCGCTCGCCCTCGCAACCCGGCCGACCGGCGACTCCGCGCAATCCGGGCCGGCTGCGCTCCCCAACCAGTCGATCCGTCAGGCCTTGGCAGAAGCCTTCAAGCACCGCTCCTATGTGCTGCTGGTGCTCGGCTTCTTCACCTGCGGGTTCCAACTCGCCTTCATCACCGTGCACCTGCCGGCCTACCTGAAGGATGCCGGTCTCTCGGCGGCCGTCGGCGGCTGGACCCTCGCGGTCATCGGCCTCGCCAATGCGGCGGGCTCGCTGGGGTCGGGCTGGCTCTCCACCCGCATGTCGAAGCGCTGGCTGCTGGCCTGGATCTATCTCGGCCGATCGGTGGCCATCGCGGCGTTCATCCTGGTGCCGGCCACGCCCGTCACGTCGATCCTGTTCGGCATCTCCATCGGGTTGCTCTGGCTCTCCACCGTGCCGCCCACGTCATCCCTGGTGATGCTGATGTTCGGCACCCGCTACATGGCCATGCTCTACGGCTTCGCGTTCTTCTCGCATCAGGTCGGCGGCTTCCTCGGCGTATGGCTCGGCGGACTGCTCTACGAGATCAACGGCAACTACAGCATGGTCTGGTGGCTCTCCGTCCTGCTCGGCCTTGCCTCGGCCCTGATCAACCTGCCGATCAAGGAGCAGCCGGTCGACCGCGCCCCGGCGCTGCAGCCGGCGGAATAAGAGCATCCAACAAAACACCCCTCGTCCTTCGAGGCGCTACGCTCCTCAGGGTGAGGCTCGGGTTGGCCGCATGAGGCATTTCAAGCCCCGTCCTGCTGCGAAGGGATGAGCCCTCGCTGCTTGCCCTCATCCTCCGCCGCGCCACAAATGGTCCGGGGAGGAATCGGCATGAGCGCATTCAAAGCCGTCGTCATCGAGAAGGCCGAGGCTGGTCAGAGTGTCGGGATCCGTGAGTTCGACGAGGCGAACCTCATGGACGGCGATGTCACCGTCCGCGTGTCGCATTCGACGCTCAACTACAAGGACGGGCTCGCGCTCACCGGCAAGGCACCGGTAGTGCGGCGCTTTCCGATGATCCCCGGCGTCGATCTCGCTGGCATTGTGGAAGCCTCCACAAATCCTGAATTCAGGCCCGGCGATGCCGTTGTCCTCAACGGCTGGGGCTTAGGGGAAACGCATCTCGGCGCCTATGCCGAGAGGGTGCGCGTGAAGGGCGACTGGCTCATCCCGCTGCCCCAAGGCCTGTCTGCGCAGCAGGCGATGGCCGTCGGCACGGCCGGCTATACGGCGATGCTCTGCCTCATGGCCCTGGAGCGGTACGGCCAGCGTCCGGATCGGGGACCTGCCATCGTGACGGGGGCCGTCGGCGGGGTGGGCTCGGTGGCCGTCGCGCTGCTGGCACAAGCCGGCTGGCACGTGATCGCCTCGACCGGGCGGCCCGAGGAGGCGGATTACCTCAAGGGCCTGGGAGCGGCTGAGATCCTCGACCGCAGCGAACTCGCCGGAGCCGCCAAGCCCATCGCCAAGGAACGCTGGGCCGCGGGTGTCGACACGGTCGGCTCCACGACGCTGGCCAATGTCCTGTCCATGACGAAGTACGGCGGCGCGGTCGCGGCCTGCGGCCTTGCGGGCGGGATGGACCTGCCCACCACGGTCGCGCCCTTCATCCTGCGCAACGTGTCCCTGCTCGGGGTCGATTCGGTGATGGCCCCCAAGGCGCTGCGGCTCGAGGCCTGGAGCCGAATCGCCAGCGAACTCGATCACGGCAAGCTCGCCGCCATGACCTCGACCATCCCGCTCGATGGGGTGCTGGAGGCCGGCAAGGAAATCGTCGCCGGGCGCATCAAGGGCCGGGTGGTGGTGGAGATCGGCTAGCGAAAGTGAGCTCGTCACGGCCGGCCTTGGGCCGGCCATCCACGCCCTTCTTGGCTCGTCCTCATCCTGAGGAGCAGCGCAGCTGCGTCTCGAAGGATTGTCCAGTGCTCTCTGGAGCCTCCTTCGAGACGGCCGCTTAAGTGACCTCCTCAGGAGGAGGATAGTGGGCGTTGTAAACGAGATCACCGGCACAAGGCCGGTGACGACGTGAATGGAGAGGCCCTCGACAGCTAGTGGTTTCCGCCTGACAGAAGAGTCCGATTGAGGATTCCCTTTGAGCCGTGTACATGCAAGGCTGGGGCATGCG